>JAYVUD010000388.1:0-12903 GCA_043788335.1 Chloracidobacterium sp. | reverse complement strand
TGGTCAGGCGGCGGCGACATCGTGGCACTGGCTGATTCGATCGCCGGGATCGCACCAAAATTCCTTCCGAAACGAATTGCCCGGATCATCACGTCCCGGGTCGAACTCGCTCCGGCCGGCGAGATGCTTCGCGGCATTACCAAAAAAGACCAGGCCGTTGTGGTCGAACGACAGATCGATGAATTTGAGCTTGAACCGCACTCGCCGCTGGCAAATTGACGTTACTTTCTCCATCTTGATGGGTATCCGCCGAAATTTGGCGAATTCACCCGTTTTTCGGTGTCTACTTCTGGAGTCGGCGGTTCTTTGCGACTATTAACACTACTAGCTACTTAAGAAATAGTTCTCATAATACTTCTGACGTGTTGGTTCGGCTTTCCAGTATAATGAGCTTTGATCTGAGTTAAGCCGACGAGTTTGTTTTTTATGTTCGAACGCTACACGGAGAGATCCAGACGGGTTATCTTTTTTGCCCGCTACGAGGCGTTGCAATACGGGTCGCCCGTCATCGCACCTGAGCACATATTGCTTGGCCTAATGCGTGAGGATAAGACGATCGCGGCACGCTTTTTTCCGCTTCGCCACGCGTTGACCGTCGACAAGATCCGCCGCGACGTCGAGGAACGCATCGTTCTCCGCGATCGTATCCCGCAATCTGCCGAACTTCATCTTTCGCCGGTGACCAAACGTATACTGTTCTATGCGAACGAGGAGAGCCGTCAGCTCAAAAATCGTCACATCGGCCCAGAGCATTTGCTGCTCGGACTGGTTCGCGAAGAAAAGTCCGTTGCGGCCGAAATTCTCTTCGGCTACGGCCTGAGGCTGCAGGACGTTCGCAATGACATGGCGAAACACAGCGTCGTGCCGGCGATATTGACGCCCAGCAAAGAGAATTCGAAAACGCCGAACCTGATCGAGTTTACCCGCGACCTCACCGACGAGGCCAATCAGGGCCGCCTCGACCCGCTCATCGGCCGCGAGGCCGAGATCGGCCGACTCATCGAGATACTTTGCCGCCGAACCAAAAACAATCCGGTCCTAATCGGCGAATCGGGCGTCGGCAAAACTGCGATCATTGAGGGCCTCGCTCAACGTATCGTCGAGCGAAACGTTCCGACGTTTCTCGAGGACAAACGCATCCTCTCGCTCGATCTGTCGCTCATCGTTGCAGGCACTAAATACCGCGGCCAATTTGAAGAGCGTCTGAAAAAGATAATGGCCGAGTTGAGAGAGAACACGGAGAATATCGTGTTTATCGATGAGCTTCACACGCTGGTCGGTGCCGGCTCGGCCGAGGGCACGCTCGACGCGGCTAATATCCTCAAGCCGGCATTATCACGCGGTGAGATCCAGTGCATCGGTGCGACCACGCCGACCGAGTATCGCAAAACCATCGAGAAAGACCGTGCTCTCGAACGCCGATTTCAGGCCGTCAAGGTCGAACCGGCGAGCGAGGCCGATGCTCTGATCATCATCGAGGGTATCGTCGAGCGCTATGAGGCTTTCCACCATATACGCTACGCCAAAGAGGCTCTCGAAGCAGCCGTTAAACAGTCAAACCGGTATATTTCCGACCGTTTTTTGCCGGATAAGGCCATCGACGTGCTCGACGAGGCCGGTGCCCGTGCCAAGTTGCGGCATCAGCAGGAAAATCGCGGTGAGCCGTCGTGGAAAGAGACTGTTGAAAATTGGAAACGAGCCGCCGCCAACGAAGATCAGTTGATCTCGTACGAATTGCGGACGCTCGAAGATTCTTTTGTTGCCGTCGAGGTAACTCGCGACGATGTCGAAGATGTGATCTCACGCTGGACCGGGATCCCGGTCTCCTCGATCAAGCTCGAAGAGGCTCAAAAGCTGCTCAATATCGAGTCCGCCCTCCACGAACGCATCATCTCGCAGCGGCCGGCAATTTCGGCCCTCGCCCGTGCTATTCGCCGCTCGCGTGCCGGGCTCAAAAACCCGGGTCGTCCGGTTGGTTCGTTCCTATTCCTCGGGCCAACGGGCGTCGGCAAGACCGAGGTCGCTCGAACCCTCGCAGAATACCTGTTCGGTTCCGAACGTGCCCTGATTCGCTTTGATATGAGCGAGTTTATGGAAAAGCACGCTGTCTCCAAATTTATCGGTTCGCCTCCGGGATACGTCGGCCACGAGGAAGGCGGCCAATTGACGGAAAAACTCCGCCGTTCGCCATACTCGGTCGTTCTGTTCGATGAGATCGAAAAGGCGCATCCTGATGTGTTCAACATTTTGCTTCAGGTGTTTGAGGACGGTGTCATAACGGACGCACTCGGCCAGGTCGTCGACTGTAAACACGCGATATTTATAATGACGTCCAATCTGGGTGCCCGCATTATTCAGAAAAATGCCGCGTTCGGGTTCCGTGCCAATAACAATACGACCCGCGAACAGGTCGAGGAGCAAGTGATGGCGACGGTCAAACAGACGTTCGCTCCTGAGTTTATCAACCGTCTCGACGAGATCGTGATCTTTGACGAACTGATCGACGCCGATCTGCGGCAGATCGTCGATCTGCAGATCCAAAAACTTAACAAGATCGTCGAGGATCGGCATATGACGATCGCACTGACCGATGAGGCCAAAACCTGGCTCATCGACAAAACGTGCGGCGACCGCAAGTACGGTGCCCGGCCCTTGAAGCGTGCGCTTCAGAAATATGTCGAGGACGAGATCTCCGAGGCGATGATACAGGGCAATGTCACTGTTGACAGCCGTATCGAGGTTTTTTGCGACGATGACCGGCTTGCTTTTCGGTCCGTCGCCATTCCGGCTCGGAAACTGTCGCAGCCGGTTTGATCGATCAATTCCTGCTAAAGGTCCGACCGATACCGCATTACGGCAGCCATTGTTTGCCGTAATGCTTCTTGCATTTCGTCAGAATTTGCTAAGATGTCATAGATAGTTAGAAACGGACTCTTTGGCTGCTTATTGGCAAACCCTGTATTACACTTTTTGGTGACCGCTTTCTCGGTAATTCACGCAGATTCACGCACCAACATCTGCCCGGGCTGTCTCGGATCAGAAACTATGCATGCCCGAGCGAGAGTCGACCACCGCCGGCGGCGGTATAATCGTAAATGTTGTAAAGTACGTATTTCGGTTTCGAACCGACGTGTTGAGGATTAGCTGTTCGAAATTTGGCTCGGGTCGGCAACTGCCCTTATTAAATCGACGATGACCGACAACCTTCTGTTATCAAATCTTTTGCACCGACCGGTGCGATCAGTTGTTAGTATTCTGGGCATCGGGCTCGGCGTATTGCTGATCATTGCCACGGTCGGGCTTGCCAATGGCACCTTGCGAGGCAATGCCCGCCGCGAGGCAAATGTCGGTGCCGAGATAATGGTCAGGGCATCGGGCACGTTCGGTCTCAGCGGTTCGGAACCGTTTCGCCTGCCGATCGAGCTTGCGCCTGAGATCGCCAAGATCGACGGCGTACAAAAGGTGGTGCCGATCGGTCAGCACCTCGATACGGCCAGCGACAGCGAAACCGGCAGCCGATTGCTCGACGGCATTCTCTTTGACGAGATGTCCGAGATGGCCGGCCTCCAGGTCATCGAGGGCCGAAAGCTCGGCCTCGACGGCGATGAAGCGATGATCGATACCGCGTGGCAGGCTCAGAAAAAGCTCAACGTCGGTTCCACGCTCAAGATCTATGAAAAGGAATTTACGATCGTCGGCACATTCTCACCGCCGAGCGGGGCCCGGATCAAGATCCCGCTGCGTCGTATGCAGCATCAATTGTCACCTGACTCGGACAATTGTTCAATGTTTTTTGTAAAGGTCACAAACCCTGAAAAGGAACAGGCGGTCGCCGCCGCCATTGCGGCAAAGTACCCTGATCATCAGGTCATATTCACGAAAGATTTTGAGGAGCTCTACGTTCACGCGGTCCCGGCGATCGACATCTTTCTGAACGTGGTCATCGGCGTCGCGGTCGTCATCGGGACACTGGTGATATTGCTGACAATGTACACGACAGTTACCGAACGCACGCGTCAGATCGGGATACTGAAATCGCTGGGTATGTCAAAGGCGGGCATCGCCGGTTTGATCACCCAAGAAGCACTATTGATCAGCTTTTTCGGTGTGATCGCGGGTGTGATGATGACGCTGCCGCTGCCGGTTCTTTTGGAAAAAACGTCGTCGTCCATGCAGCTTTCATTCGACATTAAATGGATATTGCTGACACTGGCAGGCTCGCTGATCGGCGGCGCCATCGGGGCATTATACCCGGCGATCCGGGCTGCCCGAATGGAAGCTGTCGACGCTCTGAGCTATGAATAGGATCGCCGTCAATGACGGACGGGTCGATGACTCGATAATAATAAAGAAATAATGTGCGGAATTGTAGGTTGGGCAAATATTGATGCTGATCTGGCAGGCGAGGATCGCGGCAATGAGGCGATCCTGCGTTCGATGTGCGGAACGATCGCGCATCGCGGGCCCGATTCGGAAGGCGTGTTCGTGGACGATGCGGTCGCTCTCGGCATCCGGCGTCTCGCGGTTATAGACCTTGTGTCCGGTTCACAGCCGTTCTTTAACGAGGACAGGTCATTGACCGTCGTTATGAACGGCGAGATATACAACTATCGCCAACTGCGTCAGGATCTCATCGACCGCGGCCATCAGTTGATCTCACACTCGGACACCGAGGTTCTGCCGCATCTCTACGAGGATCTCGGCGAGGCGATGCTCGATAAGCTAAACGGCATGTTCGCGTTTGCGATATGGGACTCGAACCGCAAAAAGCTTTTCATTGCGCGTGACCGGTTTGGCAAAAAACCACTCTATTACGGCGTTTTCGGCGGCAAACTTATCTTCGGTTCGGAGCTAAAGGCCCTGATCGACCATCCGGATGTCGACACCCGCCTGAGTCTCCCGGCACTGCGCCAATATCTCGCGTTCGATTACATCCCGGCTCCCTTCTCTATTTTCGAAGGCATCTTCAAATTACCGGCTGCCCACAGCCTGACGCTCGAAAACGGCGAGATCAAGATCGAAGAATATTGGAAGCTAAACTACAAAAAGCAACTGCCGGAACCGACGCTAGCTGATGCGGCCGAGGAACTACGCGGATTGATCGCCGACGCGACGAGGATCCGGCTCGTCTCCGACGTGCCTCTCGGTGTCCTGCTCAGCGGCGGCGTCGATTCGTCCTGCATCGCTGCTTACGCTCAGCAGTTTTCGAGTAAGCCGATTAAGACGTTCTGTATCGGATTTGAGGAGGCATCGTTTGACGAGTCGAGCCAGGCCCGTCTGGTCGCCGAGCATCTCGGCACTGAGCACCACGAAGACCGCTTGAGCGTCGAGCGGGCCGCCGATCTGGTCCCCGACATCGCGTCGTGGCTCGACGAGCCGATGGCCGATCCGTCGATCTTGCCAACCTACCTTCTTTCGCGTTTTGTCCGTTCCGAGGTGACGGTCGCACTCGGCGGCGACGGGGCCGATGAGATCTTTGCCGGATATCCGTCCTATTACGCCCACAAGATGGCCGAGAGGTACGAGCTGATACCCGGTTTTCTCAGACATAGCCTGATCGAAAAGCCGATCCGGATGTTGCCGGCCGGCCGAAAGAATATGACGTTTGACTATCTGGCCAAACGGTTCATCAGATCGTTGTCCGAAAAGGACACCATCGCTCGGCACCTGTCGCTCGGAGGTTCGTTCATGAAAGACGAACTTGACGACCTTTTGACCGATGCCGTAAAGGCTCAAGACAGTTCGGACATCTACGCCGGAGCCCGGGCCTGGGCGGATAACTGCGTATTTGACACGGACATTGCGACGAACAACATTGTCGAACGCATGCAGTTCCTGGACATGAAATTTTATCTGGCCGAGGACATAATGACCAAGGTCGACCGGGCGAGTATGGCTGTCTCGCTCGAGGTCCGAACCCCGTTCCTCGACCGCCGCATTGTCGAGTTTGCGGCGGCTCTGCCCCGAGATTTTAAGCTAAACACTAATACGGTAAAATTCGCGTGGGGCCGAACGGGCAAGTTCCTTCTGAAAAAGGCCGTCGCGCCGCTGCTACCGCCGGAGATCACAAAACGCAAGAAGAACGGATTTGTGATACCGCTTGCCGGATGGCTCCGCGGCAAGTTAAATCCGCTCATTCGCGAAATGCTTGCGCCCGACCGTCTGACCCGTCAAGGGCTGTTTAACCCCGTATACGTGCAAAAACTGCTGGCCGAACACGAATCCGGTAAGATCGATCACTCCAAGTCGCTCTGGACGCTCTTGGTCTTTCAGTTGTGGTTCGAAAATTTTGGCGTGAATAGTAAGGGTGATCAGATCAGTAGTTGCGGGGGCTGATCAGTGGTCAGGCCGCGAAGCGGTGTACGTGACGATCACAGCCTTAAACCTCGACGACGCACTTTCGAAACCGATGCAAAATCCCGAGAAAAATATCGATCAGGCATTGATGACGCTCATGATCATTTGGTTTGCGCTCGTCGTTTCGCAAATTTTGTTTCTCGCAATGCTATTTTTTATCAAGCCCGAACTGTTCAATTTTGATCTCAGCCGCCCCGTGTTTGGGCCAAACGGCGTCATCTACGCCATTCTCGGCGTTGTCGCCCTGTCAAACCTCGGCCTCTCGTTCGGGCTCCGCAAAAAGTATATTAACCGCTCGGTCACAGAACGGAATATTCTACTCATCCAGACCGGAATGATCATCGGGTGTGCCCTCTGCGAGTCGGTATCATTGATCGGCGTTTTCGTGGCTATCGCCTATAGCTATCCGTATTTCTTTGTTTTCTCGGGGTTAGGCATTCTCGGGACGATATTACATTATCCGCGCCGCAGCGATCTCGTGGCGGCAACATTCAACCCGCCGATGATCTGACACGGGCCTGGGTTCCAGACACATCCGCCGATCATTAACGCGCCGTTTTTCCACACGCTTTTCCACAGTTGGCTCACCGCAGGTAGAAACCGCAAACTGCGATCCAACCCCCACCGGATAATAACGCGACACTTACCTTTCTCGAGTGACGGCCCGCATTTATTTTTAGCCCGAACAAACCTTTTCCCGACTTGGTGTATCCAACCAGACAAAAGGGCGGCGCTTCGATTACCTTCTACAGAAACTGTTAGGACATTGAGGAGTATTTTATGTGCAAAGGTTTGTTTTTGCTTGTGGTAGCGGTGTGTCTTGCGGCCGGTGTTTATGGCCAGCAGGTGACTGAGGGTTCGTTGTCTGCGACGGACAGACAGGGCACCGAGCTTGGAATGTGCCCGTTGAAAAGCACTGCTGTCAAGGCCGATATCAGCGGATTTATTTCGCGTGTAACGGTCCGGCAGGAGTTTGAAAACTCGTTTACCGAGCCGATCGAGGCTATCTATGTGTTTCCGCTCGGGCAAAACGGAGCGGTCGACGCGATGACGATGACGGTCGGTGACCGCGTCATCCGCGGCAAAATAATGCGACGCGAAGAGGCGCGCAAAACCTACGAAACTGCCAAATCCGAGGGCAAAACCGCGAGCCTGCTCGACCAGGAACGGACCAACATCTTTACCCAGTCGGTCGCAAATATAATGCCGGGCGAGCGCGTGACCGTCGAGATAGCGTATGTTGAGACGCTCAAATACGAAGACGGAGCGTACGAATTTGTCTTCCCGATGACGGTCGCACCGCGGTACATTCCCGCCGGCGTCAATGACGCTACCCGCATTTCGCTGCCCATCACACCGACGCGTAACGGCAGCGACATCACGGTCGAGATCAATCTCGACGCCGGCGTCCCGGTCGAAGAGATACGCTCGACGTCGCACAACATTACACAGATAAACTATGCTCCGAACGCGGCACGGATCACACTGCGCGACGAAAAGGTCATCCCGAACAAGGATTTCATCCTACGATACGATGTTACCGGCAAGCGGATCGAGGATGCGATACTGACGCATCGCGACGAACGCGGCGGATTTTTCACGCTGATCTTGCAGCCGCCTGACAAAGTTGCGACCGAGGATCGAACGCCGAAGGAGATCGTTTTCGTTCTCGACACTTCGGGTTCAATGAGCGGTTTTCCCATCGAAAAGGCCAAAGAAGCGATGAAGCTCTCGCTCGAAGGCCTCTATCCCGAGGACACGTTCAATCTGATCACGTTCGCTGGCGATACATCCATCCTGTTCGACCAACCGGTTCCGGCAACCCGGGCAAATCTCGATGAGGCGCAAGCTTTTCTGGCCGGCCGTGAGGGCGGCGGCGGGACCGAAATGATGACGGCGATCAAGGCGGCCCTTGCACCGTCCGACGCCAAAGACCACCTGCGGATCGTCTGTTTTATGACCGACGGCGAGGTCGGCAATGACGACGAGATCGTCGCCGAGGTACAGCGTCACCCGAACGCACGGGTCTTCAGTTTCGGCATCGGCCAGTCGGTAAACCGTGCGTTGCTCGACAAGATCGCTATCGAGGGAAAGGGCGAGGCCGAGTACGTCGCACTCGAAGACGACGGGTCCAAGGCGGCCAAGAAATTTTACGAACGCGTCCGCACGCCGCTTCTGACCGACCTCTCGGTTGATTGGAACGGGATGCCGGTCGCCGATGTCTATCCGGGTAAACTGACGGACCTTTTCTCGGCAAAACCCGTGATCCTCCACGGACGCTACACAAAGGGCGGCAGCGGCGTCATTCGCCTCCGGGGCAAACTCGCCGGCATGCCCTATGTCCGCGAGATCAATTTCGATCTGCCCGAAAACAACAGCGGCAACCCGGCGCTCGCGACGCTCTGGGCACGTACCCGCATCGACGAACTATCGACCGCGAGGCTCGCCGCCAAGGGCGCAAAGGTCGGTGCCGATCTCGATGCTCAGATCACCAACATCGGCCTCGAATTTGGCCTAATGACGAAGTTTACATCGTTCATCGCCGTCGAGGACCGCGTCGCCAATCCGAATGGCACGCCCACGACCGTCGCGGTGCCGAACGTATTGCCGGAGGGGATGGATCCGAAGAATGCTGATACTCCGTTTGCGAGCCTCGGGATTTTGGCCTCGCTTCAAAGTCCGCCGAGCGTCAAGTCTCCCAATGGCGGCGGTGGCGGCGGCGGCGGCGGCGGGGCCGTCAATATCGTTACCCGGTCAGGGTCGGCGCCGGGCACCGGATCCGGTTCAGGTAGCGGGTATGGAAATGGAACGGGCAACGGCAGCGTGCTGGCGGCGTCTGAGGTCGTAAATGTTTCCGCGGGCCAAGTTGCAGCGGTAGACGCGTCCGAAAGCAAAACGAGTACCAATATCACGGCGAGGCAGATCCAAAATCTGCCGAAGGGCGTCAGTTTCACCAGTATGCTCCGAACGGTTCCGGGAACGAGGCCACAAAGCCTGGCTGGCGGATTTCAGGTCGACGGTGCGAGCGGTAGCGAAAATGTGTTCGTTATCGACGGACAAGAGGTGACCAATTTCCGTACGGGCACGTTGAACTCTAACAAAAAGTCGCCGATTTCCGGCCAAATGGAGACGGTCGGCCAACCGGCGTACTCACCCGAGGCACGTGCCGCCAAGGCGGTCGGAAACGTCACGGTCACGATCCATATCGACCGCAATGGTTCGGTCGCGTCCGCGATTGCCACCGCCGGCAACGCATTGCTCAGAGCGGCGTGTGAAATCGCCGCGAAGGAGTCGAAATTTGCTCCGGCGATAGCAAATGGCAGAGCGGTTCGCGTTACGGGCGAAATCGTGTATGCGTTCGACAATGACGGTAAAGCCAACGTATTTCTAAGAAAGATGCGGGCCGAACCGCCCACGGCGGAGGAAAAGCGGGCGACGGCGGTCGCCGATAAGCTGCATTTCTGGCTGTTCGACGTCGTTGCTCGTTTGAAAAAGGGTATCGCCGAGCCAACCGCGAACGAAGCGAAATTCGTCCGCGACGGCAAGGCTGAGATCCGGATCGAGCTGACGGCAAAGACGGCGGCAATTATCGCCAGGCTCAAGGCCGCGGGGTATGAGCAGATTTCGGAGAAAGGCCTGACGGTCACCGGCCGGATCGCTCTCGACAAACTCGCGAGCCTCGTCGACATCGACGAGGTAAAACTCATCATGCCGCGGATCTAACTCGAAGGCCCGAGCTTGAATTTGGAAGGATAACCGCCCTGAGAGATCGGGGCGGCGTTCCGTCGTTTGCGAAATTGCGGCTTTTTGTCGCATCCCGGGAACATTTCGATAACATTCGGTGTCTAACCAGACTAGTCCTTCGGATATATTGTTTTCAATTTTAAAAAATTTGGTGGAATACGATCATGCAAAAACTACTATTTCTATTCGCCCTATTGCTCGCACCGGTCTGTTCACTCAATGCTCAAGAGTCGCCGGATGTAACCCAAGGGTCGCTTTTTGCGGCGACCAGGTCTGGTAAGGATGTCGGTGCGTGCCCGCTCAAAAGTACGGCCGTCAAGGCCGATATCGCCGGGTTTATCGCCCGTGTCCGGGTCAGCCAGGAATTTGAGAATAACTTCACCGAACCGATCGAGGCGGTCTATACGTTCCCGCTGTCGCAGAACGGTGCGGTCGACGAGATGACGATGAAGATCGGCGGCCGGACGATTCGCGGCGTGGTGATGAAAAAGGGCGAGGCCCGCAAGGTGTACGAAAACGCCAAACAGGAGGGAAAAGCCACCAGCCTGCTCGATCAGGACCGGCCGAACATCTTTACCCAATCGGTCGCCAACATAATGCCGGGCGAGCGGGTCGTGATCGAGATCAGCTATGTCGAGACGCTGAAGTTTGACGACGGGAGCTATGAATTTGTCTTTCCGATGACGGTCGCACCGCGGTATGACCCCGGCGGCAAAGGCAACGCGGAAACGGTGCCGCCGACACGGGCAGGGCACGATATCTCGATCGAGGTCAACCTCAACGCCGGCGTCCCGGTCGAGGAGGTGCGTTCCGGCTCGCATCAGATCAACACCGTCAACCTTACGTCAAACTCGGCAAGAATAACGCTGCAGGACGAAAGGACGATCCCGAACAAGGATTTCGTGCTGCGTTACGACGTCATCGGTAAACGGATGGAGGACGCTGTGCTGGCGACCGGCGGGGCGAAAGGCGGATTTTTCAGCCTGATACTGTCGCCGCCCGAGCGGATGTCGACTGAGGACCTGACGCCGAAGGAAATAGTCTTCGTTCTCGACACCTCGGGGTCGATGAGCGGTTTTCCGATCGAAAAGGCCAAAGAGTCGATGAAGATGGCACTCGACGGCCTGTACCCTAACGACACGTTCAATCTGATCACATTCGCCGGTGAGACCGCAATCTTATTCGACAAACCGCTGCCCGCGACGCGTGCCAATCTCGACGCGGCACAGGCTTTCCTCGCGGGCCGAAGCGGCGGCGGCGGGACCGAGATGATGACGGCGATCAAAGCGGCTCTCGACGCCTCGGACGCTGCGGACCATATGCGGATCGTTTGCTTTATGACAGACGGCGAGGTCGGCAACGATATGGAGATCATTGCCGAGGTCAAAAAGCACCCGAACGCACGCGTCTTTTCGTTCGGCATCGGCAGTTCGGTCAACCGTTTCCTGCTCGACAATGTCGCTAAAGAGGGACGCGCCGAGGCCGAGTATGTCGCCCTCGAGGATGACGGTACGCGTGCCGCCAAGCGGTTCCACGAACGGATCCGCAACCCGTATCTAACGGACATCTCGATCGACTGGGCCGGGCTACCGGTCACAGGCGTTTATCCGAAACGCATTCCCGACCTGTTCGGGGCGAAACCGTTCGTCATTTACGGAAAATACAAAAACGCGGCAAGCGGCAAGATCAAGCTACGCGGCAAGATCGGCGGTTTGCCATTCGAACGCGAGATCATGCTCAATCTGCCGGCGGACGAGCCGAAGAACGATGTTCTCGCTTCGCTCTGGGCACGGACCAAGGTCGACGAACTGATGTCAAACAGTTGGGACGTAAGCAGCGAGGCGGCCAAACCGTCCGCCACGATCGCCGATCAGATCGCCAAACTCGGCGTCGACTATCACCTGATGACTCAATACACGTCCTTCGTCGCGGTCGAGGAGCGGGTGGTCAACCAAACGAAGAACGGAAAACGCGTTCGCGTGCCCGTCTACGCCCCGGCGGGGACTGTATTTGAAGCCGAGGCGAGCGGCGATGGAGTAGGCTACGGCCGCGGAGTTGGTTACGGCAGCGGATCGGGAGGAGGGCTTGCGTCTACTCCGTCGTACAGCATGTCAAATGCACCGGCGGCCATAAATAGCGTGACACTCTCGCTGGGAAAGGTGTCATCGCCAAAGTCCATCTCCGGCGGCGTGCTCAACGGCACGGCGGTCAGCCTGCCGAAACCGACGTATCCGGCGGCCGGAAGTGCGGTCAACGCGACGGGAGCGGTCACGGTCCAAGTGACGATCGACGAGACTGGAAATGTGATCTCGGCAAACGCCGTATCGGGGCATCCGCTCCTGCGGACGGCCGCCGAGCAGGCTGCACGGGCGTCAAAATTTTCGCCGACGATGCTGTCCGGCGTGCCGGTCAATGTTTCGGGTGCGATAGTCTATAATTTCGGCGATTCGTCCGGTACGCCGGCGTCGGTACCGGTTAAGGTAAGTGCGACCGTCGGCAGGGCGGCGGCCGAACCTGCGGCGGGCCCGCTACCTGCCGTCGAAACCGCGGCGATGCTCAGGCGGCGGCGGCTGGCTCAAAAGCTCCATTTCTGGGTCTATGATCTTGTTGCCAGGCTCGAGAGCGGCGACTCGGCGGCGACCGGAAACGACGCCAAATTTGTCCGCGATGGCAGAGCGCATATTGACGTATTTATCACCAATTTCGATCCGGCGGCAATCGAACGGCTCAAATCAGCCGGCCTCAATGTCGAATCGATCAAGAGCGGCACTTCAGTCTCAGGGTGGATTGCCATAGAAAAAC
>JAYVUD010000387.1:0-10411 GCA_043788335.1 Chloracidobacterium sp. | reverse complement strand
CCGCAGGAAAATAAATCCGAAGATAACGAACGCAAAAAAATTAAGCGACGACAGAGCGTATAGCAGCAATGTGTCGGTCGCGCTGTTGACCGACAGCGTCTGCCAGAGATTTGAATTTTGCAGCAAGAAAAGGAATCCCATCAAGACAAACACTATCGAGCCCAGTACCCACGGGACACGGCGTTTGTTCTTCGGCGGCTTAGACTCCTGCATTTCTTTGCCAAATTTTACCATAATCGTTGGGTCGCGGCCTCGCGTTTTGTCTAGCGAAGGTTATTTCGCTATCATCTGAATCGCTTGGCAAAAACAAATACACTTTTGTTTGATAACGGCGGCGGCCTGCGCAGCGGATGGCGGGCGGCCATTTTTCTGTTCGCGTTCGTCGTTTTCGCGTTTGTGCTAGGCGTATTCGGCGTACTCGCACTGTCGGCTGTCGGTATCGATGCCAAACCCGGCCAGCCGGCGTTTCTGATCTCGAACGGCATCCTGTCGCTTATCCCGGCCATCGCGATCGGGTGGCTGTGCGGCAAGTACCTCGAAGGGCTTCCTTTCCGGGCACTCGGATCGTGGTTTACACGCGGTTGGCTGAAACACCTGGCCATCGGCGGGGTGATCGGTGCGGTTACCTTAGCCATTGCCGTACTTATTGCGTTCGCATTCGGCGGCCTAAAATTTGAATACGATGCCGCCGCGGGCTCAGGAGCAGTTGCGCGGTCGTTAGGAACCTCGTTCCTCGTGTTTGCCGCCGCGTCTGCGTTCGAAGAGGCCCTTTTCCGCGGATATATCCTGCAGACCTTCTCGCGTTCGGGCCTCGCCTGGTTGGCGATCCTGATCACATCTGTCTTTTTCGGCGGCGTACATCTCGGCAACCCGAATGTGACCGCTATTTCCACGCTCAATACCATCCTCGCCGGACTCTGGTTCAGCGTAGCCTATCTCAAAACCCGTGACCTGTGGTTCGTGTGGGGCATGCACCTCATGTGGAACTGGATGCAAGGCTCATTCTTCGGCATCGAGGTCAGCGGCCTCACCTCGATCACGTCATCGCCCCTGCTGCGTGAGATCGACAACGGCCCAACCTGGCTCACCGGCACCACTTACGGTGTCGAAGGCGGGATCGTCTGCACCGTGGCGTTGGTCATTTCAACGGCGGCGATCTATTTCCTACCGATCGCGTCGGCCAATGAGGAGATGCTGGCGTTGACGAGTAAGTCTGCTCCCACCCGCTGACGCAGGTGGTTCTGACTTGGTCATGCGATCTGGATCTTGAAACTTATGTCGACGGCCCTTGCTGAGTGGGTCAGTCGGCCGACTGAGATTAGGTCGACGCCGGCTTCGGCGTAGGATCTCACGCGGTCGAGGGACATATTGCCCGAGGCTTCGATGAGGACGGCGGGGTTGATGTCGCGGGCCATGCCGACGAGCTTCGCGGCCTCCTCAGGGGTTTGATTATCGAGCATCACGATCTCGGCACCGGCGAGCATCGCCTCGCGAAGCTGGGCCCAGTTGCTGATTTCGACCTCGATCTTGTGCAAATGGCCAACCTTGTTTTTGGCGGCCGTGACGGCGTTGGTGATGCCGCCGGCGAGGGCGATGTGGTTGTCCTTGATCAGCACGCCGTCGTCGAGGCCCATGCGGTGGTTTTTGCCGCCGCCGACGGTGACCGCGTATTTCTCTAGCATCCGCAAGCCCGGCGTCGTTTTACGCGTATCGACGATCGACGCGCCGGTGCCCTCGACCGCCTTGACGTACTGCCGGGTCAGCGTCGCGATCCCGCTCAGACGCTGGATGAGGTTGAGTGCCGTGCGTTCGCCGACCAGGAGCACGTCCGCGTAGCCCTTGAGCGTGGCAAACACGGTTCCCTCTTCGATCTCGTCGCCCTCGATAAAGGTCGTCTCGATCTCACTGCTGTCCGGGTTAAGCTGAAAAAAGACCGCCTCGGCAACGTCCAGGCCGCACAGGACGAAGTATTCTTTTGCCAAAAAACGCCCATAGCCGCGTGTGTCCTGCGGCACGGTCGCCATCGTCGTGATGTCGCCACGGCCGATGTCCTCGGCAAGGAATGCGCCGATCGACGCCAACATTTCACCATTTTCAAGCCAGTTCATATTCCTTAGATTATCCGCCGTCCCGCCGCTTCCCGCAAGCGGCCCGGTCGACGACACATATTGCGGCTATTTTTGCGGGTCGTTTCGTTGACAATTGCGGGCTGTCGCGATATTCTCCACCAAATCCAAATTTCAGAGATCGATCAGATTCAAAAACAACACAGGAGTATATAACGTGAAAAACACACTTACACTAGCTATCGCTACGGCTATCATTGCCGCGATCGGAATGGCCTGCAACTTTTCGGCTTCGACCGCAAATATCGGCAGTTTCAAGGTCGCTAAAGACAAGGAGGGCAAACAGGCTGCCTCGACCTTCAAGTCGGGCGACACCATTTACGCTATTGCCGAGATCTCAGCCTCGATGAGCAAGACGACGGTCAAGTTTTCAATGACCGCCGACGACGCCCCGGGAATGAAGAAGGGCGAGGAAGTCCCGCTCAACAACCCGAAGGTCGAGCTGCCCTCGAGCGGAACCGCGACCTACACCCTGCCGGTCCCGGCGGGTATGAAGGGCGGCAAGTTCACGCTCACGGCTGATATGCTCAACGAGGCCGGCGAGAAAAAGGACACCAAATCGGCAGCCATCACCATCGAGGGCGGTTCGGGTTCGACCTCGCCCGCGACGAGCAAGGACGACAAGGCTCCGAGCAAGGACGCCGATAAGGACGACGACAACTAGTCCGACTTTGTATAGACAACCTAAAGCGAGCGGATCGGCCCAGGCCGGTCCGCTCTTTTTACGTTAGACCGCGATCTCGCCCTAAATATGATAACGGTCGGCTCACATCTTGTCCCACGCGTAGTTAAAGTGGGACAAAAGGTGGGACAAGTTAACATATTGTGTTTATTACTGGTTATCGGTTTTGTCCCACTGTCCCACGGTTTTTACAATTTCGCCGATCTTGTGATGTATGTTGTATTCTGATACACTCGTAGGATACGTTTTGGTTGCATCCGACAGGGTGAAACGCGTCGCTCATAATAGAATTTTCAAAGATCAGATACAACTTCAATCCTAATATATTGTTGCGTGGAATGCAACATATTTTATCACTGCAACGTCAGCGCGATGCTGTTATCACACGCTGCTCTTTTTACATCTAACTTCCGGTGACCATCTGCAACTCACAGCACATTGCAATGACCCAGCCCAAACCCGCGACAAACCCCTATTTTATCGGGGCTTCGATCTTTATGGCCGAATCGTATTCGTAGTCCGACGTTCGACGAAATATGTTGCTGTTCCGTGTAGAAACCGCGTCGTATTGGACCTTGGCGAGGGTTCCGTTCTTGTTTATCCAGTAGCGGGCGATGTATGAGTTTTCGTTGCCGTTATGTTACGGACCGTACTTGATGTTTTTGGTGATCTGGTAAAAGTCGACCGGTTTGCCATTCAGGATTCGCCCGGCCTCGTGAACCGCGTTAAACGTCGGCGTCGGGCCGGGTTCGTCAATGTCACCAGCCCAGAGGTCGCTTCCGGATTCTGATGCCGCATTAGGGTCGAGCGCCCACGGCCCTTTGCCGATACGTGAAAACGACCTGCCGCTCACGAAAATACTCTCACTTTCCTCAAGCCCGCCCATGCCTTGCCCGCGAAACTTGAAATGAAAGCGGTCGGGCGGCACAAAATCCTTTACAAATCCGTAACGCAAATAGGGCCGGGATTTATTGCTCGCGATCTCCTCCGTGCTCATCGTCTCGCGATGTATCGTCTGCATCGTAGCCTTCTTCGCCGCGTCGCGAATCACCCTCACATCGCCAACCGTCAAATCACTAGCCTGCCCAATTACCCCGCCGGAAAGCAGTAAGACAAGGACCAGAGCCATGAACAAAGTGTTGTCGACCATACCAAATTTCATAACCACAAAAGATATTACTCACAGTCAATATCTCGGATTACCGTAGCTGTGAGACCAGTGCTTCCTTGAGTTTAGGAGCAACAACCTTGATGTTAGGGCCGTACTCATATGTCGTTTCATTTCGATGCGAGCGACCGGTGTTGAGCAAATTAGCTTCTTCGACTTTTTTAGCAAGCATCCCGTCCTTACGCACCCAAATTCTCGTCGTCACGGTCTTGTAAGGCCAATCTTTTGTTCGATAGGTATGAAATTCATTTTTTACGTAGACCCTGACCTCATCCATGCCGCTTCCGATAACTTCGACCTGGCAAGCTCCGCTAATCGACCGGAAATCGACCTCATTCATGCTCTCCTCTGTAGGAACAATCCCAATTGTTGGCAAGAGCGGACCTTTCATCCATTTACCCTTGTTTTCGCGACTGTAGACCAAGTTGCCGATCCTGATCTCATCATCAGTCGATGTTTCGGCACCTACTCTATTGTGTGCGACACGAACTCCACCGGCCATGTCGTCGATCGTCAACGTCGTTACAATCCTTATAGAACCGTTCCCGATTCCGCTACCTCCGGGCTCAATATGGGAATCAATGACCTTTCGTTTAACCGTAAGCAATTTTGCCTCGGCGGTTGATAACATCTTGTCAAATTCGTCAACCGGTATTGATCGATCTTGGCCAAATACGAAAGCCGTGAAGGCGACAATAATTATGGCGAGCGACATTAACTGGACGGCGATCATTTTCATAGTGGGTTACTCCTGGGACGCGAGATGCGACCAGTATGCCGCGTTTTCGCCGCAAGGGCAAATCGGCATCCATCCGCGTTGCCCTCAAAATAATAGAGGGCGTTAAAACGCCCTTGGTCAAATCTGGGTCATTCCGACCCCGCCATAAATGGAGCGGGGCGACGCTAAAACCACAAACCGCTCAATCCAAGGCCTGTGTAAAAGTCGTCAACGTCACGATGCGTGTTGCCAACTCGTTGGAATCCGTCCGTTCGTCTACCTACTTTATCGGAGCTTCGATCTTTCGGAGGGTTATTGCATAATCAAACGTAAACGTCGTCTTCGACGTCGCCTTTTTTGAAATTTCGTCTCCATCGTTCAATTCCCTGCGACGCATCGTTCGATCTGAATTTAGCCAGACCTTATCCTCGAAGAAATATACGATAGGGTAATTACCTGTATTCTCAAGGGGTTTCGAGATACTATACTGCCAAAAAAAGAGAATATCGGATCCCCCTTGCTTTGATTGTTCAAAGGTAAACCTAGCGGTTTCAGCTTTGGGGAACGCTGTTTTACTAATTGCGCCGCAGAACTGCTTATGTTTTTTCCATATGCCGCTGCCTTCCCTACAATAGTAATCATTGCCTATCTGGATCATTTCGCTGGTGCTCGATTTGCCAAGATCGGTGTCGGTGGTAACGACATGCATATTGTTTGCGGAGTAATATTCCGAGACTATTCTTCCTGTCTCTTCGAATTTTCCTTTTTCCAAGGTTTCCTTAACGTCGGTTTCGCGGCGCGGATAAACCCTCTTCGTGGCATCAAGCCCGGAATGTAACCCGTCGTAGAATTTAGCTTCCGTTATCTGCCGGCCTTGTGACATAGCAAAAGGAGATAAGACTAAAACCGCCGCCCAGATGACGAGAAAGTGGATTGTTTTCATTTTAACGCCCCCAAATTATTATTCAACGTCTCTATTTGACCCAATAACTCCGTCTGCCGGTCGCGGAGTTCCCGGACTTTTTCCGCGGGGGCTCGTTCGACGAAGTTGGCGTTTCCGCCCCCCGGCTAGATCCTTCATTTTATCGGGGCCTCGATCTTAAGGTCTTTAGGGTCGTATGCGTACGTCGAAATCTCACGGGAGAGTTCTCTTCTGCCGAAGAACTCGTTTTCAACCTGCTTCTTAAGCAATTTACCATCCGGTAAAAACCACTCGACGGTTTTCCTGACGAAGTGCACCTCGATGGTGCCGCTGGGCGATGACCGGGAATATTTGTTCGCTAGCCTGTGCTGCTCTATTTCATACCGGTCAGTTTGAACGCCGTCAATGGTATCCTTCCCGATATAGCGGTAGGTCGTTGTGATCCGTCCCTCCTCTAGGTCGAAACCGCCGGAATTCCCTCCCGAGTATTTCTTCCACTCCCCGTTATCAATTCGCTCATAAAGAGCCTTGTCAACCCAAATGTTCTCTTCCTTACTTCTTCGGTCGCCGACCATTTTCTCTTCGACGGTCCGCCACTTATCTGGAGGTTGGACTTCGCGAAGAAATGATCGAGTTATAATTCCCGGCTTGTCGCGATCGTCGAAGTACTCCATCGACAGGCTTAGCCGATAAGAACTTGTTCTCAACAAACTCTCCGCATTCTTTTCCAGCTTTTGCAGTTCGCTGGCTTGGATTTCCTTTCTCTGAGCAAATACTACTGCCGAGAGAATCAGGCAAAGGTAAATCACCGCTGTGGTGTAAGCAAACTTCATTTAACCAAAAGCCTCCAGATTGTTATTCAACGTCTCAATTTGATGCGACAGCTCGGCCCGGCGAGTCTTTACTTTACCGGTCTCTTTATTGGCATCAAGGTAACTCCGTACTCAAACTTCGACGTTTCGCGTGAAACAATGTTATTCGTCCCATCAACCGTCGTAAGCGATGAACGGGCACGAACCGACCTATCTGTGTTAATCACCAATCTATCTACTTCCGTTCGAAGCTCAGTCGGCTCTGCCCCTCCGACCTTTTTTTTCCATAATGCGGTCCTTATGAAAGTAATGCCATCGTTACTTTGTTGAAAGGAGCATGTGGTTTCGTCTGGAAATCCAGTAGTATCAGGTGGGTTTTCAAAACAGGTCTTCCATTTACCAGAATTGATCCTGCAGTATCTATCGGTTCCGATTTGTATCGATTCGGTCACAGTAGTTTTTCCATGCCAAACAGCCGTTTCGATAGTGCGGTAGGTATCTTCCGACTGATATTCGGATACTACTGTCTTCGAATCGGTTACCTTTCCGCCAGACAGCCTCTCATATATTTCGGTTTCCCTTCGCGGGAATATCTTGCTCGTTGCGGCGTAACCGGATCGAGCTCCCGCCCAGTAATCCTGTTCTGTAATGGCTGTTGTTTGCGCCGATGACAACTCAGTCGCGGTTAAGACCGCTAAGACGATCAAGATAAATGTAGAGGGTCCTAATTTCATGTTAATCCAAAGCCTCCAGATTATTATTCAACGTTCTTGTCTGATTATCCAGCTCCGTCTGCCGGTCGCGGAGTTCCCGGACTTTTTCCGCGGGGGCACGCTCGACGAAGTTAGCGTTTGATAGCTGGCCGTCGAGGCGTGTTTTTTCGTCGGTGAGCTTGGCGATCTGGTTGGTGAGACGCGTGCGTTCGACGTCGAAATCGATAAGGCCCTCGAGCGGGACGGCGATAGCAGCGTCGTTTGTGACGGCCTTGGCCGAGGCACGCGGGACGTCGAGGGCGTCGCCGATGACGAGCGATCCGGCCTTGGAGAGTTTCAGGATCTGGGCCTGATTGGCACGGAAAACGGCCTGCGTATCCGCGTTTGCGGCGATATGTACGGCAAACTTGATCGCGGTCGAGATATTCATCTCAGCCCGGATATTCCGGACCTTTTTGATCACGTCTATTACAGCCAACATCTCGCTTTCGGCCGTCTCGTCGATGAGTGCAGCGTCGCCGAGTGGAAAATCCGCCAGCATGATCGTCGGCGGTGCGTCAGCGTACGCCGGGTTGTGCATTGCGGAGGACGTCCCGGGCAGTTTGTGCCAGAGTTCCTCGGTCAGATACGGCATAAACGGGTGGAGCATTCGGAGGGCCTGTTCGAGAAGAGTCAGGATGCGGGACCGTGCCGCCGTCCTGTCAGAACCGCCTGCGTCAGCCGGCGGGCCGGAGTCCGGTTCACCGTCAACGTCCATTCCCCCCGCTAACGCAGGGGGTTCCGACAAATTGTCCTTGACGAGCTCGATGTACCAGTCGCAGAAATCGTCCCAGAAAAAGTGATAGAGCAGGCTGACGGCCTCGTGGAACTGATAGGTCGCCATCGCCCGGTTGACCGCGATCGCCGTCTTATTGAGCCGCGAGACGATCCAGCGGTCGGGGAGCGATTCCAGGTCAGAACCACCTGCGTTAGCGGGTGGGCTCTTGGCGTCGCGTAGGGATGGGTGCCCACCCGCTGACGCAGGTGGGTTCTTGGCGTCGCGTGGGGATGGGAACCCACCCGCTGACGCAGGTGGTTCTGACGTGACGGCCGCACTCCCCGCATTCATCAGGCAGAAACGGGTCGCGTTCCAGATCTTGTTGGCAAAATTGCGGTAGGTCTCGACGCCGACGTCGTTCCAGCGGATATCGGCACCGGTGGCGATCGAGGCGAGGTAGATGCGGGTGGCGTCGACGCCGAATTTATCGAACATCTCGATCGGGTCGACGCCGTTATTACGCGATTTGGACATGGGCTTGCCGTCCTTGCCAAGCACGGTCCCGGTGATGACGCAGTCGTTAAAAGCTGTCTTACCGACGAACTTTTTCGTCAACATCATCATCCGCGAGACCCACAAAAAGATGATGTCACGGCCCGTGACGAGAACGTCGGTTGGGAGAAACGTCACCAAGTCAGAACCGCCTGCGTGAGCGGGCGGCTCAGTGGTTGAATTTGAATCAACGGTGGTGCCCCCCGCTGACGCAGGGGGTTCTGACCCTGTCCAGCCAAGTGTCGAGAACGCCCAGAGGCCGGATGAGAACCATGTGTCGAGCACGTCCTGGTCCTGCGTCAGAGCCCTACCGCCGGACTTTTCGACGGCCTCGGCCTCGTTTCTGGCGACATAAACGTTGCCGTCGGCGTCGTACCACGCCGGGATCTGATGGCCCCACCAGAGTTGGCGGGAGATGGTCCAGTCCTTGAGGTTTTCGAGCCAGTTTGAATAAACCTTTTGATGCGGCACCTCGGGCGAGAAATGCGGCACATTCCGGTTCGCAAGGTCGATCGCGAGGTCACGCATCTCGTCCATTTTGACGAACCATTGGTCCGACAGGATCGGCTCGACGACGGTCTTGCACCGCTCGCAGATCGGGAGAGTGATCTCGTAATCGTCGACCTTTTCGAGTAGGCCGAGTTCGTCAAACATCTCGACGACCTTGGCACGGGCGACGAAACGGTCGAGACCCTCAAAATCGGGGCCCGCCGCGGCGTTCATCGCTCCGGCTTCGTCCATCACGAGCAATTGTTCGAGGCCGTGACGCTGGCCGAGTTGGTAATCGTTGGGGTCGTGAGCCGGAGTGATCTTGACGGCACCGGTGCCGAATTCGGCGTCGACATACTCGTCGGCGACGATCGGGATCTCGCGGTTCGTCAGCGGCAGAGCGATGGTCTGTCCTATCAGGTGCTTGTACCGCGGGTCGTTCGGATTGACGGCAACGGCGGTATCGCCGAGCATCGTTTCCGGGCGGGTGGTGGCGACCGTGAGGAAGAGAACCACCCCGTCACCCGAAGCGGGTGCCACCCCTCCTTCGTAAGGAGGGGAGCTTTTGATCGGATATCTTAGGTAGTAGAGCTTGCCGTCTTTTTTGGTTTCCTGATTTACCTCGAGGTCGGAGAGAACCGTCTTGTCTTTCGGGCACCAGTTTACTATCCGCAGGCCGCGGTAGATCCAGCCTTCGTCATAGAGCGTGCAAAATACATTGCGGACGGCGAGCGAGAGGTCGTGATCCATCGTAAAGCGGTGCCGCGACCAGTCGACGGACGCACCTTCGCGCCGCATCTGCTCGGTGATGGTGTTGCCATATTGCTCTTTCCACGCCCAGGCCCGGCGGACAAACTCTTCGCGGCCGATGTCGGTCGGCTTTTTGTGCTCGTCCTTTTTGAGCTGCTCGACGACCTTTCGCTGGACCGAAATGCCGGCGTGGTCCGTTCCCGGCAGCCAGAGCGTGCGGTAGCCGAGCATCCGTTTCCAACGGACAAGCGCGTCCATTATTGTGTGTTGCAGGGCGTGGCCCATATGCAGACTGCCCGTGACGTTCGGCGGCGGGATGACTATCGAATACTTGGTGGCATTCGGGTCCTTATTGATCTCAGGAGCAAAAAAACCTTTCTCTTCCCAGCGTTGATAATGATTTTCCTCAGCGACCCGCGGGTCGTAGGCTTTAGCAAGTTCCATAATGTGGTTAATCGTAAAAGACCTATTCTAAACTAACAGCGGCTAGTTTTCATCGATTTGAGAAAAACTAACCGCTCGTTGTTTAGATAGTCTTTTTCGCAGATCAATCTTTTTTCGGTGCGTCGAGTGCCTCGCGGATCAGCTTTTCGGCGATCTGCGGTACCGCCTGTTGGGCGACCTCGCGGACAGCACGGTCCGACATTTTTTCAAGTACGCTCTCGACGATCAACTGGATCAGCTCCGGCGTAACGTGCGATCCGAGCGACGCCGGAGCAGCA
>JAYVUD010000386.1:0-4309 GCA_043788335.1 Chloracidobacterium sp. | reverse complement strand
ACAGGATTTAACCCGCGGTTGTTGATTCTGGAGGTTACTGAGGGTTCGATCATGAACAATACGGAATCAGCCGTTAATATTCTTCGCGAACTCAAGAACTCGGGCATCCGGATATCGATCGATGACTTCGGAACGGGATATTCTTCGCTTGGGTATCTAAAGGATATCCCGGCCGATGATCTGAAGATCGACAAGTCCTTTATGGCCAATGTCGCCGACGAATCGGACGCCGCCGCCCTGGTATGTGCGATTGTCGGCCTGGCTCACAACCTTCGCCTGAGAGTGGTGGCCGAAGGCGTCGAGACCGAGGAGCAGCTCGAGTTTTTGCGAACTATCAACTGCGATAAATGGCAGGGATTTCTGTTTAGCAAGCCTGTCTCGACACATGAGTTTCGCAAGATCCTGCAAGATCAGTATGAGACGACCGGCTCTTATGCCTCACGATTTGACGAAATACAGTTAGCGATAGGCGCGGATTAAATCTGACCGCGATACTCTACCTCAGTCAGAATCTTGCGGTTTCTTCAGTGACATATGTGTCGAACCGTTGTAGAACCCCGTGTCAGATCACAGCGATTCACCAGGCCGATCTGATCTAACCATCCATCGCTTGGAGCGTTCCGGCGGCGATCAGCGGAATTAGAAAAATCAATTACAGTATGATTTCGATACTGGTCGCAGCAACGTGACACCGTGCACACGGCCGGGAATTGATGACGCTATTTCCGGAGTTTATCGATCTCGCTACCGAAGCAATCACCGCACATCCCGTGTGACAATTGTGGCGGCGGATCGACGTCGAGCATGCCGAGGACGCTGATCGCTTCCTCGACATCGCACCACGATTTTGTTTCGACACGGATCCGATGACACCACGAGCAGGTCACGATCAACTCGGGGTCAAAATTTCCCGAATGCAAGATTTCGGGCGGCACGTATGAGTCATCGTGACTAACAGGGATCGACTCAAACAAAATGTCGCCCCCCTCTGACGGGCGAATAACGATCACGGTCGTCCGCCTGGTGCCGCACTGATCCCAATGGCGTTCAAAGCTGATGGTTTTACCCATTCGGACCCGTTCGAGTATAAGACCGTAAAGATACCGGGCGGTCCCGCCAACAATAAATTCCCAAATGTTTCGACCGACCATACCTTCGCGGTCGGCCTCGGGAACGTGATCCAGTATCGAGCTATCATGCCCATCGCCTCCAACGAACATGATAATGTCACGGTGGTCGATCTTGTAGATAACTTGACTGGTATTACCAAACATATCGGAACCGCTCGACCGATCTAAATAAAACTGCACCAACACCGAGCGTTCGCAAGAGCCGAATATTGGTCTTGTGAACATGCCATTCTGAGCAGGCTGTCGTATCATGCCCAGCGATTCTGTGAGGATTTGTGCACCCTATCCTGAAACGTCATTGAACCCTTGGAAATCGGAGCCGCCCGATAACACTTGGGAGAGTTCGGCAGCGACTCCGAAAGTGCAAAACAAGGGTCATATTCAGACCGATCATATCTGCAGGCATTCTATAAAAAACAATTGGTTTCAACCTATGAGTTGCTTTACGGCCACCTAATTGCGGCCTCACGCGGGACGCAGGGAGGCCGGTCAAACTCTCAGATCCCGCCGCTGCATTATCCGCGCCAACGTTTTGCGATCGATGTCCAGTATTCGCGAGGCAGCCTGTTTGTTGCCTCCGGTATGTTCAAGCACACGAGTGACATAACCTTCTTCCATCTCGCTCAACGTCACGAACTTGGATTCTCCGGCCGCATCGCCGGCCAATTTGACTTCGTGTTCATCGCCGACTGCCAGATGCGGATCAGTCTGATGTGAGAACCTCACACGCCGCGGGAGATGCTCGGGATAAATGATGTCATCGCTCAACGAGACAGCGTGCAGAACAGCATTCTCGAGTTCGCGAATATTACCGGGCCAATCGTACGACTCGAGCAACTCAAACGCAGTGTCCGAGAACTTGGGAGACTGCGATTCGCTTGTAGCTACCTCGCGGACAAAATGCTCGGCCAGAAGTGGGATGTCCTCCTTCCGGTCACGCAATGCAGGCAGGTGGATCGTTACCGCATTCAAGCGGTACATTAGGTCCTGTCGAAATCGTCCCGCGTCGACCTCCGCAACAATATCTCGGTTCGACGCGGCTATTACTCTTACGTCGACCTTGATAGTTCGATTTGATCCAACCCGCCTGATCTCACCCTCCTGCAGGGCACGAAGCAACTTTACCTGAAAAAGCGGATTTGTTTCGGTTATCTCGTCGAGGAAAAGTGTGCCGCCGGTCGCCTCTTCCCACAGGCCGACTCGTTCGCGATCGGCACCGGTAAATGATCCGCGTGCATGTCCGAATAATTCTGATTCGATCAATTCGGTAGGAATAGCTCCGCAGTTGACCGTCACAAATCGATGGGTCGCACGCTTGCTCCGATGGTGGATCGCCCGTGCAACCACCTCTTTTCCTGTCCCCGAATCCCCGGTGATCAGCACGGGCAGGTTCGTTCCCGCGACCCGTCCGACCATCTTCAGGCAGTCAACAAATCGCGGAGCGGTCCCGATTAGGTGCAGGTCGCTCTCGTAACCGCGGATCGGTTCTGCTCCCTTGGATGCGTCTCGCTGGCGACGGCTTTCGAACTGCTCTTTTACAACCGACGAGATCGCCAAAATGTCATCTATCGAAAAGGGTTTGAGCAGGTAGTCATACGCGCCGGTCGACGTCGCCTCGAGGGCTCCGGCAGCCGAACCGTGCCCCGTCATCAACACAAAACGGGCGTCGGGCTGAAACTCAGTAAATTCACGCAACACCGAGTAGCCGTCTGGCCCGCCAAGGACAACGTCACAAAAGACCAGCGACCAACGCTGCTCCGAAAGCTTAAGCGTAGCTTCCGCCGCCGACCGTGCCTCGCTTACCTCCCAGCCGTCATCTTTTAGGACGCGTGCAACAAGGTTGCTGACCTGGGGTTCGTCGTCGATCACTAATGCGTTGAGAGTCTTTTTCACGCCATAATGATAGCACTTTTTCTAGCCCAAAAAAATCGAACTAAATAAGGAGCTAGCGGCTCCAACACGTGGAAGCAGCTAGATCGTAAAAGACGGCTAACAATACCTATTTCCGCTAGTAGATCCTATCTTAGAATGAATACCTGCGTTATGTATATCTTGCCGTCGCGAGCGGTCGAGAGCCCGACGCCGGATTCGCGAAAACTACGATTCAATATGTTCTCGCGGTGCCCGGGCGACTCCATCCATAGTTTGACGACCCGAGTAGCCGTGTCAGTTCCTCCGGTCAACCACGCGATATTTTCGCCGAGTGAACGCCAGTTACTGATGCCAAACGCATCGGCCCTCGCAGATACCCGCTTGCCACCGAGGTCCTGATGGCTAAAGAAGTTGTTAACGGCCATATCGTTTGAGTGGAATCGGGCTGCATCTGCGGCTCGCTCGACCCATGCGAGCTGCGAACGGCCATATCGTGCACGCTCCTCGTTGATCAGAGCAAATACGTGCCTTTCGATCGAATATCCGCTCGCTACCGCTGTCGACGTGTCGGCGACGTAGTTTTCAGCAAACCCGAGCGACTGGGTCCGAGAGGGAGCAGCGATCGTCAAGATGATCGCTGCGAGGAGTATCGACGAGTGGATGATAGAGAGTGGGAGCCCACTAGATCGTGGGAGTAATTCGGTACGTGAGGGAGATCGAAGATTAATTTTCATACGCCTCTTTTCGGTAGTCTGACGATCTCCGTTCTCGGAGACTCATGACTTTGCGAGCCTGCATCGCTGCAGGGGTGCCAATTTATCGCTAAAGGCTGAACCGCATTTCGCGGGTCAATCGGGTTGTCAAAGCATCAATGATGCCCGGTGACCGGTTTTCACGTTGATCGCCATTATCACCGCTGTCTACTAGGGCAAAACTGATGCCAAGTCCGATCGGGGAAGAGGAAAGCTTGTAACTACTGTGAAACAGCGTTTTAGAGGATATCTGGCTCCGAAATGTCCAGTTCGCGATGATTTGCCCATCCAAAAATGCTTTTGACTGGGGCGAAACGCCGTACCTAAAAGACCCGTTGCGAAGGATCGTGAGGAAAATGTCCTAGCTCCCGCCAACCGTTAAACCCGCAGGTGCTCCAAAAACAAAAGCAGGCAATCGCACGACTGCCTGCCAAACAAAAATGGAGCCGGTGATAATGTAATGGTTCAGCGTCAAACGCAGTATTGCATAAATTCGGATAGTCACTGTTTAGTATAAAAAAAGGTACTTCATTATCCGTTCATACTTTTTTCAAA
>JAYVUD010000385.1:0-2125 GCA_043788335.1 Chloracidobacterium sp. | reverse complement strand
AAATTGAATGGTGGCACGAACCCGAAGCTGGTTTTGCAGGACGCCAGCCACTATAATTTTTTCCACAACCTTAAACATAATTTTCCATAACCTCAATTTTCATTTGTATTATAGGGACTTTTTGATTAAACATATGCGCGCTTTACGGTTGACTACTTAAAGTAACTTCTGATATTATCGCCTTGCTTTCTAGAAGTTCAGTTCAAAATCTTTAAGACAGTCCTAACCAAACGCCTATGAATTGCCCGGTATGCGAGCGTAGTTTAGCACCGACCTTGTCAATTTGTCCGGCCTGCGGAACCATGATGCATGATTCCGTCCGGGAGGAGCTTCAGACGAAGATCACGCCTGTCGTATTGCCTCGAATTGTGTCGCGCGAGCAGCCCAAACCTGTACGCGAACCGATCCCGCAGCGGCCCCTGATGGTCGCAATGCCCATTGCAAAACGTACGGAAACTGCTGATCTGGCCGTCTCAAAAACGAGCCCGACGCTGGTCGAATTTCAAAATAAAAATGCATCCTTGCCTGACTGGCGGCTGCAATTGCAAAACGCAGTGCAGCAGCGTAAGGGTGGACAGAGCGTGATTTCCGCTCAAAACGACGACCGCACGTATCCCACGAACGGCGGAGCCGCGCTGAAAGCCGAGATCGTAATGCCGCCCGCACCTGAGGTCGCTCAAAATATTTCTGATCCGCGTGTTGCAAACGCAATGCGCCGCATAGACCAATCGCGTCAGACATTTTCAGAACCACAGGTCGCCCCGAAAAAACCTGTGATGGCGAGACCCGCTCCGGCCCGGTCATTTCCGTTTGACGTAGTAGCACCGAGCAGTCGCACTGCAACGGCCGCGGCTCCGGCTAGAACGCCTGTGACATCCGAAGCGATGCCAAGGCCCAAGCTCGTCGTGCCGGTTGCAGAAAAGCGCGACACCAACAAGCTCCCACCTATCGAACGCGTCATCAAGATCGAAGATCTGGTCGAAGAAAAAGTCACATCCGGTGCACTGGCAAGCGAATTTGCCGGAATCGGACGCATCCAGATCAAGGCCGAGCATCATGAGATAGACGAAGCCGATGTCGAAATATTTGATGACGAGATCGAGGATCTCGCACCATTTTCGATGCGTTTTGGAGCGGGGCTGTTTGATTTGATAATCAGCGGTTTTGCGTCAATGGTAATTCTCGCTCCTTTTGCATTCACAGTTTCGAGCTGGTCCACTGCATCGGGCGTGCTGATATTTGCCGCGACGTGTGCGATCGTCTCTTTCGCGTATATGACGACGTGCCTCGGCTTTTTTGGCAAGACGATGGGCATGCGTCTGTTCTCGCTCGAACTCGTCGATGCCGTCGAAAACGAATACCCGACACTGCAGCAAGCTGCTATCAATTCGTCCATCTTTCTCGTCTCGCTGCCCGTCTGCGGAGCCGGATTTGCGGCCGCGTATTTTAACGAAGAGCGGCGTGCCCTGCACGATCTGGTTTCGGGAACGATAATAGTCCGCGAGTTTTAACACATCGCTGCAAACTAATTACAGGCCCAAAGTTTCGATGCCTTGGGCTTTTTTATGTTTCAACTACACTAAATAGTAATGAACAGCGAGCCGCAAAAGGATCAGCCGATAAAATCAGAGGCGAACTCTCGTTTTGAGCAATTGGCATCGACCATCCGGCGTAAGGCAGTCGCGGATATCAAAAAGCACCGTAAACTGATCGATAATCTGAACGCCGATCTCGATAAACACGGGGACGCTGACCGATGGAAACGCTACGGCGATCTGCTTTTGGCTAACGTGCATACGGCAATACGTGAGGGCAATGCGATATTTGTCACCGATTATTTTCAAGACGCAACGCCTGTAGTTGAGATCGAGGGCGAGGCGAATTTACAGCTCAGCGAGATCGCCGAGGCGTATTTTCGCCGTTACGTAAAATCCCGTAATGCGCATCGCGTAGTCGCCGAGCGAAGGATCGCAGCAGAAGAAAACCTCGCTGCCGCGACAGAAAAACTTGGCCGCATCGACGACGCAATCGAGGAACAGGACGAAGAATATCTGACATCACTCGTCGCTCCGCCGCGAAAGCCGATCGCCGTGACGCGAAAGAAAAAGCAGGACACCGAATTCAA
>JAYVUD010000384.1:0-25014 GCA_043788335.1 Chloracidobacterium sp. | reverse complement strand
GTTCTATCTTTCAAAAATTGTTCGGCCCAGGCACGAATATCCATATCGTGATTCAACGCGGAGCGTGCTCCGTGCATCATATTGTCGCGTTCCATATGTTTTTGATCTCCGTATGGTAGATTATTAGATAAATTTTGCCGTTACAAGGCGGCCCGCAGTTCGGAGCAATGCAAGTGAAAAAAATGTTTCTCTCGTTAGTTATCGCCGCGTCGACGATCCTGTCGGCATTTGCCCAGTCGCCGCTGCAAACCAAAGGCTCGCCGGCGGTGCCGAAAACGTCGGCATCGCAGACCGGGCCAAAGATCCCGTACGTTACAAAAATTTTGCCCAACGGCCTCGAGGTCATCGTTTACCCTGACTCGGGCGTGCCGCTCGTGACGGTCGAGATGGCCGTCAGAAACGGTTCCTTTACCGAGCCGCCCGAGCTTAACGGCCTGTCGCATCTGTATGAACACATGTTTTTCAAGGCGAACAAGGCGATCGGCATTTACCGCTGCGACCTGGCCAAGAGCACCGGCCGAATGGACTATTTTATGGGCAATAACTGCGGCGAGCAGCTCAAGCTCAAGTCCGTGATGGGCGACCCGGGGTACCTGCTCGATCTCGATAAGAGCGGTTATAACCGTAACGGCACGACGCAGGAAGAGTTCGTGAACTATTACTTTACGGCGACGACGCCAAATTTTGCGACCATTATGCGGGCGATGCGGGACGCGATGCTGTTCCCGACATTTGACGAAGAGGAGTTTCGGCAGGAGATCCAGGTCGTGCTCGGCGAACTCGACCGTCAGCAATCCGAGCCCGGTTATTACCTCGATCGGACGATGATGGACAAGCTTTTCTACAAATATCCATCGCGTAAGAGCCCGGGCGGCACGCGTGAGACGGTTGCGACAGCGACAACCGACAAGATGCGGCTGATACAATCGCGATATTACGTTCCGAACAATACCGCCCTGCTCATCTCGGGCGACATCCAGCCGGAAAAGGCGTTTGCGATGGCCGAGGAGCTTTTCGGCATATGGAAACGCGGCGACGATCCGTTCGTCAAATTTCCACTCGTCGATCATCCGGCGTTGCCTAAAAGCGAGGGCATTTTCGTGACGCAGGACGTCGAGAACGTCATTATCCAACTCGGTTGGCAGGGCCCGTCGATCGGCAAGGACAACGCATCGACGTACGCGGCGGATGTCTTCTCATTTATAGTCGAGCAGCCAAATTCGCGACTGCAGCGGGCATTGATCGACTCGGGCCTGGCGGTGTCGGTCGATGTTCACTATTACACGCAGCGAAATGTCGGCCCGATCCGCGTCACGCTGTTGACGACCCCCGACAAGGCCAAGGCAGCGGTTGCCGCCGTCTACAAGGAGATGTCGCATTTCACCGATGCCGACTATTTCACCGACGAAGAGCTCGCTAACGCCCGCACGCTGGTCGAATCACGCGATCTATATTCGCGGGAAAAATTGAGCGAATATTCGCACACGCTCGGCTTTTGGTGGTCGTCGACCGGCACCGATTACTATCGCGGCTACTACGACAACCTGCGGGCGATCAAACGTTCGGACATCAACAAATACATTTCGACGTATATGCTCGGCAAGCCGCATATCGGCGTCGCGATGCTCTCGGCCGATGCCAAGCGAGCGTCTGATCTGACCGAGGCCGACCTCATCGGAAAATAGGCCGCATTGACCAGCTTAAAAAACAATATGAAGTTCCTGTTACCAATCCTGAGCCTGTTGACGTTTGTGTTCACGGGGTCATCGCAGACGACCGCTCCCGCCGATGCGGTCACCGAATTTAACGTTAACGGCCTCAAGGTCATCGTCAAGCGGCGAACCGGTTCGCCGACCGTCGCCGCGGGGATGTTCGTCCGCGGAGGCATCCGCAACCAGACCGCCGCCAACGCCGGGATCGAAAATCTGACGCTGAATGTTGCCGTCGAGGCGAGCAAAAAGTATCCGCGTGTAGCCGTGCGAAAAGAGCTTGCACGCACCGGGACGCAGATCAGCGGCGGCGGTTCGTTCGATTACGGTGCGTTTTCGATGGTGTCGACCTCGGAGAATTTTGCTCGTTCGTGGGACGTTTTCACCGACCTGGTCCTAAATCCGACGTTTGCTGCCGAGGATGTCGAACGCATCAGGGCGGCCGCACTGGCCGGCCTGCGAAATGCAACGGCGAGCCCCGACAGCGCCCTTGGCGACCTCGAGGAAAAGATCGTTTTTGCCGGCCACCCGTACGCGGTCAGCCCGAGCGGAACGATCGAGACTGTATCAAAATTGACACCCGCCGATCTCAAGGCATATCACAGGACGCTGCTCGAAACGTCGCGGCTGCTGCTCGTGATCGTCGGCGACGTGGACACGGCTGAGATCAAGAAACTCGTAACGGCCTCGTTCAACGGCCTGCCGAAGGGCAATTATAAGGACTCGCCACTGCCGCAGTTGAAATTTTCGCAGCCGAGCCTCGACATCACCCAGCGGGCTCTGACCACGAACTATATTAAGGGCATTTTCCAAGCGCCAAATCTGTCGAGCCCGGACTATTACGCGATGCGTGTGGCGATGGCGATACTGCAAAGCCGCGTTTATTCTGAAGTGCGTACGAAACGCAATCTGAGCTACGCCCCGAACGCCGAAATGGATAAGAGCGAAGCCAACTCCGCCAACATCTATGTTACGGCGGTCGATGCCAATCAGTCGATCGCACTGATGTTGAACGAGATGGAGACGATGCGTCGGGCCGAGATCGACGCTGACGATTTTGCGGGCATTCCCGGTTATTTTCTGACGATGTACTACACCGAACAGGAAACCAACGCGGCCCAGGCGGCGGAGCTCGGGCGGTACGAGCTCTACGGCGGCGGTTGGCGAAATTCGGCGAAATTCCTGGACGGCATCCGAAGCGTTAAGCCGTCCGAGGTCCTTGCGGTTGCGAAAAAGTATATGCAGAATGTGCGTTTCGTCGTCATCGGTGACCCAAAGGCGATCGACCGGGCGGTCTTTGTCAGGCCGCTGAAATAGTCGTATCCGAATAAAAAAAGGCGGCTCCGAGGTTGATGCCCCGGAGCCGCCATTCTTTATTTATTGTTGTCCCGAACTGTAATTAACGTCCGTCAGGTTTTTTCCGCGTTGACGGCGGCGGGTCGGCCGGTTTCTTGTCCGTTTTCGGTTCGGACCTCGGCGGCTCGGGTCTTGGCGTCCGTGTCGTTGGCGGATCCGGTCGCGGTGGCGGATCGTAACGCGGCGCGCGTGTCGTTGGCGGATCCTGTCGGGCCGGAGGCTCATAACGCGGCGGCCGGTTGGTATTTGCCGGTGGTTCATATCGCGGCGGCCGGTCATTATTCGTCGGCGTCACCGTCGGCGGACGACGGGTCGTGTCAGGCGTCGGGGTCACCGTTGGTGGCCGGACGACGGCGCCTGTCGGCCGGTTGGTATTTCCGGACGGCGGCATCGGGTTAACGACGGTCAGCGGTGGGCGGCCGCCGAATATCCGGGTCGTCCGCAGTTCGTTGTCGAGCGGTGCATCAGTTCGACGGGTCGTCGCACCAGTCCTGACGTTGGGGTCGGCGGTAACGGTCGGCGGCCGATTCGTGTCGCGGTTGACGCGATTTGTGTTGACCGGCAGGACCTGTGCGGTCTGGCGGTCGGTCGGTGCTCTCGACAGGACGCCGTTGGCGACGCTCAGCGGAGCGGTTCGGTGGCCTTTCGTCCCGCGGCCAAAATCATCGCTCGCGACGGTCACTACGCCGGTCGGCGGAACCTGGCCGAGCGGAGGCCGCGGCGGACCCTTGACGGTGCCCATCGGGCCGGTTCCCCAGCCGTCTGCCGGTCGAATAGGCGTCGGTGTCGGCGTCGGGCCGACGCCACCACCACCGTGATTGCCGCCGCCGTGGTTGCCGCCCCAACCGCTGTGCTGATTGTAGTAGTAATTGTAATTATAGTAAGCGTAGCTGTACGGAAGCGGATACCAGCAGATGCTATCGTTCCAGATGCTCACCCAGACCATTGCGGGCGACCACCAGCTCCGGCTGTAGCGAACCGCGCCATAGGGCGTCCAGTACCAGTTGCCGCTGTCGTAGAACCAGCGTCCGTGGTGATACGTTGCCCATCCCCACGGTTCGTCATTGACCCACGTCCAGCCGTACGGCGGCACCCAACTCCAACGCCCGTAGCGGTACGGCGACCAACCGGCGTACTGGCTCGTAGCAGAGCTGTAGGGCCGCCAAACGTAGCCGTAATTTTTGGTGTATATCCACTCGCCAAAGCCATTGAGATCCTCGGCACCGTAAATATCGTTGTCATAGTATTTGTCGTAGGCAGCGGTCTGCATCCGGCTGGCGACGGCGTCTTCGCGTTCGGCGACCCACGAGTCAAAATCATCGGTGTAGCGGTCGGCGGCACTGGCGGTTTCCCATTCGCCGGCGTTGCTGCCGCCGATGAAAACGCGGGCACTGCGGCCGTTCTTGAGCGAAAATCCGGACGTATCCGAATAGATCCTAGCCTCACCCGAATCCGTGACCGCGACGCTCATCTCGGTGTCGCCGGGCTTGCCGGCGTCGATGCGGTAGCGGCCGGAGTGTTGGACGGCGACGGTGGAGGCGGGCGCGTCGATCTCGAAATACGTCTTGGCCTTATCAAATTTGGCGGCGTGGATGCTGATCGTGCCCTGCGGCAGGCTGACGGCCACGCCGGCGTCCAACAATTTAGAGATCATCAGATTCGCGTCCGATGCCATCCGGAGATGGGTGTTGACGTCAAACTGGATCTCGATCCGTCCGTCCGGGCCGGTGGAGATCTCATCGCCCTCGACAAGCGGCAGATTGAGCGTCACGGCCTCCCAGTCTTTCGAGTCGGCACGCCGGATCTGGGCGCTGCCGCTGATGAAACTGATACGGGCGACGCGTGCCGTCACATCGGGGATGTCGTCATCAGAAACGACCGGGCCGTAAGCCGGGTCAGGCAGATTGACGGTGTTTGCCGGTGCGGCATAGATATTAAAGGCCGCAGACAGGGCCACGGCCAAACAAGCGGTTACAAAATTGAGCTTTCTCGATCGCATATGCTCCTCCAAATATGCATTTCCAGGCGAGCCGGAACAGGATTGACCGGCATTAAGCCGAGCCTTAACTAATAATACTGCAATATCCGTACCGAAAGATCGTGTTGGGCGAGACGGCGTAAAACCCACGCCAATTGCGTGCCGATGAACTAAGCGAGCGCGTAAACGGTGCATTTTATGCAAGCCGATAAACGAAATCGTGCAGTGGCCGGTCAGATCGAGACTGCGTAGCGAACGATCAATTGGTGCGAGGCGACGAGGAGGTTTCCGCCCGCGTCAAATACGATGCCGTACGGCCTGGCCACGGCGAATTTGCCCACGGGGCGGCCGTTGTCTTCGAAAACCAGAATTTTGCTGCCTTGCGAGACAAATACGCGGCCTTTCGGATCTATGGCGAGACCGGCGGGCGAACCCGAATCGGTCGAAAAGCGGGTCAGAAAATTGCCGTCCGCCGCAAATTTGCAGACGTCGCCGTTCTGCTTATCAAAGGCAAAGATCGAGCCCGCGGCGTTGACCGCGACCTTGCCGAAGCCGTTTTTGGCATTAGCCTTAACAACCAGATCTTTCATCTCACTGATGGTCTGCAGATCAGGGCCAAAGATCGTGATGCCTTCGCGGCCGGCCGTTACGATGCGGCCGTCGGTGGCAAAGGCAATGCCCTCGGCTTTGAAATTGTCCTTTTTCTGAAGCAGTTTGCCCGTCGGGCCGTCGTATATGGCGAACCCGTTGAAAACGAGCACGACGACACGGCCCGTCGGGTCGACGGCCATATCGCGGACCGAGCTCGCCTGGCTACCTGCCCACTGGATTATCGGTTTGCCATCAGCGTCAAAGACTTGCACGCGGCCGCCGGAATAATCGACGGCGTAGATCCGTCCGGCACCGTCGACCGCGACGCTGCGGACGTCCTGAAACGTGGCAGCCGTGTCGTCGCCGCTTATTCGCAGAGTCTCATCGACCGGCGAAGTGGAGCGGGTCTGCCCCGTTGTCGGCCGTCCCAACGACCGGTCGATCGAGCGGTTGATGCTGGTAAATGTGAAGTAGAAAATGCCTCCGATCAGGCAGACGATGACGATGATGATGAGCAGTGTTGTTCCGAGTATCGAACCGCCGATCGCGAGGCCGGCTTTTTTGACGGTCCGTAGGGCTTGGTCCCGGGTGTGCGGGTCCGTGAGGCCGATCTTCATCGCCGTTACATCGACACCCATACCGCGTTCCATCGCCTCGACGGCGTCTTTGGCTTCCTTGAGGCCGACCCCGAAGGTTTCGCGAAATACCTTGATCGCCATTAGCTTTTGTCCGCCGGCGATCAGATCGCGGATCTCCGCGACCTTTTGCGAGCGTCCGGTGAGGATCGAGGCGCCCATTGGCTGCCGTTGAAACATCTCGGACGGTACGATGACGGTGCTGCCGCAAAATTTACATTTCTGCATCGGCGTCCCCTCAAAATCGAGCGGTGCCGAGCACGAGGCACATTGAAAAGATTCGGTCATATTGTCGATCCGCCGCAGCCGGGCATTGCATACGAAAACGAGTCAATTATAATCATAAATAGATCTGGCTCCCATGACAGGACGGTATTTATGAAAAAAATTGCATTTATTCTAGTTTCAATAGCACTACTTACGATGTCGGCATTCGGGCAGAAAGCAGCGGCGTCCAGGGCCGACCCGGCAAAGGACGTTCGCGGCGCGTTTGACCGCCTGATCGAAGGCATCAAACAGGTCGACGTCGACAAGGTGATGGGAAGTTACGAAAAGAGCGAAAACCTGCTCGTCTTCAACAATAACGGCACCGCGACAAAGGGCTGGGACAATATCAAAGCCAACGTCACGGCGTCCTACGCCAAGGTGTCAAATGTCACGCTCGACGTGACGGGTGTCCGCGTTGAAATGCTCAGCAAATCGGCGGCTTACGTTTCGTGCAAATGGACGCAGCGGCAGGAGAGCGACGGCAAGCTCGAAAACGCCTCAGGGCGGATGACGCTAATCTATAAGCTGGCGGGGAAAGAGTGGAAGATCACGCACCGCCACACGTCGCCCGACAATCCGGGCCCGACGCGGCCGGTCTTTCCGTCGGAACGCGTCAACTAATAGCCGGTTAGATCGGAAACTTAAAAGGCCGCTGTCTCGTTGGAGACGGCGGCCAATTTAATACCTGAAACCAGGTTTTGGGAGATAGGGAGAAGTAAATGCCCAAAGGATCCGTGGAACGCCCGTGGCGTCTCAGGAAAACGTGGCGGAGGTTGGGAGTTTACCGCTGTTTTCGTATCGCCGCTGCACGGCACTAGCTGATCTTTTCAAACATTTACCGTTCCGGTCCAAAGCCCTTGTTCCTCTCCTACTGTTGGGAGCGTATACGATCAAAAGTTTGGGCATCGCTGCAAACTGCGATTTTGAACCTTCAACTATATAACGCGTAAAATCTTGCAATTTCCTATCAAAATATTTCACTTTTTTTTCAATTTGTCTGTTTTTTTTGTATTGTTAGACAAAGTTGGGGAACTTTGCCGTCGTCGACCCGTATTTTATTGACATATATAGGCTTTCGGGGGTAATCTCGACTGTCCGGCTCCTTACAGTCCGGTTCATCCGCCAGTTTTAAAATGGTCAGATCTTACGGAAAAATTGAGGACATCAGCGAACTGCTTGCCGCGTGGAACGGGGGCGACCAGGAGGCGTGGGACCGTCTGGTTCCGATCGTGTACGAGGAACTGCGGCGGCGTGCACGGGCGTACCTGCGCAACGAGCGTAACGGCCACACGCTGCGGACGACCGCTCTGGTTCATGAGGCATATCTGCGGCTGGCGGGCCAGAACGCGGATTTGGAAAACCGGAATCATTTCTTCGCTCTCGCCTCCGATATGATGCGGCGAGTGCTGGTCGATTACGCCCGCACTCGAAACAGCGAAAAACGTGGCGGCGAGGTCGATATAGTGCCTCTCCACTCTGATTTTCATGTTGCGGTCAACGATTCCAACATCGACCTGCTCGCGCTCGACGAGGCTCTGACGAGGCTGGCAGCACTTGACCCGCAGCAGGCAAAGGTCGTCGAGATCAGGTATTTTGGCGGTTGCAGTGTCGAGGAGACCGCCGCGATCCTCAATATTTCGCACCCGACCGTCTACCGCGACTGGGCGATGGCAAAGGCCTGGCTAAAACGCGAATTAACACTCCCACAAATATAATGGCCCAAGCTGAATGGTCGATCGTTAAGGATATTTTCTACACCGCGCTTAACCGCCCGGTGGCTGAACGCTGGGATTTTCTCGATTCGGCGTGCGGTGACGACCCGGCACTGCGGTCAGAGGTCGAGTTTCTGCTCGAATCTTATGAGAGCGGCTTTCTCGAAACGCCACTGCTGCCGGGGCTTGTCAAAAAATTGCCCGAGCCGCCGCTGTTTGCCGCCGGTCGACAATTTAGCCATTTTGAGATAATCAGGATGCTCGGCCGCGGGGGAATGGGCGAGGTTTACCTGGCCACCGACCTGACGCTCGACCGTCTGACGGCGATCAAGGTTATTCACGGAGATTCCGGTTTCGGCGTAGAGGGAGCCGAACGCCTGGTCGCCGAGGCACGTTCGGCGGCGAGGCTCGAACACGTCAATATTTGCTCGGTTTACGAGGCGGGTGAGGCCGACGGGCATAAGTTTATTGCAATGCAGTATGTCGAGGGCGATATGCTCGACAAACTGATCGGCGGCGGCGAGGTCACGTTCGACAAAGCTGTATCGTACGCACGACAGATCGCTACCGCGCTCTCAAAGGCTCACGCACGGGGCATCGTTCATCGCGACATTAAACCGTCCAATATCATCGTCAACGGTGGCGGGCATGCGACGGTACTCGATTTTGGGCTGGCGATGCGGACGGACATCAATGCGGCTGACGACAGCCTCAGGGCCGCCGGGATCATCGCGGGTACGGTGACCTATATGCCGCCGGAGCACGTTCGCGGACAGGATACGACCGGGCAGACCGATATCTGGAGCCTCGGTGTCGTTTTTTTCCAGATGCTCACGGGCCATTTGCCGTTTCGCGGCGAGAACCGAGCCGACCTGATCTCCGCGATCCTCAACGACGACGTGCACATGCCCGCCGATCTGCCGCCGGCAGTCGTTACCGTACTAAGGCGAGCACTCGAAAAGGATCCGAAACAGCGTTACGCGACGGCTGAGGAGTTTGATGCTGATCTTGCCGCATTTACGACGGCGCCGGTCGCTGTCCGATCTTTTGGTCGTGCGGCGGTCGCGGCCGCTGTGATACTGCTGCTGATCGCCGCCTCCGGGCTCGGGGTATGGCGATACCGTTCGGCGAATGCGGCCGCGATGCCGTTCGCGAGCGGGGACCGGGAGAGCTATCAGACGGCGATGCTCTACGACGTTAAGCGAAAGAGCGGCGGCGTGGCAGACAGCCTGAGTTTTTCTCCGGACGGGTCAATGATCACGTTTACTATTATCAATAACGGAGCTTCTGCGATCTATGTCCAGCGAGTCGCCGGGGGCGAATCGGTCCGGATAGCTAATGCGAGCCTCAAGTGTTTCTCGCCCGTCTGGTCGCCCGACGGCCAGCGGGTCGCCTACCTCGATGACGTTGACGGCAAGATCGCCATCCGGTCGACGCCCTTCACGGGTGGGGAAACCCGCCTCGAACGGGCTCTCGTACCGTCGTACGAAGCGTTGAAGATTCTTAAATGGAGCAACGACGGCACGGGGATGTTTCTCGGTTCCGCCAACCGTCTCGATCGCGCCGATCTCCGGTCCGGCGAGATCACGGCGGTCGACCAGACCGGTGTCGAGGGCGAAAATCGCGGAGGGCGGTTTTCGATTTCGCCCGATGAAACGAGGTTTGCGGCGCTCGGTAATCAGAACGGGATATACGGCCTATGGGTCAAATCATTTGATAAACGGGATGCGAAACGTATCGCGGACGGAGCGGTTTCGAGTTTTCAGTGGCTTGGGGATAACCATCGATTGGTGTACCCGCTCGATCAGGGCGGCCGTTACCAACTCTTTGTGCGGGATATCGACGGCTCGCCTCAGCAGCAGATCACGTTCGGAAACGAGGATATAGGCGGCCCGGCGGTCTCGCCGACAGGCGATCGCATCGCTTATATTTCGACCATCAACGAAGCTAATTTATATTCGACCGATCTGCGGACAAATGCCGAGACGGCGTTGACGTCGAGATCGAAGATGCACTTGCTGCCGGCGGTCTCGCCTGATGGTAAGCAGATGGCGTACGCCATCGTCAATGATCCGGCGAAGGTCTTTGCGGGCGACCTGAACGTCGAAACGCTCGGGAGCGTCGATACGCCCCCTGCCGTCCTTACAGTACCAAACGGATGCTGTGCCCGATGGTCGCCGGATGGCAGCGAACTGATATTTTTGCGTAAATCGGAAGCCACTTATAATATGTGGAAGTTTCGCGTTAGCGACCGTAAGGAAACCCAGATCACGACGGCGGGCATAGCGACGAACGCTCTTCGTTTGATACCGTTCGAGTTCATGGGTTTTTCGTCTTCGCCCAGCCCGGACGGGTCGGTTCTCGCGTTCATTTCGAAACAGTCCGGCCGCGACAAACTCTGGTCCGTATCGACGGACGGCACCGGCGAACGAATGCTGACGGATGGCAGTGGCGAGATGTCAAAACTGAGTTCGCCGCAATGGTCGCCCGATGGCCAGCGGATCGCTTTTATCGAATCGGTCGGTGAAACGACCGCCGATCAATATACGAATAACCGCATAAACGTCTACGGCGGCGGACACGTATCGGTTGCTGCCCGTTTTCACGACTGGACGAAAATGCTCGGGTGGAATACCGCGGGCGACCACATCTGGGTCGCTGTGAAAGCCGGCGATATGTGGGATGTCTATCTCGTGCCCGCAAACGGAAGCGGAACTCAGAGGCTCGTCGCCCATATTCCCAATGCCCGTGACTATAGCTTGCGGCTTTCGCATGATCAGCGATCGATCGTATACTCGCGGAGGGTCAACGATATCGATGACCTTTATATAGTGCCGACGGCGGGTGGTGAACCGCGACGGCTAACCGCCAATAGCGACCCGACGATGTACTACACGGGTATGACATGGACACCCGACGGCCAAAAACTGGTCTACGGTAAACAGACCGGTGCACTACAGATCCAGTTGTTAGCCGACGTTAGCCAGTCGAGGAAATAAATATGGATGAAAAAGAAATGAACGCCCGCCGTGCCGGGTTTATGACCGCCGTTGGGTTTTTGCTCGAAAACGTTAGCCCGGCGAGCCGCGAAGAGATACTCGGAATACTGGCTTTACCGGGAAACGATATGGCGGCCGAGATAGTCAATGACGTCCATATTGTGGCCGCCCTAGACGCCCGACTCGACCCGTGCCCCGAGGGGTTTCATTGGGTCCAAGCGTCGCAATGCTGTGTGCCGGATTAGCCCGGTTATTGGACGCCTTGCTCGAAAACGCGAACCCGCCGGTCCGGATCCGCTCATGACGATCTACCGATCGCCGTCCGTAAAACTAATCAAAAAAAAGACGCCGCGGGTGATGCCCACGGCGTCTTTCGTTGTATTCGGGCGGCCTAGACCGTCGCACCCTTATAACTGGCTCCCAGCTTCGTCTCGTCGCCGTCGGCGAGGGAATTGACCAGTTCGTAGTGGAAATAGTCAAATTTCGAAGCAACCGGCGGCTGGACGCGTTTGTCATACATATCACGCGAACGATCGATGGCCTCACGCAAGCGTTCGTACAGGTCATGGGAATCGCGGCCCTCTTGGACCCTCTTCTCATTGTAGAGTTTGATCTCCGAGACCAAAAGACGGGCGAAGCGTCGTGCATCGTTGTGCAGGCGGCGCTCGTCGTCGGCGACCTCGATCGGCAGGTCGACATGGCGGTCGCTCAGGCGTCCGCCTATCGATTTCACCGGCACAGTTTCAACGACAGGCGTCGAAACGGCCGCCGGGCTCGGCATAGGTATAGATGCGGGTTCAAATTGTACCGCAGGTGCCTCGAACGGGGCTGGTTCAATTGCCGGCGGTTCTGTAAACACCGGCGGGGCAAACGCAGTCGGCTCAAATGCCGGAACCGACTCGAATGAATGTACTTCCGGTTGGCCGAAGATCTCCGCACTCGGTGCCGGGGCGTGATCGAAGATCATTTCAGGCGTGGACACGGGTGGTTCAGCAACCTCGTTTACCTGAAATCCTGACGGCTCGAATGCATTGAGCTCCTGGGACAACTCGTGCTCGTCGAGCGGCGGACTGAACGTCGGCGCCTCAGTCGCGGGCGTATCCAGCGGCCGTGTTATCTCAAGTTCGGCACTCTCGAACGAAGCGTCGGAATCGAATGCCGGGTTCGACGGTTCCGGCACATATTCCGGGGCCATGTCGAACTCCGACTTAAAGTCGTATCCAGCAGTCGGCGGTTCGAACGCCGGAACGAGGTACTCAAATCGTGATTCGACCGCAGTCTGACCGATCGGGGCCTCGGGTTCAAACGGGATGTTCTCCGGTGCCGACGGCGTAAATGAGTGTGCCGGCTTGGGCTCAAGTGCGTGCTCGGGCTCAAACGCCTGCTCGTGCTCGACCTCGTGCGCCGGCTCACTGATCTCAGGCATGAGCCGAGATGCGTTGAAAGCCGCTGATTTGAAAACATCGGCGTCGTCGTATGACGGTGCGGACTCGTGGCCGTCGTCAGTGTGGCTATGAACCGCCTTGGCCGAGGCAAGCAGTTCGACCGTCAGGCCGGCAACCTTGACGAGCATCTCGATGGCGTCGGTGTTGACCATAACACCCTCGTGGCCGTAGTCGCAGTAGAGCACCGCGACGCCGCGGCCGCGGGCTACCAACGGAATGGCATACATTCGGTCAGGTTGGCCAAATTGCAACGGATCGAGAAACGCGGTGTCCTCTGTGTAGGTCCCAAAACTGCCCTCGACCGTAGCGAGCGACCGCACGGCGGCACTAAGTATCGAGTCGGATGACATCGGGAAATGAATATCGCGAATCGCAGTTTCGCTCTCGCCCGCCTCTTTGCCGAACACTTTCCACCCGACAAAATGCTCGTTCTTAATGATAAAGAACGCACCGCGCGGCGTATGCTTGGCAGCGTGCTGGATCAGCGCCTTGAGTATCGACGACTGCGAATCCTTGCTGCTGATCTCATTGATGGCATCTTTGATCTCGTTGAGGTCAATGACGGGTGTCGAGGCTTTCTCAAGTTCTTCAGCTTGGGCTATGGCGGTCGCGGTTATCTTGGCACCTTCGTCGCGGGCAAGGCGAAGATGTTCGATAACCGTTTCCTTAAAGCCTCCGTCGAGTTCCGGCAGCTTCTCAAAACGCTCTGAGAAGTTACGAACAGCCTCGTCCATTCCGGCACGATGCTTTTCGATCTCGGACTCGATATTCTTCTGAAATTCCGCAACATCCCCGCGAATGCTCGCGAGAACGCTGTTGAGATAAATCTCGAATTCAGTTTTAAGACTTTGTTCGAGTTCTTCGCTATTCACTGCGTCTCTCCTCCATTAAACAAAAAACGAAAATAATTTCGGTATTATCCGGGCCGGTAGATCTATGTTGAAAATATAAAATTATATTGGACGGGGCGACGATCGGCACAAATCGGCACCAAACGAATTATTACTAATAAAGGCGTGCGAAGTCAAGAATTTCTTTTTGAATCAACAAAATAACTCAAACGGGGAGAAAGAAATGCAGTGGTATTTTACTATGTGGCGATGACCGTGATGTCGGGGTCGACCTCTTCCTTGATCATATTTTCGATCGCCATCAGCGTGCCGGTCAGCGAGCTCGGGCAGCTGCCGCAGGCACCCTCATAGCGGATCGTCAAACGCTTGTCGGTCAAATCGACGATCTCGAGCCACCCGCCGTCACCCGCTAGATACGGCCTGATCCGCTCGTCCAAGATCGCATTGATCTGCCCGAGCACCGGGTCGTCGCTCGCCGCCGCTGCGATCGAACCGCCGACCGCCGCCGCCGCCGACCTGGCGGCGCCTGTCGAAACCCCGGCAGCCGCACGAATCGGCACCGCAAGCTCCGGCAACATCTCATCCCACTCGGCATCGTCCGTCTTTTCGACGGTCAACATTTTGTCCATGTAAAATATGGACACCACGTTACCAACGTCGAATATCGAACGTGCGAGTTCGTCGCCCGCGGCATCGGCCGCGGTTTTGAATGAATGGGAAGTTCCGTGCGAAACCGGTTCCTTAAGGATGAACTTAACGGCGTTCGGATTCGGCGTTTCCTGTATGTCGGCGATCTTTGGCATCTTGAGAACTTCGTTTCCACTAGGACTAAAACACAAGAATGCCGAATCCTTACCTTTTTGTCAACATTGCAGAACACAAGATCTACTGAATTTATTTAAAGGGCGAGCCGTAAACAGGATGCGGGGGTAGAGAACAGCGGTACTCCTCGAGCATTGACGGCATGCCCGCGAACTTCAGCTTCGGCCCTGGCGGGCCAAGACGGCGTCTATTCCGTGATATGAATATCTTCCGTTTTGTTTACACGGCCCGAGAGAAACAGTCCGCCGAGCCCAATGCCGACGATAAGGAACAAGATCGAACCGATCAGTTCCAGTTTGTTATCTCCGCTTTGTGTATACAAATAAAAGAGGGCTGCAGCTAAAATCAGACTAACTACGGCCAAAAGACCGTTGAGCATACCTTTCACAGTGATCACCTCCGAAGATGAAAAATGATAAAGACCATCCGATTCGGGCTGATCCAAACTGCTGAAACACTGTACTGCCCGAATTCAACTCAATCTTAACCCCACTTTGGTATTATGGCAAGCTAATTCGAAGATACTTTGATAATACGAAATTTAGCTGAAATTGCGGAGATCGGTCGGCCTATTTGCTCCCGAGTTCGGCGATGGCGACACGGTCGATACCGTTCGTATCCTTAATAAATACAACATTTTGCCAGATCTCGGCGGCGAACATCGCGGTGATCCGTGCTGATTGCCCAAAACCGCATTCGAGAGCGAGGAAGCCGCGGGGATTGAGGTGATGCGGGGCGCCGGTCACAATTTTTTCGATCAAAGACAGTCCGTCCCTGCCGTCCGTCAGAGCCGAGTGCGGCTCAAAGCCCCTGACCTCTGCCTGCAGAGTCGACATATCAGCCAGCGGAATGTATGGCGGATTGGACAGAATGGCGTCGAAACGCGTCTCGCCAATGGCTGAAAAGAGATCGGACACGGTGAGTTCGAGCCGGTCCGCCACGCCGAGCGCCGCCGCGTTTCGCCCGGCGACGTCGAGGGCACCGGACGAGAGGTCCACACCGACCGCGGTCGCCCCGGGCAAAGCGTGCAAAACCGACACTGAAATACACCCCGAACCGACACCGATCTCGAGAAAACGCGGGGCGGAGCGTTGCGCCAGACGCTCGATCGCGACGGTGACGAGCACCTCGGTGTCGGGCCGCGGTATGAGCACGTCCGGAGTCACCTCAAAATCAAGGCCGTAAAATTCCTGTCTGCCGACGATGTACTGGTACGGTTCGCGGGCGGCACGACGTCCGACGACGGACCCGTATTCAGCTAATTCGGCCGCAGAAAGATCGTATTCCGGATGAGCGAAGAGGAACGTCCGGTCGCGTTTCAGGGCAAACGAGAGCAGGGAACCGGCCTCACGGCGAGACTCGGCCACGCCGGCCGTCTCGAGCGACAGTGTCGCATCTGTCAATGCCTGTGAAACGTTCATCGTGCACCGTCGCCCTTGAAGACGGCCGGTAGCGTCTGGAAGATGATCTTGATATCGAGCAGCAGCGACCAGTTTTCGATGTAGTAGAGATCGACCCTCACCATTTCTTCGAACGTTAGACGGCTGCGGCCGGAAACTTGCCAGAGCCCGGTGATGCCCGGCTTCATATCGAGCCGCTTGCGGTGCCAGATGGCGTACGCCTCAACCTCGTACGGGATTGGCGGCCGCGGGCCGACGATGCTCATTTCGCCGCGGAGGACGTTGAGTATCTGCGGCAGTTCGTCGATACTCGTTCGCCGCAGCCACCGGCCGACACGCGTGATCCGCGGGTCGTCTTTGACCTTGCCGAAGACCGGCGTGTCATTATCGCCGGCGTTGGCATTTTCATAGCCGCCGATGTTTTTATGATAGGCGTCGCGATGGAGCGAGTCGTCCGAATCGGCGAGCATCGAGCGAAATTTATAGCAGAGAAACACGCGGCCGTCCATGCCGACACGTTCCTGTTTGAACAGCACAGGCCCACGGGAGTCGAGCTTGACGGCGATCGCGGCTGCCAGCCAGATCGGCGATGTGACAACACCGGCGATGGCGGCAAGCACGAGATCGGACAGGCGTTTGATGAACCGCTGAACCTCGCCGAGTGGTTCGCGAAAGAGACGAACCATCGGCAGCACGCCGATCTGTTCGACGCTGGTTTTTTGCGGCAGCATATTAAAGAGACTCGGGGCAAAGCGAAATTCGACACGCTGGCGTCGGCCGAGCTCCATCATCGCCTCAAAGAGACGCTCGCCCTCGATGCTGTTGTCGGTGATGATGACCTCTTGGATGGCGTAATCGGTAATGATCCGTGCCAGGTCCTCGACCTGCCCGAGCACGGGAAATCCGGCGTCGCTTTCGCCTGCGTCGGAGCTGTTTGACCGGACGACGCCGATGACGCGGTAGCCGAGATGCCGCTGCTCGGTCAGTTCGATGACGGTCTGTTTGACCTCGCTGTCAGTTCCGACGACGAGCGTCGGGATCAGATTGATCCCGCGTTCGCGGAAAAATACCTGGACGGATCTGATCGACAGGTGAAACGCCGTAAAAACGATCAATGCCAGGGCGAAATCCGCCAGAAACACGCTTCGGGAATAGGAAAACTCGCGAAATGAAAAGCCGCCTCTAAACAGGAACGCCCACGCCACGATCAGCAGCGAACCGACGAGAACCGCCTTAAACAGATTGATCGCCTCCTGGGTGTACGAAAAAGCCCCATAAAACCGATAGATCCGCTGATAGATGAGCAGTGCCAGGCGGGTCGGTATCGCAAAGAACAGAATACCGGCGTACGGTACAAATTCCTTGGACCACGCCCAAGCCGTCGCCGAAAAGACAGGCTGGCCCATTCGCAGTTTGAAAGCTGCCAAAAAGCACGCAACGGTCAAAACCGCATCGGCCGCGAAAATGAGCGCCGTGATGACAGGCATCACCCAAACCGGCACGCGGTTTTGCGGCACGCTCATATCGATCGTCGAGTATGTTGTCGGGGTCGTTTTCAACTCTTGCACTTCGCTTATGATAGCCAATCATCGACGCATCGACGAATGACGGCGGCCCGGATTCAGAATTTTTCGACGCGAGGCGGAAACGCCAGTGCGAACGTGTCGCTGTCGAGCGAGAGATTCGGGTTGTAATAGGGGTCACGCTGGAAAAGCGTCCGGTGCCGTTTGATCAAGCGATCAAGCTCGGCGGTATCGTCGGAAACCCTGTCGCGAGGTTGAACGATCTCGGCCCACGGCGTCCAGACATTGCGGTAACCGCTCTCGATCAACCGCAGACAGAGGTCGATGTCACCGTAATTTGCCGGGAAACTAGCCGCGTCAAATCCGCCGACCATATCAAAAACATCCCGCCGAATGACGAGACAGTCGGCCGAGACGGCGGACACATTTCGCGCTGTCACCAGCCAACTATAATGTCCCGGAAAGCCGTTGCGGTAACTGTGATAGGGACGCCCGACGCCGCCGTGGATGCCGAGCACATAGCCCGGATGCTTGAGGCGTTTGTTCGGATAGAGTACCTTAGCACCGACCGCTCCGATCCCGGCCCGGGCCGCATGACCGGCCAGACACCCGAGCCATTCGGCGGACGCGGCGAGAGTCCGTGCATCGAGAAAACAAAGCATCGAGCCGGCGGCGTTATTGACAGCACTACTGAGCGCAGCAAATCGCGGCTCGCCGCTGCAGGCAATGACCTCGGTCGGGTAATCCGGCCCAGCGTTTGCGACGATCTCGCGGGCCTTTTCGTTGTCTCGGCCGCCAAACAGGATCACGCTGATGAGCGGAGCAACCTTCGGCGGCGGATACGTCAGGCGGTGGAGTTCGCCGCGGCCCCGCGTCACGACGGCGGTCACGCCCTTGGCCGCCAGCGTCTCGGTTATCGCCGTGCGTGCACGTTCGTGGGCGTACGGTTTCTGATCGGCAGACAGCGCGACCGAGCCTTTGATCGCCCGCCAATGATAGAGGATCTTCGGGATATGGCGAACATTATCGGTACGGACGTTTGCCGTGATCCGCAGTGCCAGATCGTAGTCCTGACTGCCCTCAAATCCCACGCGAAAGCCGCCGACTGCCCGCATAAGACTGGTTCGGTAGACGATCATGTGGGTCACAAGATTGAGCGAGAGCATCAGTTCGGGGTTCCAATCGGGCTTGAAACTTGGTTGAAATCGGCTGCCCGAGATGTCGATCTTGTCCTCGTCCGAGTAGATCACCTCCGTCTCCGGATGGGCGGCGATCTCCTTTGCGACCATGTAGAGAGCGTGCGGCGGCATTTCGTCGTCGTGATCCATCAATGCGGTGAAATCGCCGGTGACAAGCTCGAGAGCTGAATTAGAAGCGGCCGAAATGTGGCCGTTTACCTCGCGGTAAACGACACGGATCCGTGGGTCGAAGGCTTCGTATTCGCTGAGCACGGCCCTGATATGGGGCTGTGTCGACGCGTCGTCGGCGATGCAGAGTTGCCAATGCGGATAAACCTGGCCGGTGACCGAGTCGAGCGTCCGCCTCAGGAGCGGCTCGTCGACATTGTAGACAGGCATCAATATGGAAATGACCGGCGTCAGCCTGAGACCGGCGATCGCGCGTTCGATGGCGGAACGATCGTCCGCGGTGATGGTGTCATACTCGGCGGCCCACCGGCGATAGTCGCCGTTGCGTCGAAACTCGCTCAGACGCTGGGCCGAGCTGATAAACAGACCGCGAAATCCGTCGTCGCGTGCCACTCTCATCGCTTTTCTTAGATAGACGAGTATATTCATCGTCGAAACAGGTCGATCACCGCACTCAAGAACCCCTTGGAAAATCGGCCGTAGCGTCGGGTTCGATATTCGGTCGCGATGGGCCCGATGCGTCCGATCCGCGAATCGGGGTACGCCCGCCGTGCCTCGTAATGTTTTATAAGCTCCTCGGTAAAGTCGATCTCGCGGTCGATCGCCGCCATCAGAGCCGTAAAGTTTGCATCGCTGCCGCCGTCCCCGAGCAATGCGCGGCGGTCGGTCAATATCCGCTTGATTTCCCCCATTCGCCCGACGGCGAGTTGGCGGCTGCGAATATAGTCGCCGTGGCGTGACTTGATCGGGTCTGTCGATCTCGACAGGATCAGGCCGGCCTGCTGTTCCGAATGCTGCCTGTACCGTATCAGAGGTTCCTCTATGAAATGGAGTTCGGCCGACGTCGCGATGACCAGGCTGATCCAGGCGTCGTGGATAAACTCGGGCAGCACCGGTATCGGCAGAAACGCGTCGCGAAATTTCGTTCTGAAAGCCGCCGTCGCCCCGGTCACGACGTTGTAACGTAACAAAACGCTGATCGCGTCGCCGTCGCGGAAACGCCGCTGATCTTTGCGATCGAACGTGTAATGCCACAAACGCTTTGGCATCGGTGTGCCGTCGGGTGTGGTCAGGACTGCGTCGCCGAAGACGAGGCCGACGTTTTCGCGTTCCTCAAAAACCGATTCGATCCGTTGCAGCTTTTGCGGCAGCCAGACGTCGTCCTGGTCGCAAAGTGCGATCGCATCGCCGGTGCACAGGCTGATCGCCTTTTCAAAATTCTGTAGCAAGCCGAGATTTTGTGCGTTTCGCTGAATGTTGACCTCGAATGGTGCCGCCGCCGCAAACCGCTCGATGATGGCCGGTGTATCATCGTCCGAGCAGTCGTCGCAGACGACCAGCAAATCGGGCAGCCGCGACTGAGCGGCGATGCTGTCGAGCTGCTCCTGCAGGTATTTGGCACCGTTGTAGGTGCACATCGCGACCGATATCTTCATCCGATTTCGACCTTTGCCGTCGTCGCAAAGAGCTTTTCGTATTCGTCCGTTACGCTGTCCCAATTGTATGTCGTCCGAACCCGTTCCTGAGCGGCCGCACGGAGCTTGGACACCATCGCACCATCGACCGTGATATCCTGCATTTTTTCCGTCAGATCGGCCGTGTCCCCGTACAGCATCGCGGCATCGCCGACGACCTCGTCGTTTTCGATAGTTGAATAACTCAGCACGCAATTACCAAAACCCATCGCCTCGATCAATGCCGGATGCGTGCCGCCGACCTCGGTGGCATGGATATAGGCGTAGGCGTTCTGCTGCAAAGACTTGTATTCCTTGCCAAACACAAAACCGGTGAAGATGATCCGGTCGTCGCCGCTGGCAAGCTCGTTGAGACGCTTTTTATATTCGTCCGCGTACGGAGCATCGCCGACGATGACGAGTTTCAGGTCAGTTTCGACCTTAGTAAAAGCTTCGATCACCATCGCCGCGTTGTTCTCGGGCTCGAGCCTGGAAACGTAGAGAAAATACCGCTCCGGCTCGACGCCGAACCGGGCGATCGCCTGAGCGTCGAGGTTGCGTTCGACCACCGCACCGTAGGCGATCATCGTCGACGGAGCATTGTACTGCGTCAAATAATAATCATGTATCGCCTTGGCGTCGCTCACGACCTCGCTCGCAAACCAGACGGACGCCCGCTCGCCGAACATATAGTAGAGCCGCCCAAGCCAATTCCATTTCTTGCGTTTGCGTTCCAGGCCGTCGACGTTGACGGCGACCGGCGTGCCGGTCAAACGGAGGATCGGGATGAACGGCGAATTTGCCGCATTGCATATCAAAACCACGTCAAACCGCCGTGTGACAGCGTGGAGCACCGAGATGAATGAATGGACGATGGTGTCGAGATACTTGTGCTTGATGGTCGGCAGCACCTTTAACCGGACGCCGCGATATTCGGTCATATCGCTGCTGACGTGATGCGAACGGCAATAGACCGTGACCTCGTGCCCGCGGGCGACCAGACGTGTCGCGAGTTCCTCGGCAAACGTCTCAAAGCCGCCATAGTTTGCGGGGATGCCGCGCGTGCCGAGAATTGCAAGTCGCATGTGTTTGTCGTATCGGGTGGTCAACGGATATATAGTGCCAACAAAGGCGCGTGCGCACTACTCTTGCGTATTGTAAGTGGATTTAATGATAACAACAAAGTCCAATGAAAATCCGAATAGCCGATTACGGACGATCTCAAAGTCCTCGATCCCGGCATCCGTCAGCAGGCCGCGGATGTCGCCGAGCGAGAGCAACCGCATATACGAGCCTGTCGCCCATTCTTTCCCGATCAGCCTGAGATAGGCTTCGAAGATCGGCTTTGGCAAAAAATGCAGCAGCGGCGTCCGCGTGTGGACCTCGATCGGGAAAAAGCGGTTTGGCGTCGTAAAGAATGTGACCCTCGCCACGCGGTTCATTTCCCGGATAAAGTTGAGCTGCCGGTCACGCGTGCCGACGTGTTCGATGACCGCGTTTGACCAGCAGACGTCAAAGCTCCGGTCCTCGAACGGAAACTGCGTACCGTCATATTCGACGCACTTGATCTGCGGGTACAAGGTCGGGAAATGAATGGGCTTTTCGATCCCCAGAGCGGTCAGGTTATGCGGGTATGGATAGTGCTTTTCGATGAAATTGTCGGTTTCCGATTGTTCCCCGTCGGAGTAGCCGACGTCGAGCACGAACATCTCCGGCGTCGGCGCGATCTTTTGCATAAACAAGCCCCATTTTCGCTCCCGATTGTATTTTGACACTCTGTAAGCGAGGGACATATTTTGCGGCGTATCCTGTTTGGTTTAACCAAGATAGCGTATCGGGGTTTGAGATTCAACATCGCTTTGTCATACTTTGATCTGAGCTAACGCATGATCGATATCCTGATGTCCACATACAACGGGGCTGATTTTATCGGTCCGCAGATCGAGTCGATCCTCGCCCAGTATCATCGCGACTTTCGGCTGATAGTTCGAGATGACGGCTCGACGGACGGGACGCTGAACGAGGTCGAACGGTACGCGGCGGCCGATGAGCGTGTCTCGATCATTCACGATTATCGGGGAAATCTCGGCGTTCGGGGTTCGTTCATGTCGTTGGTCGAACGGTCCGAGGCACCGTACTTTATGCTCGCCGATCAGGACGACGTTTGGGGGCAGGGCAAGATCGCATCGTCGCTGACCAAGATAAACGAATTGCAGGCTTCGTTTGGTGATGACGTGCCATTGCTGGTCTTCACCGATTTGACCGTAGTTGAAAGCGATCTGACGGTCGTCGACCGTTCGCTTTGGCACTATCAGCGGCTCGACCCGAGCATCAGCCAGGATTGGCGTGACCTGCTCGCGCAAAACGTCGTGACCGGTTCGACCATTATCGCCAACGCCGCCGCCCGCCGGGCATCTCTGCCGTTTGCCCTCGAAGAGATGATGCACGACCACTGGATCGCGGTAAACGTTGCCAGATCGGGCCACATCGCGTACCTTACGACGCCGACCGTCCTGTATCGGCAACACGAGGAAAACGCCGAGGGTGCACGCCGTGCCGGCGGGAGATATTTGGCGGGAAATGCCGGCAAATTGATGCGTAAAAAGGCGTTTTATCGTCGTGCGGCGGCACATTTCGGCGGTGTCCGGCCGAGAGAGTTATTCTTTCGCAAGGTCCGGCTCAACCTTCGCCGCCTGTTTGGTTCCGGCGACGATCAATAAAGCTTGTCCGGTATGGGCGGTTCTCCTTTGCCGTTTGACGCGAAAAACTCCATACTTGGAGTTTGAACTCCGACGGCCGAATATGAAGTTTCTATCGGATATCAGGCTTTTGCTGCTGACAATATGGCTCGGAGCCGCCGTTTTTTTTATCGCGGTCGCTCAGAGTGCTTTTGCCGTTCTTCCGGCCCGTGAAATGGCGGGGCTCGTCGTGAACCGGACGCTTGCGATACTAAATTTTGGCGGCTTGGCGATCGCGGTTCTGTTGATACTGCTATCGTTGCTTGCCACGGCTAACATCAATAGAATTTGGCTGTGGTCGGAGCGTGTGATGTACGGCGTTATCGCAGTCGCGTGTGCGGTTGGCCAGTTGGTCATTGGGACGTGGCTAACTTCGATCAGGCTGGCGATGGGCAAACCGATCGACGAGGTCGCGGTCGACGATCCGCTGCGGATCCAGTTCAATGCCCTGCACCAGTATTCCCAATGGGCATTATCTGCCGGCATGATCGCGGCGTTGATCGCCTTTTTCGTGATCTCAAACCGAAAATTAGCAAAAGCCAAAGACTCAAAATCTGACATTTACGATTTCTCCAAGGAATTTAAGATCTAAAAAGTTATGGAACTTATCGAAAATATCGCCGATTTCTCAAGCCGCTTCTCAAGTTGGACCGCAAACGACGACCTGAGAGGATATCCGTTCGTCAAAAACATCCACTCGCCGTTCACGCCTGTCCGGCGTTCGCTGCCGATGCTCAATCTGGGACTCGTTACGTCTGCGGGTGCATACATCGAGGGGACCGAAGCGTTTGACCTGAACGCCGCTGACGGCGATCTGAGCTACCGCGAGATACCGGTCGAGGTCGAAGCTGCCGACCTGAAATACGCTGCCAAGGGCTACGACACAACCGCCGTACTGCAGGACCGAAATTCACAGATCCCGGTCGATCGGCTGATGGAATATCAGGAAAATGCCGTGATCGGCAGTCTGAACAGCGTCTGGTGGAGTATCAGCAGCTACATTCCGAACGCTAAGCGTGTCGCCGAGGAACTGGCACCCAAGATCGCCGAACGGTTCCATCGGTACGATGTCAAAGCTGCCCTCTTTGTCCCGGCGTCACGGCTCTGCCACCAGACGATGGGCATTATTGCCCGTGCGGTCGAGATCGCCGGCATACCGACAATGACCCTCTCAGTCGACACCAAGATCACCGATATGGTCCGGCCGCCGCGAACCGCCTTTTATAACGGCGAGTTTGGCTCGGTCGCCGGTAACCCTGGCTGGCGTGAACATCAACTGCGGATCCTCGACGAAGCGATCCGCTGGACCGAAACCTTCGATCAGCCGACCTCGCGAAAACTCTCTGTCGATCTGCAAACTAAGGTCGAAGCAGCACGCGGCGAAAGGTAAGATATTTGACCGCGAGAATTACTAAACGAGCGACAGGCGGCGAGGATCGTTGATGACCTCGCCGCCTTTTTAGTGTTGCCGTCCCGTATTTTCGCCTTTTAGCTCATATGCCCAACTGCCAATGCTTGATGGCTTCGATCGGCCAGACGAGCATTATGATGTTTATCACCAGGCTGTCCCTGATCCATAATATCAATACGGCCTCGGTCGTTAGAAAAAACAGCATCGACCGCCAGAAACCCAGTTTGTAGGACAGCAGAAATCCGCCGGCACAGCAGAGAATATCGGCGATCGAATTGATGATCGAATCGCCGAAATATTCGAGCGATATCGTCTCCGCACGGTAACGCTGGATCATGTATGTCGAGTTTTCCGCCACCTCCCAGCAACAGGCCAGGGTGACCGACATACACAGTCGCCAGGCGAGCGGTACACGGCGGAAAACGAGGCTTAAGAGCCAAAATTCGAGTACGCCGTGCAGAATGTGGGTGAATGAGTATGGGTCGAGCACGTGCTGGGAATTATGGGCGGTCCATATATCCGACGACCACGGGCTGAGGTCGCCGACCTTGCACCACCAAACGCGCCCCTCCATATTGAGGGCGACGACGGCGAGGCAAATGAGCACGGCGATCGCGGCAAATGCCGCCCGGTTTTGTTTTAGTTCGGAAACGAGCGTCGATGCGCCGGTGCTGTTCTCGGACATATCCCGAGATTGTCGCTCTGTCGAAAGTAAAATTCAAGTCCGCCAGTTCGAACCGCGATGTCACGCCATTA
>JAYVUD010000383.1:0-3408 GCA_043788335.1 Chloracidobacterium sp. | reverse complement strand
AAATGGCGTTTGGGTATCTTACGCGGAAGTAGGCAGGACCTTTATCGTGAATGAAAGGCCGCAGGCGGGTGCCGGCGGCCTTTTTATGAAACATATCGTTCGTCGTCGGCGTAATCTTATCCAAATCAACTCCTAAATCAGGAAATGGTCCGTTTTACATTCTAAATTTATGATCAATAAAGGTTTGTTTCGCCGGCTGGTGGCCGGCTCGTTTTTGGCTTTGATGGTATTTTCGTCGAGCGTGTCGGCACGGCCGATGCCGGGGATGTTTTCGTTCGCGGACGACACGAAAAAGCTGCCTAAGGTCAACTGGATCCGAAGCCGCGAGATCGACGTCAAGCATCTCCTGATCGACCTCAGCTTCGATTGGGACAAGGAGCAGGCGATGGGCGTGACGACCGTGACGCTGGCCCCGTTTGCCGACACCGATCATATTTCGCTCGACGCGGCGATGATGACGATCAACTCGGTCACGTTAGCAAACGGCACGGTGCTCAAATACGCGTACGACGGAAAGGCCGAAGACGACAACCTGAAGATCACGCTTGATCGCGTTTATAAAGGCGGCGAGGAACTCTCGGTCAAGGTCGACTACAAAACAAATTATGTCAATACGGCGGACGGCGACACCGCGATCGGCGGTTTTGGCCGCGGGCTGAGGTTTATCAAACCGACCGCGGATAACCCGAATAAGCCGCGGCAGATCTGGTCGCAGGGCGAATCGGAATTTAACCGCTACTGGTTCCCGTCGTACGACACGCCGAACGATTTTCGCACCACCGAGGTGCGTGCGACCGTTGCCAAGCCGTTCTTTGTCGTTTCAAACGGCAAGCTGGTCGAGACCAGGGAAAACAAGGACGGCACGAGAACATTTGACTGGAAAATGGACCAGCCGTATTCAAACTATCTGACGTCGATCGTCGTCGCCGAGACGACGCCGGTCGTGCAGGATTTTGAAGGCACGCCGGTCTACAACTACGGCTACACGAACGAGGTCAAAGAGGTCGCGGCGACGGTCAAGAATCTGCCGGCGACGATCAAGTTTTTCTCGGACGTGACCGGCGTCCGCTACGCTTATCCAAAATATTCGCAGGCATTTGTCGAGGATTTTGGCGGCGGAATGGAAAATATTTCGGCGACGACGCAGATCGAGGAGATGATACACGACGACCGCGAGCTGCTGGACAGCGACAGCGAATCGCTGCAGTCGCACGAACTCGCCCACCAGTGGTTCGGCGACTATGTGACGTGCCGCGACTGGGGCCAAATATGGCTCAACGAGAGTTTTGCGACCTATATGCAGACGATGTGGACCGAGAAACTTAAGGGCCACGACGAATTTCTCTACACCGATCTTCGCGGCAATCACGACGCGGTCATCGGCACGTGGAATCAGGGCAATCGCCGTCCGATCGTTACCAAATACTACGACAACAAGGACGCGATGTTTGACACGTACGCCTATCCGGGCGGCGGTTCGGTGCTGCATATGCTCCGCAAGCACCTCGGCGACAAGCTGTTTTCGGCTTCGCTCAAAAATTATCTGACGACCAACGCTCATCAACCGGTCTCGACCGAGGATCTGCGGATCGCAATCGAAGAAACGTCAGGGCAATCGATGGACTGGTTTTTCGACCAGTGGTTGTACAAGATGGGCCACCCCATATTTGACGTGACCCAGAGCTATGATGCGGCGACGAAAAAGTTGACGCTCAACGTCAAACAGGCGCAGAAGATCGATGTCACGAATCCTTTCCCGCAGACCGAATTTTTCCAGTCGTACGTGGACGTCGAGATCGACAACCGCGTCGAGCGTGTATGGCTGAAACCGCAGGCGGAGAACGTGTTCACGTTCGACGCGGCGACCAAACCGAAGCTCGTCAATTTTGACTACGAATCGACGCTTCTCAAGGAAATGACGTTCAAAAAGAGCGGTGAGGAACTGCTCTACCAGATGGCCAACGACAAGGACGTGCTCGGGCGGCGAACGGCAATGCACGAACTAGCAACAGCCGGCGGCGACGGCGTCGACAAGGGCCAGATCGTTGCCGCACTGATCGCATCGGCCGAGAAGGATCCGTTTTGGCGACTTCGCCGTGCGGCACTGTCCGAACTCGCGGAGATCTATTCGCCCGATCCGATGCCCGGTCAGGAACGTGCCGCGGCAAAGCTCGACGCGAACGTCGAACAACTTGCACTGCGGCTCGCCAAGGACCCAAAATCGGGGATCCGCTCGGACGCCGTCAAACTCCTCGGTGAGACCAAAATGGCGAAATACGCGGATCTTTACCTGTCCGCTCTCAATGACCGCAGCTACGCAGTTATCGACGCCGCCGCAATGGCACTCGGGCTGACCAAGGACGCACGTGCGTTAGACGCGTTGACCAAACTGACCAACACGCCGTCGTGGAAAAGCAGGATTCAGACAGCGGGCCTCAGCGGTTTGGCAGAGCTTGGCGATAAAAAGGCGTTCGAGATCGGCTACCGGTTAGCGACCGACAAGACGCAGCCGTCGGAACTAAGGATGTCGGCACTGCGTGTCGTCGGAGCCACCGGCAAAGGCGACCCGCGGGCCTATCCGCTGATATTCGAGAAGTTTAAGGCGGCGTTTGACGCGGGCAACATTCAGGGTATAGTCAGCGGCATGCAGGCGATCGTCAAGATCGGCGACGCCCGTGGCCAGCAAGCCATCGATATGCTCAAGGTCAAATTCAAGGACAATCCGGGAGCGATGCAGTTTGTCGCGGCCCAGGAGGCCGAGCTAAAGGCGGCGATCAAGCCGTGACCTGCCGCGATCGCTAGGAAAAAAAAGACCGCTCGAATATTCGGGCGGTCTTTTGCGTTTGGGGCTATGACGTTCGGGCCGAAGCCTATTGAGAGCAAACCTTGTATGCCGCGTTATAGGTGGTGTTACCCGGGAACACCGTGATGCCTTCGAAGCAAGTTCCGCTGACGGCGAAACCGTTGAATTCGGCTTCGGTGCCCATTCCGCTGTCAAGGGTGAAGTGCAGCGTCTTGTTCGCAGGCAGGCCGTTCTGATCCCAAAATCCGAAATAGCTCGCGTCTTGCGGTATCGTGAGCGTGCCGCCGAGATTTAGTTCCATCCCGAACGACTGCTGGGAACCGGGGAACAGCTCGCATTCATAAAACGAAGTCAAACCGCGGCCCGAACAGCTCGTAACGAGATAGGAACCGGATGTGACAACATTGTCCGGGTAGCGTACGGCGGGGGTCATCGACAGCGTGTTGTTAAGCGGGTTTACTTCGTTCTGACTGGTTGTGGTAGCGGTCGCCTTGATGGTCGGGGCGGTCGTCGCCACCTGAAACTCGAATGTAAAGGTGACCGACTTAGACTGGGTCACGGCGATACTTCCAATATTACAAACGATCTTGTTGTTTGCCGTCGAG
>JAYVUD010000382.1:0-12036 GCA_043788335.1 Chloracidobacterium sp. | reverse complement strand
GGCGACCCCCGCCGGCAACGCCGGTTTCTCCGGCGTAGGGATGTTTTACCCTCGCCAACCGCTTCCGGATCTCCAAAAGCCGTCACTGGCATTAGCTCGCGGATAGCTCAATTTGTGTGCCCCAACAGATTCACGGCCCGGTCCAGCTCAAACCAAAACTAACCCGTGCAAGCCAACCACTGACAGTCAGGAAGGCGGGCTCGCCCCCGCTCTTATCGGCGAATAAAAGGGCAGTACATCGATCGTTGGATGTACCGCCCATGCAAATGTGCTGGATTTTGATGGCACATTCCCGATACCAAACCGCGGTCGGGCCTTTCTCACCGGACTTATTCTGTCACGGCTTCGGTGTACCTGCATTTTTGAGTTGTTTTGCACGTTCGATCTGAGCCTTGATCTTTTCGTCGGTCAGAGCAGGAAAACTTTTTTGATGAAGGGCGAATTCGGCGGCGGCCTCGGTATCGTTGCCCTGGAGCGTTAACAATATTGCTCTATCGAGATGATATCCCGGCGAACGCATCGGAGATGCGACGACCTTGGTCATATCGTCGATGACGCCGCGGAGATCGTTTCGATTCCAGCGGATCCGGCTGCGTAACGAGTAGCCGTAGGGGTCCTGGGCGTTCATCTTGAGTCCCTTTTCGATGTTTTCGAGTGCTTTGACGTCGTCGCCGTTGGCTATGTAAAGGCGGCCTATCGTCATGTACGCGTGGGAAACATTGAGCATTTGCTCCATTTTTTCTGTCTCCCGCGCGGACTCTTCCCTCGTCGAAGGTCGTGAACGCACGACGCCGGTCGAAATGATAAATTCCTGCGTGTCCTTGTTTTCGCCCGGTTCGCGTTTGACCGTGGCGCCGCCGCCGACGATATCCGCGTTGACAACCGGATCTTTGCCCTCGTGTCGGCCTTCGAACGCAGCAAGGAAATCACTTAGTACAAGTATCGCACCGTCGAGCTCGCCGGACCTTTCGCGAAGCTGAGAAATACCGACGACCGCGGACGCGAGCTTTGGATCATATGAGAGTGCGGCCTGAAAATCCGCCAGGGCACCGTTAAGGTCGTTCATGTCCTCTTTGACCCGGCCGCGGTCGACAAATATCCGGGCCGGATATTTCGAGTTTGCGATAGCGGAATCAAGATCTTTGACCGCTCCGGCGTAATCGCGTTTGAACGTTCGGTACATCGCCCGTTTCTGATAAACCTCGCCCGCCGACGGGTTGATCTCTAGAGCAACCGAATAATCCGCGATCGCGCCATCCAGATCGCCCTTGATGGACCGAATATTCCCGAGCATCAAGTGTGCTTCGTATAGATCCTTTCCATTTTCGATCGCCTTGGTCAGGATCGCGATCGCGCCGTCGCTATCGCCGGAACGGAATTTCGCTCCGGCGTTTGCGGCTGTATCTGATGAAAAATATTGAGCCTGTGTAACCGAGAAAAGACCAACAAGGAAAAGCAGGGACAGGAGGATCCTCTTCATAATGACTCCAACTTATACCGTTGCTATCTGATTTGCAACAAATGTCGGTCAGATCAATAGGTTCCTCCGATTATTTTCCAAATTCGGGACGACGACTTCGCCCAGGGAGCCCCGGGACCCCGTCGGCGACGCTAGTTCCTTCGGGGTGACGATGGATTGGATCGCTCAAGTCCGTTAATATCCACGCACGTCAGCCTGCTACGCACGCTTGCGGGCGGGGTCGTCTGCGATCATGGCTAATCCCTTCGTTCGCATCACAAAATTGTTTTGGAACCCCACGCATACATCGCCGAAGCGTTAGTGTGATCCGTATAGCTAAAGATCGTAGGAGTTCATATTATTCTCCGATGGGCAGGCGGGCAACTATTTGGTATTCTCGGACTACATAGAGGATGTTATGAATTTTTCCAAATTGATCGGAAGCTTGTTTTTTGGCCTCATGGCCGCCCTCACGGTCCTTGCGACCGGACAGACGGCGGACAAGATAGTTTACAAAGGTGTCGAAAGGGACCTCTTCACAAATCCCCTTGAGTCGTTCTATGCGACCGATCCCGAAAGGCGGCCTAATTTTATGATCGCCCCGCTGACCTCAAGCACCGGCAACTGGCGCGGTTACATAGCGACATGGGAAATTTCCGAGGGCAAGCTCTTTCTGACAAAGCTCGACTCCTGGATATGTAACAACAATGTAAAGGAGTCGTGTGAACCCGCCCGGCTGTCTGATCTTTTCCCGAAAGAGATGATCGGAGAAAAAGTGCCGGCAGATTGGTTTACCGGAGATCTGCGGGTGCCGGACGGAAAGCAATTGCTATATGTCCACCAGGGTTACGGCTCGATTTTCGAACGTGACTTGGTCTTTAAGGTCAAGAGCGGGATCGTCGGTGAACCTCTCGTCATTGACAACACCAAACGCGAGCTTCCGACGCCGCTCGAAGCTGCTCGAATAGAGTTGGAAAAGTTGAAGGATTCGCCGGTCGGGGATAAACCTGCCTTCGGGCCTGCGAAACCAAAAGATACAGGAACCCCACCGTCAAAACGGGAGCCAAAAAGTGGCATCGTGATCACACCGGGGCAGGACGTTTTTTCGGTAGGAACAAAAAAGGCGGCACTTGAAGCCGTGATCGGAGACGGAGAATCGGGTAGCAAATACAAGGACGTTTATTTCGCCGAGTATCCAAAGGCCGGGGTTGAGGTTTCCTATGAAAATGTAACGGATAGGGTGCACGTCATATTTCTTTATAACGGCCAAACGCGTTACGAAAACTTTATTACACCAACGGTAAAGACCGACAAAGGCATCGGATGGAGTTCATCGGCCGACGATATCCTGAAAGCCTATGGCAAACCGCTTAAGGACTTTGACGATGCAAGCAAATCGTGGCGTCGTTTGGAATACCCGGGCATCGATTTCTTGTTTCAAGGCGGAAAGCTCGGTCGAATAGGTATCTTAGGGCCGGACGGAAATTGATAAAAAGTGCATATATGAGCTATCGGAGATAGCGGTCGAATCGGCGGGCTGGAGAACTGCACACGTGGATGAAAACCCGGTCGTTACCACTCGCGGCCCTGACATGAATGTCCCCGCTCATCAGCATAAGACCGAGAAATTTGTTTCATAAAGGCAGGCGTTCGATCACGCCGTTCCATTCATCATCCAGGCTGCATTCGGCGATCATCACTATCTCATCGACCGCGCGACCGATGGGGAGTTTTTGTGATACTTCAAGGATGCCGGGCATTGGCTTTCCAGCGGCGAGTCGGTCGCGTGCAAAGTTGCCCATAGTGGCTAGATCGTGCGTCAGAACGATCCGATTATCCGAAGCGGCGAATTCTAGTATTACCTCATCACGAAGGGTTCTGAGACCGACCTCGTGAACGCGCACAATGTTTAGGTCGGGGAGACGACGAAGCACGCCATCGACGATAGCTTGTTTGAAATTCTCATCTGATAGGAACCTTATTTCGGCGGCCAATTCGGATCACTTCCGTTTTTTCGAGCAAGCAGCATCTCGCGTGTGAGTTTCGGCGGAAACTCCGCTTCGTGTTCTCTCCACCAGGCCTCGGTTTCCGCCTCTCGCTTGGTTATATAAGCATTTACCTCTTCCTTATTGTGCAAGTAATAGCCTATTGCAGAATGTACCTGAGCCAGTGAGAGCGAAGGATAGTCATGCTGGATCTCGGCGGCATCGCTGCCGTTATTGAACGCGTACACGACCGAGTCGAGCGAGACGCGGGAATCAGCGACCTTGAGAACGCTTTCGTCAAGCCTGACCGCGTTTGAAATTGTGCCGACTATCGAGGCCATAATGAGGATATCTTAACACGGAAAATGAACCGCGGTATAGAAAAAAAGTTCCACACGTTGCCGAGCAAAACGGCTTGTTTACATGGGAACCAACGGCGTTTGCAGTCAGGATCGGGCCTTCTCGTAGGTGGTGGATCGGTTTGAATATGGATGGCATGTCTTAACTTTGCGGACTCTGTGTCTCTGGCTCTGCGGCCTTTGTGTTTAGGGGCATTTCAAACACAGAGATCACAAAGCGCAAGACACAAAGATCGATGAGATTTTCAACCTGACCCACGATTTGATCGTCGCCCGCGTTCCCGGGTTTAAATGTTGCATACTTGCAACATATTCCCTTGACGCAACGTTTCTATTCGATTATGCTTAGTATTATGCCAAATTCTCACAGACGACCGCGAAGTGATGATGAACCGATGTTCGAGTCCGGCGACCAGGATTATGAGTCAGTGACCGGTTGGGATCCTGTTCGGGAAGAACGCGAGCGATTGATCGCCGAGGAAAAGAAAGCTTTCCCGCGTCGGTTCGCACCCGAACCGTCGATGCTTTGGGTCCACTCGGCACAATATTACATTGACACACTGCCCGAGATGGGCGTTAAGAGACGTTTGTTCGGGCCGTTTTGGCTCCAAGACGAGATGGCGATACTGTTTGCTCCACCCGGTGTCGGCAAGAGCGTTTTGGCGACCCAGCTCGCCGAGAGCCTCGCCCGCGGGGTGCCGCTAGCACCGTTCGACAAACAGCCCTGGCCCGTGATGCCGCCGCAGAGAGTGCTTTACGTCGATTTCGAACTTGACCGCTATCAGTTCAGACAGCGTTATGCCACCACGGCGGCGAACGGCGTCGACCTCGAAAATAAGTATCAGCTGTCGCCCAATTTGCTGCGGGCCGAAATGTACTGGGACGGAAAAGTGATCGAGAGCTACGAGGACTACTCAGATATGCTGTTCGTCGATATTGCAAACCAGATCTTCGAGCACGAAGCGACTGTATTGATCCTCGACAACATCACATTCCTGACCCGCGGTTCGACCGCCGGCTCGACGGTCGCCTTTCGTATGATGGAACGGTTGGTAAAACTCAAACGCGGTTCTGATGTCTCGATACTGGTGATCGCTCACACGCCGAAACGCCCACGTCCCGGCCCGTTGACCGAAAACGACCTGCAGGGCTCGGTAGACATCGCCAAGGTCGCGGATTCGATTTTCGCGGTTGGCCGCAGCCGGATATCGTCTGACCTCCGGTATATCAAGCACCTAAAATGCCGAACTGGTCGGATCGAAAATGGGGAGCAGAACGTCGCGGTCTTTCGGTTGGCAAAATGCGACCTTGCCAAACAGGTAAACCCGGCCGCTGAAACCAAGGGGGTCGACAATTTCCTCGGCTTTGATTTCGTGGAGTTCGCCGACGAAGAAGACCACCTCCTGGGCGTCAACGCCAACACCCGGCGAGGGCCAAAGCTCGATCTCCGCCTCATCCGCCGGGCACGGACTCTCGCCGCCAAAGGCCTCAGTGCCGCGGCGATCGCGAAAGAATTAGGGGTTCCGAAGACATCAGCTTATCGTTATGCAAGATTGGCCTAAAACATCGAAAACACCCGTCCGAACGCGAGCAATATGGCTCGGCTCGGGCAAAGAAATTAATTTGGAACGATTTCCAGGGTTAAGTGGTGTCTATGCAACACTTAGCCCGTTCCGAATTAATTTGTTGACGATCAGTAATTTGGAACGAAGGCGGTACTTAAATATTGTAAATAGGAGATTTAAGGTAACGTTTTCGAATGCCCGGACACGGAGGAAATTTGGAACGAAATTTGGAACGATTTGCACAGTTCAAAATAACGTCGGCGAACATCGAGGCAAGGTCAATGACGGTTCGCGATTAAAGCGGTGAGATTGCGTTAACAATTTCGTTATGGCGTGATAACCTAAACGTACAGCGCAAATAAACGGGCAATGTGACTCGTTTATGAGTTTAATTGAGCAATATTTAGGCATTCACTAATTGGAGATACTATTTTTATGAGCACGCTATCTATCCCCTCAAACATTAAAAACGAAGAACTTATCCGCTGGGTGACCGACGCCGTCGAGCTCTGCAAACCCGACGCCGTTCACTGGTGCGACGGTTCGGCCGAGGAATTTGACCGCACCTGCCAGGAGATGGTCGAGGCCGGCACGTTTATCAAATTGAACTCCGAAAAGCGGCCAAATTCGTTCCTCGCCCGCTCGCACCCGTCAGACGTTGCACGCGTCGAGGATCGCACATACATCTGCTCGCTTGCCAAGGGCGACGCCGGCCCAACCAACAACTGGATGGCGCCGATCGAGATGAAGGCTCTCCTGAAAAAGAAATTTGACGGATCGATGCTCGGCCGCACAATGTATATTGTTCCGTTCTGTATGGGCCCGATCGGTTCGCCGATCTCGCAGTTTGGCGTTCAGATCACCGATTCGCCGTACGTTGCCGTTAATATGAAGATAATGACGCGTATGGGCACGCGGGCGCTCGAAGCACTCGGAAACGGTGAATTTACACGTTGTCTGCACTCGGTCGGTATGCCGCTCGCGGACGGTCAAGCGGACGTCGCATGGCCCTGCTCGCCCGACCCCAAGGACAAGTATATCGTCCATTTTCCCGAGGAAAACTCGATCGTCAGCTATGGCTCGGGCTACGGCGGCAATGCACTTTTGGGCAAAAAATGCCTCGCCCTGCGCATCGCTTCTAATCTCGGCCGTGCCCAGGGGTGGCTCGCCGAACATATGCTCATCGTCGGCGTCAAATCTCCCGACGGCCGTAAGGATTACGTCTGTGCGGCATTCCCGTCCGCCTGCGGCAAAACTAATTTCGCGATGCTCATTCCGCCTAAGGAATTTCGCGAAGAGGGATGGGAGATCACGACCGTCGGCGACGACATTGCGTGGATCAAGCCCAACGAGGATGGCAAACTGCATGCCATCAACCCCGAAGCCGGATTTTTCGGCGTCGCTCCGGGCACCAATTACACGACCAACCCCAACGCGATGGAGTCGATCAAGATGAACACGATCTTTACGAACGTGGCTCTGACCGACGACGGCGATGTCTGGTGGGAGGGAATGGACGGAGCACCGCCGGCACACGCCATCGATTGGCAGGGCAACGATTGGACCCCGGCCGCCACGGTCAAGGCCGCGCACCCAAATTCGCGTTTCACCGCCCCGATCGAGCAGTGCCCGGTCGCTGACGAGCGTTTTGACGACCCAAGCGGCGTGCCGATCTCGGCATTTATCTTCGGCGGACGCCGCAACAGCGTCGTGCCGCTCATCCAGCAGTCGTTCAACTGGGCTTTCGGCGTCTACATGGCCGCCACGATGGGCTCCGAAATGACGGCCGCCGCATTTGGCAATATCGGCGAGGTTCGCCGCGACCCATTTGCGATGCTTCCGTTCTGCGGCTACCATATGGGCGACTATTTTGGCCACTGGCTCGATTTTGGCCGTAATATCCCGGAACCGCCGCGTATCTTTTCGGTCAACTGGTTTCTCAAGGACGAGAACGGTGATTTTGCCTGGCCCGGCTTCGGCGATAATATGCGTGTGCTGCAATGGATCGTCGAGCGTGCCCGTGGCAGATCGATCGGCGTCGAAACCCCTCTCGGCTGGATGCCGCGGTACGAGGACATGGACTGGCGCGGGCTCGACTTTACGCGTGAGCAGTTTGAGGCCGTGATGCACATCGACCGCGATCTGTGGCTCAAGGAGATTGCGATGCACGACGACCTTTTCTTCAAGCTCTACGACCGTCTGCCCAAGGAAATGACGTTCATCCGCGAGCTTTTGGTCTCAAACCTCTGGCGTTCGCCCGAACTCGGCCTCGCTGCCGCCCACCACGAACCGGACGCTCCTGAGACCGGGAAAACGGCTTCGTCGGCGTAAGACGTTTGTTTGCAATAAAACGATTTGACCTGGGCTTTCCGAAGAGCATTTGTTCGGAAAGCCCTCGTTGATGAAAAGGGAATGACGAAGGTCGAAATATCAAATATCTCGGATCGGAATTGCTCGTTGCCGCCCGTGATTTGCCCGAGGAGCTTCGAAGGGTGTTGACCAAACAAGACGGTGCCACCAAGCCGGGCGGATCACGGTTCGCTACGACCTTTCGGGCGCTCAGGCACCGTAATTTCCGCCTGTTTTTCGCCGGGCAGTTTATATCGCTCAGCGGAACGTGGATGCAGACCGTTGCTCAGAGTTGGCTGGTCTATCGTCTGACCGGGTCGGTTGTGCTGCTCGGTATGATCGGGTTTGCGTCGCAAATACCGGTCTTTCTGCTCGCACCGATCGGCGGCACGGTGGCTGACCGGTTTAACCGCCGTCATATATTAATTGCGACGCAGGCAACCGCGATGGCTCTGGCGTTTATTCTCGCGATACTGACGCTGATCGGATCTGTCCAGATCTGGCATATGTTCGTCATTGCCGTTGGATTTGGCATCGCGAACGCTTTCGATATCCCGGCGCGGCAGGCGTTTGCGGTCGATATGGTCGGGCGAGATGATTTGATCAATGCGATCGCCCTGAATTCGTCTCTGTTCAACGGAGCACGCATCGTCGGACCCGCAATTGCCGGTGTCCTGGTCGCGGCGGTCGGCGAAGGCTGGTGCTTTTTTATCAATGCCGTCAGCTATATCGCGGTCATCACCGGGATCTTGATGATGCGGATCACGCACGTTGCCCAACCGCGGTTCGGGTCGACCTTTTCGCACATTGCCGAGGGATTTAGCTACGTTTATCGGACGCGGCCTGTCCGCGAACTGCTGTTAATGCTCGGCCTCGTCAGCATGATGGGCATGCCGTACGCCGTTTTGATGCCGATCTTTGCCGACAAATACCTCGGCGGCGGAGCGAGCATGCTCGGATTTCTGATCGGAGCGAGCGGCTTCGGCGCACTGCTCTCCGCTCTCGCACTGGCGTCGCGGCGGCACGTGTTCGGTCTCGGCAAATGGGTCATCTACGCGTGCGGCGGCCTCGGTGTCGGTTTGATCGCATTCTCGGCATCGCGAAACGCCGTTCTTTCGGCAGTGCTGCTGGTGCCCGTCGGATTTGCCCTAATGGCACAGTGGTCTGCGTCGAACACGCTCGTCCAGGCGATGATCCCGGACGCACTCCGCGGCCGCGTGATGTCGCTGTACTCGATGATGTTTATGGGCCTTTCGCCCATCGGAGCACTGCTCGCCGGAGCACTTGCCGGAATGATCGGTGCGGCCGAAACGGTCGCCCTCGGCGGTGCGGTCTGCGTCGTCGGCGCCGTCATTTTCGGGTATCGTCTCACCGGTATGCGGGCCGAGGCCCGGCAGATGATCACCGATATGAAGATGACCGGCGACTAGGGGCCGACACCCATCTTCCGATCGATATATATTTTTTGGGTGAAACGTCTTTTTCGATGTCCCGTCCCCACTGTATGTCAACGGGCCCGGTGAATGCGTTATCGGCGAGTGCAGATCCAGGGGGAGTGAACAGCACTAAAAGCCAGCCGTCGGTGGTGCATTTATTAAAGGCCCGTCCTAATTTTTCCGAAACACCGAAGAGGACACCCAAATGAACACCATCCGAACAAACACAAACCAACCGCTGAACATCGCTGCACTGTTACTACTCGCCGCGATCCTGCTAATCACGCCGGCCATCGTCTTTGGTCAGAGGTCCTCGGCCCGCGGTGGAGCACCGCCCCCGCCTATTCCGACCCCGACACCGGTCAATCCGCTGCCGCAGACGGCTCCGGCACCGGGCGTGCTCTACCGCGAGTCTTTCGGTGAAGCCGAGCTTTATCGCCCGACAGGCGGCAAAGGCATAATGAAAAACGACCAGATCCACGTGGCGATAAACAGATTTTGGATCGAATATCCCGGCAGTAAGAACACAAACTGGATCGCCTCGGACGTTGGCCAGACGTGGCGGTTTTGCGGAGCGTCGGACAATCCGTACGAGATGTTTTCCCCGATCCAGATGACGTTGGGAATGTATATGAATGGCTGCGTCGTGTCCTTTTGGGCTGACGTTCCGACCACCGACCCGACGGCTCTGATGCCGGTCACGCTGCCGGCCGAGCCATACGAAGTCTCATTCAACGGCTATCCGGCACCGATCGCCGGCAAGTATCTGGCGATCGGCCTGACCAGCTCGGCCGCACTATACAGCAATCTCGCAACATCGGGCAACGTCGTCCTGGTCACGCGTCCGGCCCCGCCGTACATGAATTTTACGCTGCTGTACGAACTGCGGGCCGGCGGCATGAACGGAACGCTGCTCGCCTCGGGCGAAACTTATTTCGAAGGCTGGAACCAGATCAAGCTCCGTGTCGACCCGGTCGCACACACGGTCGGCGGCAGCGTCAACGGCACTGATCTTGGCACGTTTCCGCTCGACGTCGGTGCTCCGAAATACGCCGGGTTCGAAGGCGTCGGCATCGGGGACAACTTTGTCATCCGCACGGTCCAGTAGTTCGGGCACGACAGACATTGATTACCGGGGCGGGGCATGTGCTCCGCCGCTTTTTTTCGTTTCGCCCGCGGGCCACAACTGCGGTACAATCTCATCAAATCAAATACAGACAGGACATCACCCTATGAAAAACTTTCTCAGCGGTTACTCAAACTACATTTACGCGATCTTGCGGATCGTGTCCGGCTTTTTGTTCGTCTGGCACGGTTCGCAGAAATTGCTCGGTTACCCGCCGCAGATGCTCCCGCCGGGCACGCCGCCGCCGGACGGTATCTCGCCGCTGATGGCGGTCGCCGGCACCATCGAACTTGTCGGCGGACTGATGATAATGATCGGCCTTTTTGCGGCGGTTGCGGCATTTCTGTCGAGCGGGTTGATGGCGGTAGGCTATTTTATGGCACATTTCAGCATCAACGCGTTTTTGCCGATCGTGAACCGCGGCGAGCTCGCCGTCGTATATTGTTTCGTGTTCCTCTACATCGCGTCACGCGGGTCAGGCGTGTGGAGCGTGGATTCCGCGGTTCGCGGTGTCGGACGCGAGTCGACCGAGTAACGGCGGCAAACTTTGGTTCGCTTTTATCATCTTAATCTCGAGGTAAATAATGGAAAATTTCACTACCACATTTGGAAATTCGGTTGCCGACGCGGCACCGGTTGAACGTGCGGCGTTTATTCGCAAGACCTACATGCTGCTCGCGGTGGCGATCCTCGGGTTTGTCGGGCTCGAGGCGGCGCTGTTTATCACCGGTGCGGCCAATATCATACTCACGGTCGTCTCGGCCGGAGGGCGTCTCGGATGGCTGGCGGTCCTCGGTGGATTTATGGGTATCTCATATCTGGCGAACCGCTGGGCGACATCCGACACGTCGAGCTCGACGCAGATGCTCGGACTGCTGCTCTACGTCATCGGCGAGGCGATCATCTTTGTGCCGCTGATCGGCATCGCCGTTTATTACAGCGACCCGAGCGTTTTGCTCAAGGCGGGAATCGTGACGATCGGGCTGTTTCTCGGGCTGACGCTGACGGTGTTTGTCACGCGAACCGATTTTAGCTTTCTCGCACCGGTGCTGGCGATCGGCGGTATGGTGGCAATGGGCTTTATCGTCTCGAGCCTCATCTTTGGGTTCTCGATCGGCAGCATCTTTGCGTTCGTGATGGTCGCCTTTGCCGGAACGGCGATACTCTACCAAACGTCGCAGGTTCTGCACCAGTACAACACCAAACAGCACGTCGCCGCCGCACTCGCCCTATTTGCGAGCATTGCCCTGCTTTTCTGGTACGTTCTCAGCATCTTCAGTTCGCGAAGATAGAACGCCTCGTCCTGAAAGAGCTAGTTACATTGCCCTATGTCCGGACTGCGATGCAGGCGACCCCGCCTGCATCGCGTCATACTCTAACGAAGTTGAAGGGTAAGGCGTTCGGTTTTGCGATTTTTTCGTGCTAGACTCGCCAAATTGCAAACCTGCTCTGAAATTACCCCTATGGAGTTGTCAAACCGAACCTAGACCGCCTCGGTTTTTATTGGGACGGTGAACCATAAGCGTCATGTTTGGCCACCCTGATTCTCCTTTATTAAATAACTTGTATTGTCATTTATTTTCATTATAATAAATGCATATGAATGAAACGGCTACATTATCGACCGTGATCGATGCCCGGGTTAAGGACGCTATCACTAGTTTCTGCAAGAAGCGAGGGATCAAACTCCGGTATTTGATCGAGCAGGCCCTGATCGAACAGTTGGAGGATGAGATCGACCTCGAGGCTTATCGTTC
>JAYVUD010000381.1:0-4598 GCA_043788335.1 Chloracidobacterium sp. | reverse complement strand
TATCGTGAAGCTGCCCGAGCGGCCGTATCTTGGATGCCGAAACCTGCTCGACCTCGACCGCCTTCGGAATATTCGCCCCAGAATTGACCGGCGGCAACTCAGCATAACCGGCCGGCCGGCTGGCCGCTTCGCTCACTGCTTTCTGCTCGACCAGTCTTTCAAATTCGCCGACCGAAACGCTTTCGGGTTCCGCATCTTCAAATTCGAGCGTTCCGAATAAACGCGGGGCATCCTCCGTGACCGCTTCTTCCGTAGTACGCGGTATAACAAACGGATCGTCGCTCGCGTCCTCGAGCCTTGCCGTGTCCGCAAATGTGTGTTCAAACGCGATACCGGGCTGCTCGGGTTCCGGCACGTCGGCCTCGGGCGTCGGGATCGAGTACGGCTTTGCGTCACGTTCAAAGCTGTCGGGTTCGACGTCGCCGGTCACGCCGGCACGGGCGAGAGCCTCGCGGACAGCCTCAGCAATGACATCCTTGACGGCCTCACCGCGGCGAAAACGGACCTCGGTCTTTGCCGGATGAACGTTGACGTCGACCTCATCGAGCGGCAGTTCGAGAAATAGAAACGCCACCGGATAAACACCGTGCGGCAGAACCGACCGGTACCCTTCGAGCAGGCCGCCGGTTATCGTCTTATCCCGCACAAACCGCTTGTTCACAAAGAAATACTGCGAATCCTTGCTCGTTCGCCGCTCCCGCGGTGCCGAAATATAGCCGGTCACGTTAGCGACATATTCGCGGCCGCCCGCGACCGGCAAAAGGCTCTCCAAAAGGCCGGCACCGAAGATCTGAAACGCCCGCTCCCGCAAATCTTTCGCCGGGGACACACGGATCACCTCGCGGCCGTTATTGGTGAGCGTAAATGCGATCTCCGGATGAGCCAGGGCGTAATGGGTGACGATACCGGTGAGATGGTAGTTTTCGGTCGCCTCGGACCGCATAAACTTTCGCCGAGCCGGCGTGTTGTAAAAAAGGTCGCGGACGGAAATAGTTGTCCCGGTGTCCCGGGCCGCGTCCTTGACGTCGAGAAATTTTCCGCCCTCGATCAATACGCGCGAAGCCTCGACGTGGCTTTCCGTTTTCGTCAGGAGTTCGACCTTAGCGACCGACGCGATCGATGCAAGTGCCTCGCCGCGAAACCCAAGTGTCGCGATCGCTGCGAGGTCCTCAAGCGAATAGATCTTAGACGTCGCGTGCCGTTCGAACGCGAGGATCGCGTCGTCGCGTGTCATGCCGCAACCATCGTCGACGATCCGCATCAAGCGTCGCCCGCCGAGTTCGATATCAATGTGTATTCGTCCCGCACCGGCGTCGATCGCATTTTCCAGTAATTCCTTGATCACGGACGCCGGACGCTCGACCACCTCGCCGGCCGCGATCTGATTTGCGAGCGTATCCGGCAGTATCCTGATCTTATTGGAAGTATTGTTCGACATCAGAGATGAAAAAGGTCGCTAGACGTAGATCACACGGTGCGTTTTGTCGTCGAGATCGATCGAATTGTAAATCCAGTCGACAATATCGACACCATATCGGTTGAGCAGATATGTGATATTCAGAGACCGCTCCTGCAGGTGCTTATGCGGCAAAAGCGACGTAAACATCGATTCGATCTGCTGTCTGACGACGGCGTCCTTGCGAACCTGCACATTGTGAAACTTATGCCTCAGCGCAGCGATATGATAGATGATCTTTCGTCGGCGCTTTGCCAGATTCTCGGCCAACGTCGCATCGATCTGCGACAGGTCCTGATCGAGGCGATTTAGCTGAGTGTTGATCTTTTCTTCGACCTCGGCAAATAAATGGGCCGAGTCAGCATTGAGATGGCCCTCGACGATACGCGGCAAAAGTTGATCGAACCCCTCGAAAAGGTCAGACAAACTCAGACCGTATCGACCGAGCGTCTTGGCGTGTCGCGATTCGACAAACGTAAAACTCTGCCGATGAAGGATCGGCGTTACCGGGCGGCCAAGCAGGCGGTACACTTCCCCGCTCTGAGCAAAATAGGCGATCTCGGCGGCTCCGCCAAAGTAGCAGACGGTCGGCAGTATATAATCCTGAACGACCGATCTCAAGACAACGCTCGGGCTCAGCTTAGCCGGGTCTGACTCGGCGATCGCCGCGAGTTCGCCGAGCGTAAATTCGACCGAGCCGTGCTTGGTCCGCACATTACCGTTCTCAGTAAACTTTAACGCGTTTCTGGTGTCATCGTCGGCCTGCCAAAACAACGGGAAATAGTCCTCGCCGACGTGCACCTGTGCGATGTATCCGTCGGCAACGAGCTCGTCGCTTCGTTTACGAAGGGCCTCGACGATCTCGCCTGCCCTCTCTATCGCCTTGAGGTAGACCGGTGCCGCCAGACGCTTTAATTGCGGGTTCAACGGGCAGAGGATGATCAAACCGCGGTCGCCCATCAGACGAGTCAGCAGTTTGCCAAATGCGTCGCCAAAATACTCGCCCGTCTTCCAACAATCTTCGAGCAATTGCCTAACCTCATCGGTATATTCACTCGGTTGCAATTCGTCACACAGGTTCTGGATCACCGACGAGATGTTTTCGTCAAGTTTAACGTAGCCGACCGGCAGATTTTCGTGACAGTGTTTCGGTTCCGTCCGCGAACCAACCAGTTCGCCCTTACGCCCAATGACGAAAGTTTGAGAAACTTCTTGGAAATCGTGGTCCTCGGTCGCGACCCAAAATACCGGCACCGCCTTGTGGCCTTGTGCACGAAGTAACTCCGCCTCGCGTACGGCCGATAGTGCCTTATAGATCGTGTAGAGCGGACCCGTGAATAGTCCGGCCTGTTGGCCCGTGACGACGGCGACGGCCTCGGGCGATCGAAGCATTTCGATATGTTCGAACGTCCGCGGGCCCGCCCCGAATTTCGTGTTTATCTCCGCCAAGGCGTCGCAGAGAACTCCTCGATCTGCCTGATAGTGTTCGAGCACCTGCGGAATATGACCTGCCAGCTCCGACACGGAATTCACGGCATTGGGATAATATCGGCGAACCGACGACGGGTCCCGCTGATAGTCCAGAAACAGGCGGCTTTGGCCCGGAAACGCCGAGAAAGGAGTGCTGTCTGCACGAAGCGTGACCGTACCGTGTTGGCTTTGACAGGCGATTGATTGCATCTTGATTAACTTTTCGATTATAGGGTCAGAAGGTGCTAATTTCCAAGCTACAAAACAAAAAGCGGCGGCCATAAAGGCCGCCTAATGCATAATAATAGGTACACACTATTTCTCGTTCGTCGAAAGCCGCGGTCGGTCGCCCGTCGGTGTCGCCGCCGTGGTGGAACGTTCGATGCGGAGGACGCCGCCCGAGTGAGTACCGGCAAACAAGCGGTTCGGGTCATTCGGGTCCATTACCAGTGCCCAGATCGAACGGCTCGCCAACTTCATTTCCTTGGTGTCGACGCGCTTCCACTTATTGCCGGCGTCGGTCGACTGAAAGATGCCGCCGTCGGTGTCGAGCGAACTGGAAACAATGATCTCATCGGTATTTTCCGGGTTGATCAGTATGCTCGTGAAATTGCCAAGCGGGAGATTTCCACCCTTTCGCGTCCACGCTTGGCCGCCATCGCGGCTCAAATAGAAAGTTTGTGATGTGCCCACATATATATAATCGGGCCGTTTCGGATCAGACGTGATCGAACTGATCGGCACACCATCCGGCGCACCGCCCGCCTTGCTCCAGGTTTTACCGTCGTCCTTTGAAACCAGCACTCCCGAGGTGGCCGTGCCGACCCAGAGAACGCCCGGACGCTGAGCCGTACTATGAACCGCGAAAACATTGTCGTTGACCCCCGCGCCAAAGTTGAGTAGTTCCCAACCTTTCGTCAGGTCATAGGTTCGAAACAGCCCTTTGTCAGTTCCGGCAATAATGCCGTTCTTTCCGTCGGTCGTAAATTCGAGAACCTTGACCTTACCGGTCAGAGCCGGGAGCAATTTCCCCGGTGGGACAGCATTGGGGTCGGTCGGAGCAATTTTAGCGGTTACAGCTGCCCGCCGCTGTACAGAACGTTTCGTCCCGGCTCGGGGTTTAGTCGTTACCGGAGCCTTTGCCGCCACCAACTGATTCCAGTTATTACCACGATCGACGGAACGGTAGACGCCGGCATTAGTGCCGAGATACATCAGATTGGGGTTGGTCCTGTCCTGAAGAGTTGCAAACGGAACGATTCGGTTTACATCGAGATTCTTTGCCTGCTGCCAGGTTTTACCTCTATCGCTGCTGATAAAGAAAAATCCGCCGCCCGTCGCCGTGTTCTGCGTGGTCGCATATAGACGATCAGGGGTCTTATTATCGGGAACCAGCGAGTAAGCAAAGCGGCTCGAGAAATTCTCGTTGGTCGGAGCAAAATTCCGGCCTCCATCGGTCGAAACCATCACTCCGTAATTGTTTGTGCCGATAAATACGCGATTCGGTTCCTGTGGATGGACGGCGATCGAATTGATCTCCAGATCGCGACGGGTCGTCAACGACCACGCCTTGCCGCCGTTTGAGCTCATCCAGAATCCCTCAGTCGTCGCCGCAAAGATAGTTCCGGCGATCGTCGGATGCTGCATAATGTCGCGGGTCCGGCGTGACTGC
>JAYVUD010000380.1:0-2509 GCA_043788335.1 Chloracidobacterium sp. | reverse complement strand
CCCACGTTAACGAGATCATTAGCCGTCAACCTCGGTACTGCCGCGATCGCCGCGTCGATATAAGTTTTTACGCTGTCCGAAGCGATACCGCCGGCCAAGATGATCTCGGCTAGGTCGATAGTGCCACCCGCCGATAAGTAGAAATGAGCTCTGGTCTTGCGGGTAATGCCGGGAATTTCGATATCCCAGCGAATGCTACCGACTGATTTGACCGGGAGGGCGATCGAACCGGTCCCGTCAATAGCAGTCGTACACTCGTATACTTTTTCGATCAAAAGCCCGTCATCGATAGATGCCAGCCGTGGACGAAATACTATCGTCACAGCCCTCGGCACCTGCATTAACAGCCGAATACTAATAAGTCTCGTCAGCATTACACAAATGTCTCCAAAACCGCGTCGGCGATCGAAACCGATTCCTTGGTCAAACGGTCAGCCGCACGCTGGTCGAACGGGTTTGCCGCCTGGCCGCGTCGGCTGGTCCGCAAAATATAGATCTGTCCGCCGACGATCATGTAGCCCTCGCCGCTGGGCTTGGACGAGACCGGTATCATAAATGCCCGCCCGTGCGTCGGCCGTAATGTCGCCTGTCGATTGCCCCGGGCGACGACATCGGCGTAGTTGTACGCCGGCTGAGGCCGCAGACTGACTACCTTTTTCAACTTGCCGTCTTTGCCGAAAACCTCGGCCGTGCCGCCGGCCGTACGAGCAGAGCGTGCGGACACTGTCAGTGTCGCCGACATCTGGTCGTAATCGACCTCGGGCGGTGCGACGCCCTGTTTTAAGTTGCCAAAGGCAACCGGAACCTCCGATCGCAGCAGCTGATACCCGCGTTCGGCGAGACGCCCGAGCAGCTCACGCTTGGCGGCGTTGATGTCGCTTGCAAGCTTGTTGATGGCCTCCGCCGATACTGTGACTACCTCAGCCATTCGTTGCCTCCGGATGCGATATTAGACGCCAGAACCGGATCGTCGACCGTGACGATATCAAACCCGATGCCCGGATCATCCGCGATGTACGGCTCGGCGATCTCGCGGGCCAGCTCGAGGAAATTCAGTGCGAGCTTGGCCGTGTCGTCCGGAGCCAGATATGTGCGCATCTCGCGGCCTTCGCCGGTGCGGGCCGTGGCGACGACGCCCTTGGTCGAGAGCGGTGAGTTAAGCCCGAGGATCGCGAAATGAAATGCAAGATGTGCCTCGGCATTGGCAAAGTCGCTGATCATGGCCGGATCTGCGGTTCCGGCAACCGCGGCCGCGTAATTTGTTGCCCCGACCCATTTCTGCAGACGCCGGGACGCCGAACCGATGTGCGGAGCAATACGGTTTGAGGCGATATCGCTATCGATCTCGAACCTATCCCTAAATTCGTCTGCAGAAATGAGCGTTGGCATTGTTATTCGGCTCCCTCGGCCTCATCGGCCTTGGTCTTTTTGGCGGCGACCACGAGCAAGCAGCCGCTCAGGACGGCAACGTTTGTCTTCTGGCCGATCGGCTCGGTCAGCTTGACACGCTGGTCTCGTGAAATATCGAAACCGGTCTCTGCGTCGGTGAAACCCGACTCTTTGTCGTTCAATTCAACGGTGTCTCCCACCTTTGCTGGATCCATGATCTTTACTCCTACTTTGAAAACCGGAGAGACCGCCATAACGGCCTCTCCGTCTAGGTTGATTCAGTCAACCGGCACTAGCCGGCTGTCGGGACCATGTACGACGGGAAACCGTTACCCGAGAACAGGATCGAACCGTCAACGACGACCGACGCTTTTCTCTGGATCTTGGCAAATCCGGTGTAGATGGACATGAACGTGCCGTTGATCTGCTTGGCAGCGATACGCTCGGTCTCGACCATCAGCGGGGCCGCGGTGAGCTGGACGATCGACGAGGACGGATCCTGGACGATCACCTTGTTAGCTCCGACGTGGGCCGAGATGTACAGATCCTGCGGCAGCGTGAACGGCGTCTTGATCTGCGTACCCAGCAGCGGTGTACCGAGATAACGGTTCTTGACCTCAGCGAGGTTCAGGAACGCGTTGGCGGTCGTTTCGTTGGCGATGATCTGCGTGCCGGTCTGGCCGATCAGGCCGAGCCGAACCGCGAGAACTACATAGTCCGTCCAGGTCACACCGTTCGTCGTGTTAGCCACGCCGATCACGGGTGCGGCCTCGCTCCCGTCAGCCTGGTCGCCGTTGACGATCGCGTCAACCGCCATGCCGTTGAGCGTGTTGCCGAACAAACGCCCGAAATCCTCCATGAAGATCTGCAGCAGACTCAAGGAAGAGAACATGACGGCCTCGTCCGTGATCTTGATCCCGCGGGCCTTTTTCAGCACGGTCACCGTTTTGGTGTCGTACGTGATCGTGCCCTCTTCGATCGTCGCTGCCTCGTTGCCTGCGACCAGAGCGGCATCCGACATGGCGATACGTGGCACGACCGCCTGCGGCTGTGCGATCGGGATCTCGCGAATGATCAGGTCCGGGTAGAATGTGCCCTGGACAGCACCGCGATTGACGGG
>JAYVUD010000379.1:0-7653 GCA_043788335.1 Chloracidobacterium sp. | reverse complement strand
TTCCCAGCGCCGAACCCATACCGATATCCATCCCGCCATCGCCGCTGACCATCACAAACGTCGGATCGTTAGTCGCCGGCAATTCACCACGGCGAACCTTTTCGTGATACATTTCGACCAATCCCGAGAGCGTTGAGGCTCCGTTTTGGAAGAGATTGTGAAGATAGGTCACGCGGTGAGCCGTGTTGGGATACCCGGTCGTCACGACCATCGCACAGCCAGTCTGGAACAGCACGACCACGTCGCCGTCCAGTATCCGGAAAAACTGCTTGAAGATAGTAAATGCTCCACATCCGGGGCAGGCCCCGTGTCCGGGAGCGATCCGGTGCGGCGTCAGAGCTATCTTCCAGAGCGGATCCAACGTAACCGCGAGGCGGCCGGTCGCGGGGTCTCGTTCGACCTTGGCGTGATGCGGGCTTACCTCTTCTACTGTTAATGGCGGTGCCACCTGGTTCGGCAGCAAGATCGGCAGTTTGGTCGGATCGCCGGCCGTCTGGCCGAAATAGTCAAACGTCATCACCGACGAGCGTTCCGTGATCGCTCGGTCACAGAGCCCGTACATCTCGACGGCGTCATCGACCGTAAAGTCTTTGCCTCCGAGGCCATAGACACGCGACAGACAGATCGTCTCATTGCGAGGATCATCCTTGAGTGCGGCCCTTATCTCTAAGCTAAGATTGCCGCCGTCAGACCCGTACGAATCGGCCCGGTCGGCGATGACAATAGACTTAACGTTTCGCAAAATATCGCGGATCTCTGTTGCCGGAAAGGGTCGCAGAACCGAGAGATTGACGACACCGACCTTCTTGTCATCCAAACGAAGTCGGTCTGCGGCCTCACGGGCCGTGTCGGCGGCCGAATTCAAAAGGACGAGAGCCGTATCGGCGTCATCCATTCGATACGTTTCGACAAAACTGTAATGTCTGCCTGAAAGCCCGGCGAACTCCTTGAACACGGCCGGGATCACTTCGCGGGCGACGTCGAACGCCATTTTGTGCTGGTACTTATTGTTGATCAGGTCCGGATCGTTCATGTACGGTCCGATCGTCACCGGATTTCTCGGATCAAGCGAGGTGTACGGTGCCGTAAACGGGCCGACGAACTGCTTGACCTGATCGGCCTCGAGTACTTCGCAACGACGTTTTTGATGGCTGGTAAAGAAACCGTCATAGACGACCATTACCGGCAAACGGATCTTTTCGTGCTCTCCGATACGCGGGGCGATGACATTCATATCGTAGACGGCTTGGGGGTCTTTTGCCATCAAAATGATCCAACCCGCATTCAGCGCGAAATAGAGATCCGAATGGTCGCACCGAATATTAAGTGGGCCGTTGATCGCCCGAGCGGCGAGATTCAATACCATCGGAAAGCGGGTCCCCGACTGAACCGGAAGCTGCTCAAGCGAATACAACAGCCCCTGCGAACTCGTGGCATTCAGAACACGGCCGCCGCCGGTCGATGCTCCATAACAGATACCCGCCGCGCTGTGCTCGCCGTCCGCGGGAATCATCGTGATATCGTGTTGGCCGCTCGCCTTCATCTTGCTGAGGATCTCAGCAACTTCGGTCGAGGGCGTGATCGGGTAATAGCCCATCAGGTGGTAGTTGATCTGCGATGCCGCCAGCGCCGCGAGTTCGTTACCGCTCATGAAAACTACTTTTTGCTCTGTCTTTTTTGCTACGCTCATTTCACATGCTCCTGCCATAGATAAACCTGTTCCTGATCGACCCAGTTCGATTCTCGTTCTTTCGTGAGGGCTCCCGAGGGACACGATTCGATGCAACGCAGACAGCCTTTGCAAAACCGGTAATCAATACCGAGTAGCTGCGCCGCATGCTCCGATGCCGGACTGTCCGCCTTGATGTCTTTGTTTTCTTCCCACACCAGGCAATAGTCAGGGCAGACGAAATCACAAATGCCGCAGTCCGTGCAAAGGTCGTGATTCAATCGCGGGGCGAAACCCTGACGAGACGCCGATAGATTATTAGCTACGCTGTTACCGGCGGTCATGATCGCCCCGCCGATCGGAGCTGTCAGATATCCCCAACGCGGCGCCGGCGTAGCACCCTCAGCCTGCGGTATTTCGGGGCCATCCTCGATAATCTTCTCGACGCATTCGTTATAGCCTCGCCAAAATGTCTTGAGATTTGACTCGCCCAAGATCTGCGATCGGCGACCGAAATGCTCAGCGAGCATGTCGGCAAACCCTTTGGCGTCGATGAGAGGACAGGCCTTTGCAACTGCTCCCAATATTGCGGTATTGATCCTCGTCTTCTCTTCGACGGCGATCGCCATCGCATCGACGAACAAAACCCGACAGTTCGGAAGTTGCAGTTCATTTGAGACCGGTGCGTTCAGGATCAAAACGCCGTCAGACTTGAGCCCCGCGAGTGTTGCGGGCCGAGCAAGAAGTGCCTCGTGAAAAACGGCGAGAACATCCGGTTCGGTGACCGGGCTAGTAACGCGGATAGGGGTCGCCATATCCGCGACCCTGATAAACGATCGTACCGGCGTACCTTTTTTCTCGGAGCCATACGACGAAAATTGTGAAACGTTCAGCCCCTGTCGTAGAGCAAGCGACTCCGCCAAAAGTTGTCCGGCGAGATTGGCCCCCAGTCCACCGATCGATTCGAAACGAAATTCTAAGGATTTATCTTCATTCATGCGTATCCCAAACCTCTATGTTCAACACGGCTAAGATCAAATTGACGCCTGCATCTGGTCGGGCACCTTTGCCGTGCGGACTCATAATAATTCATGCGTTGGTCTGTTTATGGCGTTGGCCGCCAACGGTCAATGTCAAACCCCGCATCTGTCAAACCTCTCAACTTGTCAACGACCTCCGAGTCGTCTTTTGTGGTCAACCCCGCGTGCATCACAATTTCATTCCCCCGATCAAACACCCAACGCGGTGCCGATAATGATACTGAGGACGAAAATCACACCATATATGACCTCGCGAACTCCGATCTGCATTGCCTTCATCGGTCGACGCGCTGGTCCCATTCCCTCAACGCACCGGTAAAGCAAGAAAATACCCGCAAATACGGTCAAGACCGATGCAAGATGAAAATAGGCAAGAAGACCGATCGCAACCACTGCGGACGTGTGAGCGGCAATGGGCAATGCCCGCGAGAATTTCTTCCCTTTTTCAAGCAGCAGACGCTCACGGACATAAAGTATCGACGGTATGGTTCGAGCGACAAGGGCCATCCAAATTCCTATCGCCAACGGGACCGACAACCCGCCCGCAATCGTGATCGCAGCTACTGATGCCGAGATTGCGACGGCCCCAGCAAGTTCGGGCATAAGGTCACGGCTTCGTCTAAAAACATCGTAATAAGTTTGGACGGCGGCCAGTGGGATCACACACATCAGTGGGATAAGTGGTGCAACTCCTGCCGTCAAAGCCGACGCGATCGCCGCAACTGAAAAAATGATGCCGAATTCAACTACATACTGAACGGCCACCTTGGCCCGCCGATCGTCGCGCATGCCTTTTCGATCCAGGATCAAAACTTTCAGCGGCTGACGCATAAGAAAGGCTCCGATGATCATCAACGCGATCCAAAAACCGCCGATCGAGAATGCAACGGCCAAGCCAGCTACGATCGGTTCTAATAGGATCCCCCAACTGCCATGCTCCATGGGCAGAGCGATTCGCCGTACCGGGATCGCTGGCATTGGTTTGATTGCTATTACGTTCGTCGCCATATTAGTTAGCTCGTTTTGCTAGCCTCTCCGCTTCCTCATCAATTAGGATCGACCGGGGGAACAGCACATCATCCTCAATTCGGATATGTTCGTAAAAATCAATCTCTAGTTCCGCTAATCTCATAAAGAAGGATCGGACACCTGCACATGCGTCGTCGGGAATCTGATAGTCGTTCGACGCTGCACGCATTTTTCCGAACAGGAGGGCGATTCGACCATGATCCGTCGACATCGCCCTGATCGGATTCTCGATACTTCCAAAATGGGGTTTCCTTCGTTCGACGCCCATTGCGACTTTTGATTCAAGCTCGACGATGTATGGAAAGAGTACGATCTCTTCCTTCATCATATGGGGACCGAACTCCTCGAAAATCTCGCAAAGGCATTCCCTAATTTCGTATAGTCCCGGTTGTTCGTTGCCGTGGTGATGAGCGATCTTGTCGGCGAGAAAGGTTAGCTGTTCAGCCTCACGTTTTGCGTACGAATGATGTTTCCCAATTATATAGGCGACAATCTCGGCGAGCGATGACCTCGATATGCGATCGAAACCAGTAGATGCACTTTCGCTCAGTGCGTCATTAAGTTTCGACTCGATCAGTTGGGGGTCAACTCCGGCGCTCCGGCAAGCTTCGCCGAAAAGTTCGTTGCCCATCGAGCGTTGATCTATGCGGAATTCCTGAAAAATTCTGGTCGCAGCTGGTGATGCTAGTGCGATTTCGCGAATTGTGTGAGTCCCAAAGGCCTGCATTGATTCACCTGCTTTTGTTGTAACGCAAAATGCGAGCCAAAGGCGTAGGCTCAACCGAATCAATGCTTAATTGACGCTCGATACTCCGCGCGTGAGCAAATAATAAGGGTTGGAACCCGAACTCTGCCGAAGTCTCGGTTGACCGATCTCGGTCTTGGCACCCAAACATCGACGATATCCGTGTGAACATATACACAGCAACTTCGCGGATTTTCGCACTTTTGCTCCACCACCAGGCCGCGATTGCCGGTCCTGCAACCATTTGTTACGGTCCGCGTAAAATACTAAGATTGAGAAACAGTCCGAGGAGTTTTTTCAAAATGCAAAACAAAATGATTTTTCGATTGATACTAGTATGTTCAGGAATAATAGGAATCGCGTATTTTATGGCAGATATTAATTCGATCAAGGCGGATGCGGCCGAAGCCCCGGCAAATCCGCTTCTGGCGAAATGGGAAGGCCCTTTTGGCGGGGTTCCGCCGTTTGACAAGGTCAAGGTCGCAGATTTCAAGCCCGCTCTCGAAGCGGCTATGACCGAGAACCTCGGCGAGATCGACCAGATAACGGCGACGAAAGCCCCGCCCACATTCGAAAACACAATCGCCCCTTTGGAACGATCAGGCCACACACTTGATCGCGTGCAGACACTTTACGGCATCTGGTCCGGTAGTCTAAGCACGCCTGAGATGGAAGCGGTCGACACCGAGATGGCTCCGAAACTCGCCGCGTTCGCTGACAAGATCTCGCAAAATGCCGAGCTGTTTAAGCGGATCGAGGCGGTTTATAATTCACCGGCTACCAAGCGACTAACGCCTGAGCAGCAGCGTCTGACTTGGGTCTATTACACCAACTTCGTCCGCGCCGGAGCGAAACTCGGCCCGGAGCAAAAGGCACGTCTCGGTGCGATCAATCAGGAACTCGCCGGACTTTTCACCAAATTCAACCAAAATCTGCTTGGCGAAGAAGGTCAGCTTTACATGACGCTAACCAGCCAGGCCGATCTGGCGGGGCTGCCGAAAGACCTCATCGATGCTGCCGCCTCGGCCGCGGTGTCGAAGAAGGTAGCCAACGGCTGGGTGATCCGCAACACACGATCGTCGATCGATCCGTTCCTGACATATTCAGATCGCCGCGACCTGCGGGAAAAGGCGTGGAAGATGTTCGTCAATCGGGGCGATAACGGTGACGCACGCGATAACAACGCGGGCATCACGCAGATATTGCAGCTTCGTGCGGAACGGGCGAAATTACTCGGCTACGCGACCCACGCCCATTGGCGTTTGGAACCGCAGATGGCCAAAACGCCGGAGAACGCGATGAACCTGATGGAACGCGTCTGGCCGGCCGCCGTCGCCCGCGTCCACGAAGAGGTCGCGGATATGCAAAAGCTTGCCGGCAAAGAGGGCAAGGGCGTCAAGATCGAACCGTGGGACTATCGCTACTATATGGAAAAGGTCCGCAAGGAACGCTACGATCTCGACGCAAACGAGGTCAAACCGTACCTGCAGCTCGACAAGATCCGCGAGGGAATGTTCTGGGTCGCGGGCGAGCTGTTCGGCTTTACGTTCACGCCTGTCACCAATGTTCCCGTCTACCATCCGGACGTTACCGTCTACGAGGTCAAAAATAAGGCCGGCAAACATATCGGCGTTTGGTACTTTGACCCATATGCCCGCGACGGCAAGCGGTCAGGTGCCTGGATGAACGCGTATCGCGGCCAGGACCGTCTCGACGGCGAGGTAACAACGATCGTCTCGAACAACGCCAACTTTGTAAAGGGCAAGCCGGGCGAGCCGATCCTGATCTCTTGGGACGACGCCGTGACGATGTTTCACGAATTCGGACACGCCCTTCACGGCCTCTCGTCAAACGTCACATACCCCTCGCTTTCAGGCACTAACGTGGCCCGCGATTACGTCGAATTTCCGTCACAACTGATGGAACACTGGGTCTCGACGCCTGAGGTGCTCTCGCGGTTTGCCCTGCATTACCAGACAGGCAAGCCGATCCCGCAGGCCCTGGTCGACAAGATCAAAAAAGCTGCGACGTTTAATCAAGGTTTCGGCACAACCGAATATTTGGCGAGTGCCCTGATCGATATGAAACTGCATCTCGCCGGCGACAAAAAGATCGACGCGGACGCATTTGAAAAGGAGACTCTTGCTGCTCTCGGTATGCCCAAGGAACTGGTAATGCGGCACCGGACGCCGCAATTCGGCCATATTTTTGCCAATGACGGCTATTCGGCCGGGTACTACAGCTACCTGTGGTCGGACGTTCTGACCGCAGATGCTTTCGGTGCATTTACCGAGGCGAAGGGACCGTACGACAAGGCCGTCGCCGCACGCTTGGTCAAGTACATCTTCTCGATCGGCAACACGGTCGATCCGGCTGAGGCATACCGCAATTTCCGCGGCCGCGACCCGGATGTGAACGCGTTGATGAAGAAACGCGGATTTCCGGTGAAATAGTCCGTTACGAGTGCAAGCTTTAGCTTGTTCCCTGCAAATGCGGGAGACAAGCTAAAGCTTGCACTCGAACTTTTCACTTCGCTTGGATCCCCAAATTACGCATTCGCCGATATAGATGGCTGCGGTCGACGCCCATATCGTCCGCGGCCTTTGCTACATTTCCGTCAAATTCGGCGAGTTTGTGCATAATGAACTCCCGTTGATAAGCGTCGGTCGCCTCCTTAAACGTCGGGAAACGGAAGCTGATCGCGGCCGGTTCGAAACTGATCTCCATTTCCGGAAGGTCGTCGGCGGCGATCTTGACCTTTTGGGTCATGATGACGATCCGCTCGATCGTATTCTTTAGCTCGCGTACATTCCCGAACCAATTATAGCTCTGCAGAGCCTCGATCGAGTCCGCTGTGAACTGCTTCGGCGGGCGGCCGTACTCGGTTGAAAATCGCTGATTGAAATGTTCAGCGAGCTGCGGCACGTCCTCGGGGCGTTCGCGAAGCGGCGGAATTTGAAATGGTATGACGTTAAGCCGATAGAAGAGGTCGGAGCGGAAATTGCCGTTTTCGATCAAGCCGTCGAGCGGCTGATTGGTCGCGGAAATGACCCGGACGTCGACCGAGATCGGCGTATTGCTGCCGACCGGCTCGAACCTTTGTTCCTCGAGTACCCGAAGCATCTTGGCCTGCACACGCGGCGACATATCGCCGATCTCGTCGAGGAAGA
>JAYVUD010000378.1:0-2826 GCA_043788335.1 Chloracidobacterium sp. | reverse complement strand
GATCGCGTCGCCCGCCGCACCAAACTGATAGCCCGCAAAACCCGCCGTTGAACGGTATAGAAACCATGAGTTGTTCGACGGCCGATACACCGAAGCATCCGTCTTGCCGTCACCGTCGTAGTCGAAAGCGATCTTGCCGGCGGCTACCTTGATCAGGAACCCTGAAAGGCCGGCCGAGTTAGAGTCTGGTTCATAGGATCCCGGAGTCGTGATGAGGCCATAGTCGCCTCTGCCGGCCACGTAAACGTTTCCTAAACCATCGAGGGCAATGTCCGTTCCGAAAGTGTCACCCGTGACGAGGGTGCCGTAGAACGTCGAATAGACGAGCGATGAGCTACCACTCCGGGTCGGATCTATCTTTGAAATATATGCACTACAGCGAACCCCGGCGAAGGTCGTCTGCAAAGCGTCGGCCGTCACCGGAAAATTGCTGGATTTGGTCGATCCGGTGATCCAGATCTTCTTCGACGCGTCAATGGCGATGTCGCCGTCCTTTTCACCGCTGTTACACTGGTCCACAAGGCTGCCGCCCAAATAGGTCGAATAGACGAGCGAGGCCGCTCCGGACGCGTTGGTGTCGATCACGGAGACGAACGCGTCGTCTGTCAAGGCGGTATTCGGATTAGAGATGTGGCCGAGCTGGTCGAAGGCGTTTGAGGTAATGTCAAAATCAGGCGATTGTGTAAACCCCTTTACATACGCCCTGCCGGCATTATCGACAGCGACGCCGCTGCAGACTTCCCCGCTGGTTCCGCCAAGATAGGTTCCGTAGAGCAACGCCGAGCCGGTCGGGTTTATTTTTGCCAATACGCAATCATTACCGGTACCCTGCTGTGACGGATCGAGTTGAAAAGCGCTTGGCGTAGTCGGAAATCTCCGATTATGCCCGCTGTTCGGCACCCAATCGTCGTAGGTTCTAAAAAAGACGTATGCGTTTCCGCTGCCGTCTACCGCCAGCGAACTGCCCGGACTGTTAAAAGCTGGTATCAGCGTCGAATACATAAGCGTCGAACCGTTTGAACTGAATTTTGCCACAAATCCCTGGTCCAAACCGTTGGTTGTGAACCACGCTCCTGGCGTCAGCGGAAAATCAAATGGTTCGTTAAACCGATATGAATAAGCACCCCCGGCGATAACGACGTTATTATTTGAGTCCAGAGCGATCGATTGGGGGATGTCATCGCCATGTCCCCCGAAAAGCGTAGAGAAAACGATCGCGTTGCCGGCGGCATTCAATTTCGTGACAAATGCTTCACTTTTGCCCGCAGACGTTGTTTGATAAGCTCCCGCGGTGACGGGCCAGCCAAGCGGAAAGCCAATTGTTGTGACGATACTACCCGTCAGGTAGACATTCCCGGCAGTATCGACAGCAATGCCGCCAGTTCCCGCCTCAACGATGCCTTCGCCGATAAATGTCGAATAGACCAGTGCCGATCCGGTGGGATTGATCTTCGTCACCCAGATGTTTTCGCAAGGAGGGCCAGCAACCGGGCAATCGAAGACCGTTTTATAACTGCCCGGCGTGGTCGGATAATTGGGAGTATTTGAGGCAGACCCGAGAATGTAGGCGTTTCCGGCGGCGTCAACTTTGAGAGCAGCTACCCGCGGCTGGGCTGCCTGACCAAAATACGTTCCATACGCCAGCGTCGGGTCGATCGTCAGCGGCCGCGAACGGTCGTAATCGCCGAGTGCAAATCCGATCTCGTTGTTTTCATTGACGACATAGCTGCTCGCGACCTCACGGCGGACGCCGTCATTTTCCTGATAACTTACCGGCTTGTGCCAACTGAGGTCGCCGCCCGCCGCGTGCAGGACGAGTTCGCCCTCGTCATTGATCGAGACGTTTTCGGCACCTTTGAACTGGATCTTGATGCTCGCTGGATCGGAGTTCGGCGATACGACAAAATCATATTCGAGCTGTTGCTGATCGCCGTAGTAAACGAGATCGATGCCCTCGTAGACGCCCGCGTATTTCACCTTAGCGTAGAGCGGCACATCGCGTTGCCATTTGCTCTGGTCTGAGCCGGCGAAATAATTGGCTTTGCCGGCAAGCTCCGATTCGCCCGACACGCCGGCCTTCGCGTTCGCACCTGCCAGCCGCAATTGAAGCACATCCCCGGTTGAGGTTGACCCGTCGTTTACCGACAGTTCCTTGTGGTTCAAACGCAGGGTTGCACCGTCGCCCGTCAGCCACAGATCGTACCCGCGGCCGCGGGCCGAGTATCTTACCGCCGCGTCCTCTTGGCCCTGATTGGCCTCGAACGAGATCGGGAGATTCGCTAGCAGATCTTGGACCTCCGCCCCGGACTGCGTTTCGACTCGCGTCTTTTCACTTAGTTTGGGGTGCCCCGCACCCATCAACAGGTAGCCTGCAGCGACCATCGCGATCAGCCCCACCATTGAAGCCGCGATCATCCTGCTGCGTAGATTCCATTTCTTTTCGTTTGTAATGTCCACTTTTCCACCCCGATCTACCCCACGGCACTTGACGTCCAGCATTCAGTCAGACCGTCGATGACTTCGATCGCTCCGGACGGAAATCCTCAACTCAAACCAGCTGACACTGAGCTGCTATTTGTAGTGGCGGAATATCGGATCAATTTCCGCCATTCATTTCACGTTTATTTTTCGCTGTGGGTTTTGTCTGCGGGAAAACGACCGGGGACGTTAGGAAATGGCAGGAGTTCTAAGGGTGGTGCAAGATTAATAGGCGGGAAAGATCGATATGGTCCGGCGATCTGTGGGAGATCGCCGGACCGTTTCTATCGGTTACGGATGGTAGGCCGCCGGGATCGGTTTGTCGCCCGCCGCTCCAAACGCCTGAGC
>JAYVUD010000377.1:0-2710 GCA_043788335.1 Chloracidobacterium sp. | reverse complement strand
ACGACCTCGATCCGCATGATCGGTTCGAGCAGGACCGGCTTAGCTTTCTTGACAGCGTCCTGAAACGCGAACGAGCCTGCCAATTTGAATGAGATCTCGTCCGAATCGACTTCGTGATAGGAACCGAACAGCAGTCTGACGCGGATGTCGACCAGCTCGTAGCCTGCAAGGTAGCCGCGGAGCATAGCGTCGCGAACGCCTTCCATTGTCGGCTTGATGAACTGTCGCGGGATCGAACCACCGGAGATTTTGTCTTCGAAGACAAAGCCCTCGCCCGGCGCCGGCTCGATCTCGAGTTCGACGTGGCCAAATTTACCACGGCCTCCCGACTGTTTCTTGTATATCTCTTTACCGGGTGCTCCCTGCGTGATCGTCTCACGGTATGCAACCTGCGGCTTACCAACGTTTGCCTCAACGCCAAACTCGCGTTTCATGCGGTCGACGATGATCTCAAGGTGAAGTTCGCCCATGCCGGCGATGATCGTCTGGCCCGTCTCATGATCGGTCGTAACCTGAAAACTCGGGTCTTCCTGAGCAAGCCGATTGAGGGCGATGCCCATCTTGTCCTGATCCTGACGGGTTTTCGGCTCGACCGCGACACGCACGACCGGTTCCGGAAAGTCCATCGACTCGAGGATGATCGGCTTTAATTCGTCCGCAACGGTGTCGCCCGTCGTCGTATTTTTCATACCGCCGATCGCGACGATCTCGCCGGCCGATGCCGTTTCGACGTCTTCGCGCTTGTTGGCGTGCATGAGCATCAATCGGCCGACGCGTTCTTTTGAATCTTTGATCGTGTTCGTCACATACGAACCGGCCGAGACGGTGCCCGAATAAATTCGAACAAACGCCAACTGTCCCAAGTGCTTGTCAGCCATCAGCTTGAACACGAGGCCCGAAAACGGAGCTTTCGCATCCGGCGGTCGCGTCTCGATCTCACCCGTACGGGGGTTTTCACCCTCGATCGCGGGAATGTCGAGCGGGCTCGGCAGAAAATCTACCACCGCGTCGAGCAGCGTCTGAACGCCCTTGTTCTTAAATGCCGAACCGGTGAAAACAGGCACGATCTTCATCGCGAGCGTCCCCTTGCGGAGAGCAACGCGAATCTCATCTTCCGAAATTTCCTCGCCTTCGAGGTATTTCATCATCAGGTCGTCATCGATCGCCGAGACAGCCTCGACCAGATTCTCGCGAGCGGCTTTTGCCTCGTCAACGAGTTCTGCTGGGATCTCAAGCGTTTCGTATTTTGCACCTTTCGCCTCGTCGTTCCAAACGAAAGCTTTCATGGTGATCAGATCGACGACGCCCTTGAAATGCTCTTCGAGGCCGATCGGGACCTGCATCGCAACAGCATTAGCACCGAGCCTGGTCAGGATCGAGTCAAATGAACGGTCAAATGATGCACCTGCTCGATCAAGTTTGTTGATAAAGCAGATACGCGGCACGCCGTACTTGTCGGCCTGACGCCAGACGGTCTCTGACTGCGGCTCGACACCGGCAACGCCGTCAAAAACGCAAACGGCTCCGTCCAAAACTCGAAGAGACCGCTCAACCTCCATCGTGAAGTCAACGTGTCCCGGTGTATCAATAATATTAATGCGGTGCTCGACGCCATTACGCGTCCAGAAACAGGTAGTTGCAGCGGACGTAATCGTAATGCCGCGCTCTTGCTCCTGCTCCATCCAGTCCATCGTCGCCGTTCCTTCGTGAACTTCGCCGATCTTGTGCGAAACACCCGTGTAGAACAAAATGCGCTCAGTCGCCGTGGTCTTACCCGCGTCGATATGGGCCATGATGCCGATGTTTCTAAATTTGTCTAAGCTGATCTGTGCCATTACTTAATTTCCACCGCCGAGACGCGGAGACGCAGAGTTTAATAAATCGGAAAAGCAGAGGACCAAACGTTCTTTATCTCTCTTTCTCTGCGTCTCCGCGACTCTGCGGTTAAAAATTTTTTAGAACCGATAGTGTGCGAACGCCTTGTTCGCCTCTGCCATACGGTGAACGTCGTCCTTTTTCTTCATTGCTCCGCCGCGTCCGTTGGTCGAATCGAGAAGTTCGCCTACCAGGCGATCTTCCATCGTTTTCTCACTGCGATTGCGTGCATTCAGCACGATCCAGCGGATGGCAAGCGTATTGCGTCGGTCACGCGAAACTTCGAGCGGCACCTGATATGTCGCACCACCGATACGTCGCGATTTAACTTCGAGCGTCGGTGCAACGCCGTCGAGGGCTTTCTTAAACACTTTCAATGCCTCTTCGCCGGTCTTTTCAGCGAGGCGTTCCATCGCCGCGTAAAAGATCTGCTCGGCAACCGCCTTTTTACCTTCCCACATCAGGCCGTTGATGAACTTGGTCACAGCAATGCTGTTATAGACCGGATCCGGCAAAACTTCTCTTTTTCCTGCAACTCTACGTCTTGGCATAATTCTTATTGGAGTGCGGACACTCTTGTCCGCGTGAGTGCCGCTTCGGCACGAAAACGTTTTTCAACGAAGGAACGGTCGATGCGGACACGAGTGTCCGGTCTCCGTACCTATTTAGCTCCCTTCGGCCTCTTAGCACCGTACTTCGAACGCGACTGGTTGCGGTTCGCGACGCCTGAGGCATCGAGCGTTCCGCGGATAACGTGATAACGCACACCCGGAAGATCCTTTACACGGCCGCCACGGATGAGCACGATCGAGTGTTCCTGCAGGTTATGCCCGAT
>JAYVUD010000376.1:0-3477 GCA_043788335.1 Chloracidobacterium sp. | reverse complement strand
ATCGACCGCAGGATTTGCGGTCGTTCCGTTCGGCGTCGCGACAGATAAGCCGGCGATGGGCGATTTTGACGGTGACGGCAAAACAGACATCTCGGTCTACCGGCCAAGCCTAGGGCAATGGTTCCGGTTTAATAGCGGCAACGGATCGTTCTACGGCGTCCAGTTTGGGGCGGTCGGCGATATGATCGTTCCGGCGGACTACACCGGCGACGGCAAGACGGACAACGCCATCTTCCGCCCGTCGACCTCGACTTGGTACGTGCTTCGCAGCGAAAGCCCGACTTTCTACGGTGCCGCCTTTGGAGCCGCGGGCGATATCCCGAGCCCCGGCGATTACGACGGCGACGGCAAAGCCGACCTCGCCGTCTGGCGACCGGGAGCACAGGGTATTTTCTATATCCAACAGTCGACGGCCGGCTTCGCGGCGATCCCGTGGGGACTGGCAGGCGACCGACCGACGGCGAACGCGTACGTTTATTAGGAAGCGAGTTCAGGGTTCGGAGTTCAGAGTTCAGAGTTTCAAGGCACGGTGAGTAAGGGGAGATCAGATGAACTCTCCCGGTCGCCGTGCTCTCTGTGTGTTCGGCGGTGAGACGACCTACGCCGGGCTCGCAAACGACAGGCCGCTTTCGGCACCGGTTGCGAACATTTCGCCTGCGAAAAAAAAATCAAAAAAAGTGGCGGATAACGCCGCGTAATTCCGCTTACTTAAATAGAGGCGAAACATTACGTCATTCGGGAAGTGATCAATATCCGGGGTGAAACAACCAGCTGGGGCCGGTCGAACGGTTAACGTCATTTGCCGTGGGGTAAGAGGTAACGATCAAATGCAGACTACAAACAAGAAAGGTCAATTTTCACGCAGCAAAACGCTGTTGGTTTCGATCGCGGGTTCGACCGTGCTGCTGACGGCGATCTACCTGACGATGGGCACCGGCCATTCCTATAAAACTCCGGAGTTCCGCCCCGCCGAAAACTCGGCTGACAAAAGGGTCGAGGATATGTTGGGCAAACTCCCGATCTCGTTCGAGGCCAATCAGGGGCAGGAGGATGCGGCGGTCAAATACTCGGCTCGGGGTCGCGGGTACGATCTGTGGCTGACGGATGACGGTGCAACCCTGCGTTTGAACCACAATGAACGGTCGAATAACGGCGGGTCAACCTCGACGGGGGATGTACTTCAATTGCGGTTGGCGGGTGCCAATGCGACGGCCGGCGTCTCGGGCGAATCGGAGCTTGCGGGCAAGGCTAATTATTTCGCCGGCTCAGACCAGAGCAAATGGCAACGCGATGTGCCGCTTTACGCTAAGGTGAAATACGCCGGCGTCTACGAGGGCATCGACCTCGTTTACCACGGCGATCAACAGCAGCTCGAATATGATTTTGTCGTATCGCCGAACTCCGATCCGGCGAGCATCAAGATTCATTTCAAAGGTGCCGAAAACGTCTCGATCAATGAGGCCGGCGAGCTCGTCCTGCACGCGGCGGGCGGGGACATCAGTTGGCACAAGCCGGTCAGCTATCAGGAAAATGACGGCGTCCGCCGCGAAGTGGCGAGCAGCTACGTCGTTAATGAAAACAACGAGATCGGTTTTGAACTCGGCGATTACGACCGTTCGCGGCCGCTGACGATCGACCCGACGCTCGCGTATGCGACGTATTTGACCGGCGACAGTGCGTCGTACCCGATAGCGGTCAAAACGGACGCTGCAGGCAATGCTTATATCTTTGGCAGCTCAGAGCATACGTCGACTTTTCCGACCACACCGGGATCATATCAACCGACATTCAGTGCGTGTCACGTTAGCGCGTGCAGTGCTTTCTGGGTTATGAAGTTAAATGCGGGCGGCACCGCTCTGGCCTATTCAACGTTTATCGGCGAGGGCTCGGTCAGTGCCGGTGTACGCTATGGCGATCTGGCCATCGACACAGCCGGCAACGCCTATATTACGGGCTATGTCCGGCATTTTACGCTTGGCGAACAGACCAACTATCCGACGACGCCCGGAGCGTTTCAGGCAGGTCCGATCGGAAATCAGGGGGACGACGCCGTCGTGACAAAGCTTAACGCCAGCGGAAACGGACTGGTATTTTCGACATTTCTCGGCGGCACCGGGAGCGATGTCCCGAAAGGGATAGCTCTCGACGCGGCCAATAATGTGTACGTCGTCGGGGACGCGTACAATTACACGCCGAACGTCGCCGATTTTCCGGTGACGGTCGGGGCGTACGACACGACACCGAGATCGACGAACGGATTCCTGACAAAGCTCAACCCGAACGGGACAGGCCTGATCTACTCCACTCTGTTTCGGGGCGGAGGACTTCAAAATGGTGCCAAGGTGGCGGTCGATGTTGGCAACAACGCCTATATCTTTTTCGGCACCACGTCAGGCGGACAAGCGGCCGATCAATTCCCCACGACGGCGAACGCGTTCCAACAGATCCAGCCGATTCCGGCGGTTCAGACAGGACTTAACACCAAAGACTGTGTGCTGGCAAAATTCAATTCGACTGGTTCGGCCGTCCTTTACGGCAGTTACGCAGCGGGCACCAAAGGCGATTATCCGGGTGGTTTGGCGGTCGATAGTGCCGGAAAAGCATATCTGATCGGGACGACAAACTCAGCAAATTTCCCTGTGACGGCAGGCGGTTACCGGACGGCCGGGATATTGGATGCTAATCCTGATAACGGCACAGCCAACGACCTATTTGTCACTGTCGTAAACACGAACTTGTCGGGTGCCGCGTCGCTCGTCTATTCGACGTATTTTGGCGGTAGCGGTCCGGACGCATATGTGTGGGGAAGCGACAATGGAAGTATCGCCGTCGACGGCACCGGTAGTTTTTGGATCGCAGGCAACACACAATCTGATAATTTTCCGGTGACGGCGGACGCATGGCGAGGTCCGCTCGCCGGAGATTCAGTTACTAAAGCATTTCTCGCCAAAATCGACCCGAGTCGGAGCGGAGCGGCATCGCTGACCTATTCGACAGAGATTCGTTCGGACACGCCGTCGGTCCTGACGGTCGGCTACGGATTGGGGGTTGACCAATCACGCAATGTTTACGTGACCGGCTTCTCAAATCCGGGCCTGCCGACGACGGCTAGCGTCTATCAGCCCACGGCAAGCTCGCAGTCGGGGTTTGTGATCAAGGTAGCCGCGGGCAAGACCGCTTTCGACTACGACGGCGATGGCAAGACGGATGCTTCGGTTTATCGGCCGTCGAACAACTCATGGTTTCTATATCGTTCAACGGCGGGTTTTGCGGGCTATCAGTTTGGTGCGGCGGGCGACGCGATCGTCCCGGCCGACTATACGGGTGACGGTAAGACGGATGTCGCGATCTGGCGGCCTTCGAATGGAAGCTGGTACATTCTGCGGAGCGAAGATTCGACTTTGCTCTTTGGCGGCGGGTTCGGGACAAGCGGCGACATTCCTGTTCCGGGAGATTTTGACGGTGACGGACGGGCCG
>JAYVUD010000375.1:0-13499 GCA_043788335.1 Chloracidobacterium sp. | reverse complement strand
GGATCTGGTGCCGCTCTATAACGGCAAGCTCTATTACGCCCGCGATGCGTTTGACGGGCTCCACGCGATGGATGAGATCACCGCGGCGGAGTCCCAAGTCCCAGGTCCCAGCTCCCAAGTTGGGGATGTTGAGAACGTCGAACCAGAGGGAAATGCGTCAGTCGATGGATCAACAGAGTCGGTCGAGACGGTGACAGACACCGAGGATCTGGTCGGCGAGGACGCGAAACTGGGTAAGGAAGCCGCGAGGGTTTCGACGCGTTCGTCGGGTGACATGACGCATACGAAGCGGTCAGACGTGGCTGCCAACATTGAGCGGCCGAAGGCTCCGTTTTACGGCTCGAAGGTGGTCGAGATCAGGGATCTGACAAAGGTTTTCGATTATATCAACGAGACCGCTCTGTTCAAGGGTCAGTGGCAGTACAAGCAGGGCAAAAAGTCGAAAGAAGAGTATGACGCGATCCTGCAAGAGACCGTTTACCCGAAGTTCGCCGAGGTGAAGGCACAGGCGATCCGCGAAAAACTGCTTGAGGCAAAGCTCGTTTACGGTTACTATCCGTGCCAGTCGAGCGGGAACGATCTGGTCATTTATCACGACGACGAGCGAACCGAGCGGATGAGGTTCACGTTCCCGAGGCAGCCGCAGGACCAACGCGGCGGCAAGAATCTCTGTCTCGCGGATTATTTTGCGTCGGTCGAATCGGGCGTGATCGATGTGGTGGCGTTTGACCTGGTGACGATGGGCCGCAAGGCGAGCGAGCACTCGGCAAAACTGTTCAAATCTGACAATTACACCGACTATCTCCTGTTTCACGGCCTCTCGGTCGAGTCGGCCGAGGCTCTCGCGGAGATGTGGCACAAGCGTATTCGGGAGGAACTCGGGTTTGCCGGAGCAGATGCACCGGAACTAGCCAAGCTGTTTCATCAGGGTTATCAGGGCTCGCGGTACAGTTTCGGCTATCCGGCGTGCCCGAATATCGAGGATCAGACCAAGCTCTTCGAACTACTCGATCCCGAACGCATCGGCGTCGCCCTGACGGACGAATTCATGCTCGAACCCGAGCAGTCGACGTCCGCGATCATCATCCATCACCCCGAGGCAAAATACTTTAACATCGACTAGCGATAGCCTATCGATCCGCGTCAGAAAGCCGATTTTGCCTATTAGCAAAGTCGGCTTTTGCGTTGTAAAATACTGTATAACTGATAGTTTCCACGCTATAAGTTCTCACTATGACAAAGACAATATTTATCGCCGGTTCCGGAGGGATCGGCCAGGCCGCGGCTCTGCTTTTGAGGGAATGGAGTGATTTTGACACGACCATCATACTCGGCGATGTTCACGACGAATGCCTGGCAGACGCCCGGGATTTTGTGATCGGCAATTCGGCTAAAACGACCGCGGTCGAGACCGTGCTGATGCCGCCCGACGGGATCAATGAAGCGATGAAAGCGGCGTTTGAGCGGACCGACGTTTTGCTCGATTGCTCGCCGGGCGGCCAGGCGCCGAAAATGGCGCGGTTTGCCGTCGATTTTAAGATGCACTACGCCAATCTGACCGAGTATGTCGCCGAAACCGAGCAAATAATGGCGATGGCCCAGGGTGCTGAAACGGGCTTTATCCTACAGACGGGGCTGGCTCCCGGTTTTATCAATGTCAAAGCGATGGAGCTTTACAATGAGTTTGTCGCCAAATATGAGAACGAAAAGGTCGAACGCGTCGGAATGAAGGTCGGAGCCTTGACCGCCCACGCCCACGCACCGCACTTTTACGGATTTACCTGGTCGCCGATCGGCGTCGCGACCGAGTATGTCAAGAATTCGCGGGTCATACGCGACTTTGCGATCACCGAAAAGCCCGCACTTTCTGCCCGAGAGACGATCGTCATCGGGGCGCGGACGTACGAGGCCGACCTCACGTCGGGCGGGGCGGCGGATCTGCCGGACTTTTTTGCGGGTAAGGCCAAGCAGTTGGAATATAAGACGCTCCGCTATGTCGGCCATTACCACTGGGTCGAATCCCTGATCCGCAAGCTGCCGAAAGACGCTGAGCTCCCGGGCCGACTCCAGGACGCTATGCTCGAGGCCGTGCCGTCGGTCGAGGACGATCTGGTGCTGGTCCACGCCTCGGTGGACGGTTTTGACGTTCGGGGGCGGCGGAGAATGCTCGAAAAGGCCTATTTTGTCGAACCGCTGAGCATCAACGGACATCATCTGCGGGCGATCCAGACGACGACGGCGGCACCCCTGTGCCAGTCGGCGATGATGCTGCTGGCGGGCGACCTTAAGGGTGTCATATTGCAGAGTGAGATCGAGCCGGCGACGTTTCTGGCAGGGAATTTTGTCTCGCGGATCTACAACTGATGCGCGTAGTCTGCATTTCCGACACGCATAATTGTAATGAGCAGATCGTCGTCCCTGATGGCGATCTGCTTATTCATTCGGGTGATGCGACGACGGTCGGGACGGTCGAGCAGATCGTCGCTTTCAACCGATGGTTTGCCGGGTTGCCGCATCGGAACAAGATATTTGTTGCCGGCAATCACGATTGGCTTTTTGAGCGCGACAACGCGCGTGCCCGGGCATTGCTCGATCCGTCGATCATATATTTGCAGGATTCGTCGGTCGAGATCGAGGGCCTCAAGGTCTACGGCAGCCCGTGGCAGCCGCGGTTTTTCGATTGGGCGTTCAACCTCGATCGCGGGCCGCAGATGGCGGCGAAATGGCGGCTTATTCCCGATGACGTCGATATCCTGATCACCCACGGGCCGCCCAACGGCATCCTCGACACTGTGCCGCGTGTGTGGGGCGAAGAGCTAACGGGCTGCGAAGAACTGAGGATTCGCGTCGACCAAATGACGCCGCTCGGGCGGCTCAAACTCCACGTTTTCGGCCACATCCATTGCGGTTACGGCACCGCGACGGTGGACGGCGTACGATACGTCAACGCCTCAACCTGCGACGAAGCCTACGACCCGACCCAGCCTCCGATCGTTTTCGATCTATAAAAACGTGTGGCCGATAAAAAAATTCGGAGTGGCACGGTTCGATCGACCCGAGCAAACCCGCGTATCCTGTCTGTGCCTTGAGACCCACGGCTAAATTCATGTCGCCGCTATGCGGCCAAGAAACCACCAATGCCGCCGCCAGCACGACCGATGATTGTCACAAGGCAATTATTAAGCTTTAAGAGAAATAGTTGTGTTAAAATCTGCATAAGGCACAGTATGAATCTCGAACCGGTAATGAAAAGACTAAGAACCGTATGTCAAACGAAAGACGTCGCGATGTTGGGTGTCTTTGGATCGGTCGCTCGGGGCGAAGACACGCCGAATAGTGATGTCGATCTGCCCGTTCGTCTGTCGAAGCCTGTAGGTTTCGTCGAATTTATCGCTCTCGAAGACACATTCAAAGAGATATTTGGCCGGAGCGTCGATCTCGCAACCGAGGCGTCGCTTCATCCGCTGATCCGCAAGAATGTTCTGGCCGACCTCAAGGTCATCTATGAAAAGTAGGCGTGGTCGTGACCGCGTTTCGCGGCATATAGCCTCGGTCATTAGGCCGTGGTGGCGATTGGCGAATGCGTATTAGCCCGTTTCAATGGGCTTACCCGTATTATGGCTTAAGCCGCCGGAGGGAAGGACGTTTGAAACGCCCTGTTTGGTTGTTGGCTGACAGTAGCTACGCCCTAAAGGAGCGTGGCTTTGTGCCCTTCGGGGTCGAGGAACTGAGCGTCATCACCCCCCCCCCCCCCGCCGTCGCGATGACAAAGCGATTGCTCTACGACATCGATGGCCTAGAGTTTTCCGAAGCGATCGAACAAGGCATACAGGTAAACGCAAAAGCCCGCATGGCGGACGATTGTCAGAAGAGAATTGCCCGGTTCGTAGAAAAGTAAATCGACCAATATCGTCTGTCTACCCAAATTCATATGAGTAAAAAGGAAATCAAAGGACTACTAACCGAACCAATCCGAGTTGCAAACGAGGTAATTTATAAGGGGCTTTTTACCTGTCAAGATGCCCAATGGACTGGCGAAGGCTCCGATTCAGTTGTAACTTTTACAATAACTGCTCAGGAAGTCGCGGACGCAGCGCGCGCGAACCTGATTTGGACTGACCAGAATGTTCAACGTGGGGTTAAGCCCGGCATACCGGGTGACCACGACCGCGACCGCGAGCTTTCTCTTTCTCGCGGATACCCCGATACAGACTTTTATATTTTTGACGTCGATAAAGCCGATGACATCACGACAAAACTGTTAAACGGAGAGCAGGTTTTTTTGGGACCTCTCATTTGGAACTTGCGCCCGAAAGATTTCAGCGCCTTTTGGAACAAAGACGAGAAAGAACTCTACATTTACGATGGTAAAGTCTATCTGCCAGACTCGCATCATCGGCAACAAGCGATAATAAAGGCGGTTCGCGTTTGGCATGAAGCCCCATCATCGTATCCGCGATTCTCACCATTCAAGCAATTCAAAGTTGAATTGTATTTTCTTTCGCGTGAAGACGAAGGCAACTACTTCTTCGACAAGAATCAACTTCCGAAGCCTACAGCAAGGTCGAAAGCATATGATTTAACAACTCAAGATGACCTGTCGCTTCTTGCGAAAGAGGTTATCGAGAAAAGCTCAAATCTGAGGGATAACGTTAATCGAGTTACGGATCGACTTACTTCTGGAAATGCACAGGTAGTTACGTTGTCTACACTTCGCGAGATGATGAAAACATTCGCGCCGTCTGATTCACTAGACCAAGCCGAAATGGAGGGTCTTTCTATTGTTGCCGCAAAATTCTATGACCTTTTAACTGAAGTCCGGCCTGAACTAGGACACGTGGCGTCGGCTCGACGGCGGGTAATCAGGAGCGAACTCGTCGTTGACGCGGCTGTAATTATGCAGGGCTATGCAGCGTTGATGAAAGACTTCAATGAGACGATTCCGAGAATAGGTATTAATCGGGCAATAAACGAATGGAGAAATAAGTTACGGCGTCTTTCGTCGGACGTTGTTTATACTTTCGGCGATTGGCAAGGCGAATTGTTTAAAAAGGACAACCCACTATGGCAGAGCGTCGGTATCGTAAAGCCCGGTAAGGACAGGCGTAGACTCGGAGTGACGAATACAGGTGGCGGACGTTCGGCAGCAGCGGAAATCCTTTCTGCCATCACTTCAGTTGAAGAGCCACAATATGATCTGACAGCGCTGGTAGGAGAAAACTGATATGCCAAAAGGAGATTCACTCATTGGCGGTCGTCGTCACCAAGCCTTAACCGAAGCAGAAATCGGCAGTGTAAGTGCGACGTTCTCCGGGCTCGACGTCGAAGTAGATGCTCGCTATGTTGCCGGCGAGAGAACGCGATTCCGGTTACAAAATCCCGGAACTGCCAACGAGTATGGAGAAATTGTTTTCGGTTCCGACATTTACCCAGGTATGGTTGGTGATCCGAACTCTGCCCTTAGTATGGCGGGAGCTGTTGCTCATGAACTGTCGCATTATCATCGATGGAAGAATCGCACAGAGATTGAAGATTATGAACGTTTTCAAGAGTTGGATGAGGCAATGACAAGTTTGACCGCTATTTCCATGTATGGTCTTAAGTTGAATCTTAACGACGTTATCACACTAGCGGGTGACGCTCTTCTTCGTCTTCAAAGGTACTATGTTGGGGTTATTGAAAATGAACAGGTCAACGAACCGGCAATCGCGGTGCCGGATAGTCCAACGGATGCAATCTAGAATAGATAGCAATTATTTCCATAAAAATGGGTCGCAATGGCGACCCATTTTTGTTCAGCGACCTACTGTCCTAGGGCGTTGGTGGTTTCGGTTTAGTCTTTGGCGGAGCGTCTACGTGGGCGGCGGAGGTCCAGGCGGCTATGGCGCCGGGGTTGTTGGCGGCGAAGTTGGGGACCATGTGGGTGATGGTGGATTTTAGGGCGATGAATTGGGCGAATTTGTCGTTTAGGTCGGCGTTTTTGGCGATGCGGCTGCCGCCCGGAATCGAGGCAGCAAAATCTACGATCCATTGACGACAACGCGGGCCTGCCTTAAGGTATCCGAGGTTTTTGTAATTCATAGTGAGTTATGAACGTTTGAAATGTGTAAATTACCGTGAAAGTCCTTCGGTAAAACGATAATACGCCGGTTTTTGGTGATGTCAAGTAAGGCACGGAAGAGAGAACCACCCCGTCATCCGATGCGGATGCCACCCCTCCTTTGTAAGGAGGGGAGTCTGAAGAGAGAACCACCCCGTCATCCCGACCAAAGCGTCGGAATGCCACCCCTCCTCTGTAAGGAGGGGAGCTAACGCGGCTTCGCGGTGAGCAAAAGTCGGTGCGGAGCGATCGGATCGAGGTACGCAGTAAGGTGGTCGTTTGGAGTTGGCACTCGGAAGTCGAGTCAGGCATTCGATAATGCAATTTCCGAACGCGTTTTGTGGCGTGTGCTCCGAACGCACGGGGAGGCGGCAAATTGATACCCGGGAGAGGTGGCGGTGGTTTCGGCATGATGCGTACGCATGAGATGGCGGCGGTTCGCTCGGGGGGATCTGTGCCAGGCTCAGGTATGTCCTGCACGACCGGCAGGCGGATCGCGTGAGCCATTGCATTGATGCCGGCGAGGGATTCGGCTTTTGAGGAATGGCTGACGGCGGGTAGGATGTGGTTGCTAAATACAGATCAGCGCAGCCGCGGAGAAATGCACGTTTGCATGTTTGACTCCTATCGTTTCTCGTCTTTTCTAAAAAAAGATTGCGAATGAATGGCGAAATGTAATAACGTTGTATGACCAAGCAGATTCGTGGGCCGTGGGGATAGAGTGGCGACGTAGGAGCTTATTGGTGAACGGCCTGTCCGATAACCGGGGACGGGACGCGGCGGCGGATGGGGTTTGGGATAATATTCTAAAGTATCTTATCAGGGGGCATTAATGAAAAAATCGTTTGTTTTGTTGGTTATTATCGCGGCGGCGTGTTCTGCGGGGTATTCGCAAAAGGCGGGAAAGGCCGCGGCGGCGGTGGGCGACGGGTCGATGTTTGCGATCACGATCGCGCATAATGGCGAAAAGGTCGAGCTGACAAGTACGCAGTTTGAAGACTATAGCGGCATCGCGTTCACGAACGACGCGAGCCATGGCAAAATGACGCTCACGGCGAGGGGCGGCAATGAGAAAAAGAACGACGATCAGTATTCGTTCAGCGGTTCACTCGCGAACGATGCCAAGGGACCATTTGAATTGGGCAAAGCCGACGGTACTAACTTTGCGTTTATGACGTCGAAATTCCCGGCGGTTCCACAATTTAACTGCTCGACCGGTGCCTACGACATAACCGCAATGCCGCTGAAAGGCGGATTTGTTCAGGGAACTTTTAGCGCTAACTGCGACGCTCCGTCGCCGGACGGCGAGCGGCTGGACCACTACACGCTCACCGGCTCGTTTAAGTTGCTCCGACAAATGTAGGCCGGATCTGCTATATTTCCGGGATACGAGGCGGACCGGGAAACCTGGTCGCCGAATGCCTAAGGGCTTTTCGGGGCTGGGACGGCGTGGAATTGTAGGACGTTAGATTTAACTTCGTTTGGTCTGAATTCCACCCAAACATTTACTTCGCCGTCCAATGTTGGAATGACGACCGTCTTCATGGGGTTGTACTCCTTCTGAATGTCATGGATTTCCTGAGTATAGGATACGCCGGCCTTTTGAAAACGCAAGACTATCGATTCGGTCTTCTGCGGGTGGGCGTTGATATCGAGCATTACGACCAGTTTTTTACCCATAGGTACGTCGGGAACGTCGGTGATCTTTATGGGACTCATCATCGAAACGTACGGAGCGTTGTTCGGATGTTCCGGATCAAAAGCGGCGATGACTGAGATCTGCGGCGGGATCAGGATGCTCTCGGTCCAGACGGTTACGAGTTCACTGTTTAGCTGTTCGTGATGGCAAAATGCGCCGCTTAGTCTGGCTCTGACCCTGGAACCTCCGAGCGGACCTGTCACTTCGAGAGGTCCTTCGCGCACTGTACCTCCGCCCATAGATCCGACCAGTAGCCCGCTCAAACCCCGGACCTCGACATCGCCGTCGGGGTCGCCTTCGGTAATGGCGTAAAAGAGTTTCATTTCACCAAAGCCGTACGTTGTCTTTTCGTCCTGTATGTTGCAGGTCAATTGATAATTGCCTGTGAGGGCGGGCCTACCGTCGACGATTGACGGAGTGAGGTTGAGGCCGGCTGTGACGCGGAGCCCTTCGACCTGGGCGTGCAGCGTAATTTGGAACAAAGCGCTGAGCAGCAGCACGGCAAACAGTTGAAATGCTGCGAGTTTCAGTAAGCGAACGGCGCGGCCGAATATGTGCATAATTTACCTCTAGACTCTGTGAAACATCTCCGAACGATCAGGAAAACGCCCGGACGAACAAATTAACCTATCGACGACCCATAGTATCTCATACGTGAGAAGTCCGGCGATACCTTTTTCCGCAAACAGAAATTCGGTTCAAGATTTACGAGCGGTCGTCACACTAGCGTTGAACGTCCCGGTTCAAATCAGAATCGGCGTCAGACCGAAATCGGCGTCAGCCAAACGTGACGCTCACGCATCAACATTCAATATAAATAATAATATAACGAGGACGGCATTCGACGACGAGAGTATTGCTGGTCGGTGACGCAGCATACGCCGAGCAGGGCGGGTGCGGCGAACGGGGTTGCTGCGGCAGAGTTGAACGAAAAAAAAGAGGCCGCCGGGTCGGGCAGCCTCTTTTTTGTTGGATCCGGGACGAAGAAAGCCGGGTGGGTCCGGCATTCGCGTCGTTGGTTATGGGTGATAGGCCGCCGGAATTGGCGAGTCGCCCGCGGCGCCGAACGCGACCGCGGCAAAGCCCGAGGTCGAACGATTGAGGTACCACGTGCCGCCACGGTAGACCGCGACGTCGTCTTTGCCGTCGCCGTCATAGTCGCCCGGGACCGCAATGTCGCCGGCCTGGCCAAACTGCGTAAAGGTCACGCCGCTGTCCGTGCTCCGGCGAATGTACCAGACGCCGTTTGACGGGCGAAACACGGCGACATCGTCCTTGTTGTCGCCGTCATAGTCGGCCGGAACGAGAACGTCACCCGCTTGGCCCCACTGGACCGCGTCGAAGTTTTGAGCCGGCACGCCCGTGTTTCTGGCGATGTACCAAGTGTTGTTCGACGGACGAAACACAGCAAGATTAGCCTTGCCGTCGCCGTCGCTATCCATCGACATCGGGATATCGCCGGTTGAACCGAACTGAGCACCCGTGGTCGTTTGTGACAGCGATCCGTAGATCCACCACGTACCCGTCGAGGGACGCCAGACGGCGATGTCGCTCTTGCCATCACCGTCAAAATCACCGGGAACGGGGATATCGGTGGTCAGGCCGTGCGAGTAACCCGAAACGGTGAAACCGTTGCTGTTCAGGATGTAGAAATCCGTCACATTAGGGGTATCTGACGGACGCCAGATGGCATAATCAGCCTTGCCGTCGCCGTCATAGTCGCCCGGCACGATTACGTCACCGGCATTGCCGCCCCAGTGGATCGCACTGAAACCGGCAGTTGAACGGCTAAGATACCAGTTGCCGTCCGACGGACGATAGACCGACACGTCCGTTTTGCCGTCACCGTCAAAATCAGCTCTTGATTTGATGCTGAGAGCACAGGCCGAGCAGCTAACGCCTGCCGAGACCGAAACGTCGTCGAGCCTGAAACCGGTCGATGCGACGGACGAGTCCGACGCCATCAGCCAGCGCAGCTGGACGTTTTGACCGTTGGCGGATGCCGGCAGAGTGACGGTCGTCGGTGTAAAGGTCGCGGACGTACCTGACCACGCCTGACGGCCGGCGATCGGGCTCGAAAAGCTCGAGCTGATGGTCGCGTTGTAGCCGCCCGATCCGAATACGCCACCCGCGGCGACGATATCGGTCCAGGCTCCGGCTCCGATCTTGATCTCAAGAACGGCGCCGTCAAACGTGCTCTCGGTCGTAAACGCCTTTTGGAAAGACAAACTCGCGTTCGAGACCGAGACCGGGAACACCGGTGACTCGATCGCCGCTGCATTCACCGTTGCCGGATCGTTGGCAAAGGCGGTGTTTGGAGCGGAATTTGGCGTCGTCGTGCTGGTCACCCACGTGATGCCTGTTCCGGAGGTTTGATTCTGCGTCCAGCCTGCCGGCAGGGCCGGTGCGGTGACCGCGTCGAAATTTTGCGACAGATTGATGTTTGCCGTGCCGGTGCCGTAGGTCTTGGTAACGTTGCCGTAGCTGGCTGCTCCGTCCGCCAGAGTCCACGTCAGGGTTATCGTATTTCCGCAGGTAACGCCGGGGTCGACGGTGAATGTGAAATTCTTGGACACAGCCGGGCCGCCGACCGTGACGACGCCGTAATTTTGTGCGGGTCCCGGATTGATGATGCCGCCGGTTGCCTGCAAGGTCGCGGTCAGATTTGCCGTATTTGCCGCACCGGTATTGGTGAACGGAAGCGAAACCGTGACATTTTCGCCCGGATCGGGAGCACCGTTATTAGGAATGCCGCAGCTTTCGGCGACGATCGAGGTCGATCCGGCTGCGAGTACCGGCACACCTGAGAGACAGATATTAACCGTCGAGGTTCCGCCGTTCGTGACCGTGGTGTTGGCCGTCGTGCCGGTGTATCCGCCCGATTTGTTGGCGCCGACCGTATAACTGCCGGGTGCGACCGTCATCGAATACGTGCCGTTGGCGATCGTCAGGCGGTTAAATCCGCCGGTCGCGTCAACCGAAGCCGCCGTAATAGGCAGCGTGGTCGCACACGAGGTGATCGTACCGCTGATCGTGCCCTTGGGTGCGGCCGTGCAGCCCGGATATTTGAAACTGCCGACACGGCTCGAAAAACCGGTCGTGCTGGCGGCTGCGTAGTACTCCGCCATATACCAAAACGTACAATCGTCGCTCGGGTCGATCGACATCGAGCTGTAATCGCCCCAACGCGAACCGGACGTCTGGGACGCCGGTGCGGCATACATCAGAGCCTCGCCCTGATCGAGCGAACCCGATGGGGCACCGGTGCGTCCGGCGGTCTTGATGTCGGCACGCTGCGTGGTGGACGACTGGCTATAGCCGAGGGCGATGTTGCCCTGATAATCCTGAGCGATACTGCCCATCCAGTTGTTAGTGCCCGTGGCACCATTGCCGGCACCGGTCGACTGTGTGCCTTGATCGTTGACGGTAAAGGCGTCGCCCGTGCGTCGCATTTCCCACCACCGGACAGCACCCTGATAGGTAGCAGCACTGGTCGGAGCCACGCCGCTGACGTTTACCGTGAGGTTGCCCACGTACGAATTGACCGGCGATGCATAGGTTCCGAGATTGCGATACGCAAGACGGTGCATCAGACGGTCGTTGAGGCCGTCAAGGGTTCCGCCGCTGAGGACTTCCATGACCGCCGACGTCGGTGATCTCACGTCCCATGCCGCAACCGGGACGTCGGGCAGCACGGTCAGGGTCGAACTGGCCGGGGTCAAGAAATTGGGGACCCACTTGTAAAACCTGATGGCGTTGAGCGGGTCGCCGTTAGAGACTGCACGAAACTCGGCAAAAACCTCTGCCAAGCCGGCGGGCGGCGGGACGTTGCCGTCAAAGTCGGTCGGGAGTGCTCCGCCCGCGTTAGGGTCGAGCGAAAAGAAATTTTTGTATACGACCGATGTCGTCGGGTCGCCGGCCAGAGCCTTAGGACGATCCTGGCTCATGATGCCCATTCCCAGAAACGATGTTCCGGCGTTGTTGAACTGGTTAAAGGTGTAGTGGTAAGCGTCAGGCCAGACGCCCGGCTTCGGATAATCGTTAAGAGCATTGCCGGGATACACATAGCTCCAGACATAGTACGTGCCGGTCGGGTCAGCCGTGGTCGAGACCGCCATACACTGATAGTTGTTAGTGCCGGAACCGGATATGCCGGCCGGCAGCGAAAACTGGGTGACGACCCAACGGTCAGCGAGCGAATCGTAGATCACGACCGGGTCGCCGTCATTGCGCGTACGGCACGGATCGGTCGCCGGCAGAGAAGCGAAAAGGTCACTCGTTTTTTTAGCGGGGGCGGCAACGGTGCCGTTCTTGTTGTAAACCTTTAAGACGAGGTTGATCGAACTGACGTAGTGGTTGGGGCCGACGTCGCCATTGGTGTCGGGCGGTGAAAATCCGGTTCCGGCACCGGCCGACGAGTTGTCTGCCATTCCCGCTCCGTCAAAGGTCAGACTCGGCGTCGGCATTGCCTGCGGAGCCTTTGGGCTCACGCTGAGTGCCGCCAACGGATCGGTGAAATCGCGGTCGGCGAGGCCCGCGCCGGGAACGTTGCGTTTTACACGCTCGGTGTTGCGATCGTTGATCTCCCACTGCTCTTTCTCGCGTTCGGTCAGCGGCGGCAGGCCCTTTGCCTGACGGTCACGGTCTCGCTGCTCCTCGCGTGCCTTTTCGAGCTTGTATTCTGCTGACTGTTCGGCAGGCTGGTCTTTGGCATCCGGCAGGTCGCGAAGTGCGGTCGTGACGGCAAATCCCTCGGGTTCGATCCGGATCACATTGTTGGGATACATCCGGGCTTTGCCGTTTGTGCCGGGCATCACCATTCCATCGTCCGGTGATTTGGCGACCGACGGCGGCTGAAGCGGAGCCCGATAAAAGAAAAACGCAGCAACGAGGCCGGTTGCGATAACCGCAAGACCTACTCTTAATTTCCAACTCATATGATTCCTCTCAATTTTGAAATTGTCCTAACGATCGAGTTCGAGGCCCTTGGTGGACCATGTGTGTGCCTGGGGCGATCGACGCCCGGCGGCACTATAGTGATACGGTCATGCTGTCATACCGTGTTTTGTCTGAACGGTGTGGAACGATCCGGCGGGTGTGATCTTCCGCTCCAATTGCCAATAAATCGTCTGCCTGAGCTATGTCAACGCGAGCGACCCCAAAATAATCCTATTTTTGAATCGATAACTTCCTCATAAGTTCGTGCATTTACGTGCTACGATAGTAGATGAGACTTGAGCTCAAGTCAAGTTTTGAGATGTCGAAAACATCGGTTTTATCGATGTTGAAGAGGGATCTCGATAATGTTTGGGTTGAATTTGTGGGGCCGTTTTGGGGACTGCTGGTTGGGAGAAATCGTTCTGGCATCCGGAACTCTCGGGGACACATCCAAATGGCGGGAAAGCGTTGCGGCTCGACGTGTTGCATTCGGCCGGTAGTCTCGAATCCTTCGTTTGTGAGGAATTATGACAAGTGGATCTTCGACCAGTTGGGCAGTGAAAGCGGCGGCATTTGCGTTATTTGTATTCAATGCCGGGCCAATATCTGCGGCAAATACGACACGTGAGATGCGGGCCGAAACGGCCGGTCAAACGAATGCGGTGCGCCCCGTCAAGCACCGGCACGGGAAACGTAAAATGACAAATCAAACAAGGACCGCGGTTGCGGCCGGACATTGGGGCGGCGACGGAATATTGCTCG
>JAYVUD010000374.1:0-4711 GCA_043788335.1 Chloracidobacterium sp. | reverse complement strand
AAACTCGAATTGGCGTGGGCCGATCTGGTTCCCGATCAATTATCTTCTGATCGAGAGCCTCCAGAAATTTCATTACTACTATGGCGACGACCTTATGGTTGAGTGCCCGACCGGTTCCGGGGCGAAGATGAATCTCTGGGACGTGTCGCACGAACTCGCCCGTCGTTTGACAATGATATTCCTCAAAGACGAAAACCGCCGCCGCCCGGTCTTTGGTGACCTGGAAAAATTACAGGTCGATCCGAATTTTACGGATCTGCTGCTGTTCCACGAGTATTTTCACGGAGACAACGGTGCCGGCCTCGGAGCCAACCATCAAACCGGGTGGACCGGTCTGATCGCGAAACTTCTTCAGCAAAGTCGCGAGTCGGTTGGGTGATCTCACGCCGCCATTCTCTTTTTGAATAATCGCGATCTGTGGGGAAATTCACTGGAGCTGTATTTCTGATAGGGAATATAGGTACGGAAGAATACCCCAAAAGTGTCGATCCGGCAATAGATATATTCGGAACGAGAGCCTATAAGTCCAATCATAACAATCACTTGCAAAGTATCATTAACGTGGTTCGAGACTTGCCTGAGGCAATAGTGCAACCGACGTTCGATCCTCGCTCGAATCACGTCTTTGCACATTATTCAATGATTTTGTTTTAACTTTGGGATCGATGGGGCGATGCGGGTACTACGCGTAGCTTTTAGTGACGCGATAGTATCCAATTGAAATATCCGAAACCGACCCGCGATATTTGATCTGATCGCGTCCATACGAACCAAGCAACTAAAAAGAAACCAGAGGTACCGGTCAACGTGGAAACCGCAATCAATAAGACCATTCTCCTGATCAGTGACAGATTGGAGCAATTTACATCGACCATATCGCTTTTTCGGGACGCCGGACTTTATGTCCTTGTGGCCGAGGACGCGATAAGCGGCCTGCACTCGGCGAGGTCTGAACCACCTCTATTAATAATCTGCGAACTGGCGTCCGACGGGTTCGACGGGCGGGAACTTTGCCGCCGGGTTCGAAAGGACAGTACCTTTGCAAGCACTCCGATAATCCTGGTTGGCGAATTCTCGCGCAGTGCTCCTGTCGTTCAAGATGTGCTCCAGACCGGTGCGAGTGACTATATTCAAAAGCCATTCGATGAGATAGACCTGTACGGACGCTGTGCCGATTTCCTGGGTTTCGAGAGTCACCGTGATGTTGAGCCGAAGGCAGTAAAACGGAAGGCGACGCATAAATTCGGACCGAGTAAACCGTCAAACCGCGAGATAGATGAATACACATACCTGCTCGAAAGGTTAGCCATTCTTGGCCAGAAACACGGTACAGCCAGAGATCTCACATCGGTCTACGCCGCGATACTTGATTTCGCCATCAGTTCTGTTCCGTGCGTGGCACTGCTCATCTCGCTCTTCGACGACGATAAGAAGATCCGCAAGGCTGTTTTCAAATGGAATGATGGCACGACTATTAATGTTAGCGGGTTACCTGAGGTTCATCTCGACGGTGGCCCGGTCGCGATGTCGATCAGGAGCGGAGAGGTCATAATCCTCGACAACTATCTGACCAAGTCCAATCGCGGCGACTCAGGTTTGCAAGCTTCGTTTGGCAAGGACTCAAATCGCCTTCGTTCCGCCATCATCGCCCCGATGAAGTCAATGGGAAAGGTTATCGGCGTTATCGAGGTCCTGAGCTACGAGGCCGACGCCTATCAGCAGGAACATGCGACGGCGATGCGACTGGCCGCCAATCTGACGGCCAACGCCGTCGAGAACGTAGATCGTATCGAGAAAGAGAAGATTCGGGCAGTTCAACGTGAACAATCACAAAGATTGGAGTCGGTCGGCCGCCTCGCCGGCGGCATCGCTCACGATTTTAACAATATGCTGACCGCCATCAACGGATACAGCGATCTGACGCTTCGACAATTAGATTTGGACGACCCGTTAAGGGTAAATGTCGTGGAGATCAAAAAAGCAGGCGAGAGGTCTGCACTGCTGACACGGCAGCTTCTGGCGTTCAGCCGGAGGCAGGTTCTAAAGCCGAAGGTCATCGACCTGAATCAGGTCGTGTCTGACACAAGTTCGATGCTTAGGCGAATGATCGGTGAGGATATCGAACTCGAGATATGCCTCTCTCCCGACCTCGGAAGCGTCGAGGCTGATCCGGGCCAATTGACGCAGGTCATAACAAATCTTGCCATCAATTCGCGCGATGCGATGCCGTCGGGCGGTTCGATCACTATTGAGGTCTCGAATCAAGAGATCGACGAAAATTATACTGAGCAGCGCATCGGGGTGAAACCCGGATCTTACGTTATGCTCGCGATCAGCGACACCGGCCTCGGAATGTCAGCTGAGGTTAAGGAACATATATTTGAGCCGTTCTTTACGACCAAGGAAATGGGACATGGAACCGGGCTCGGCCTCTCGACTGTGTATGGCATCGTGAAACAATCGGGCGGGTACGTTTGGGTCTACAGCGAACCGAGCCAGGGCACGAGCGTGAAAGTCTATCTACCAAGAGCGGACAAGGAATTAGATAGCGCCGAAGCAATAGAAGCTCTTCAGGATCTCCACGGCAGTGAGACCATCCTCCTGGTCGAGGACGAAGAGGTAGTGCGGGAACTGAGCAAGAAGATATTAGAATCGTGCGGCTATCGCGTCGTTGAGGCGTCCGACGGAGCCGAAGCCTCGGCGATCTTCCAACAGATCGATCAGGAATTTGATCTTCTACTGACAGATGTGGTGATGCCGAAAATGTCCGGACGCCAACTGGTGCAAAGCCTCGAGCACATTCGTCCGGACCTTAAGGTCTTATATATGTCGGGCTACACCGACGATTCGATCGTTCGCCACGGCGTCATCGACGCCGGCGAGAATTACATCCAGAAGCCTTTCACGTACAACGCACTGGCGAGCAAGGTCCGCAGGATGCTGGACAGGGCCGCTTAGGACCTCGGTCGTATGATCCACAAACCAAGCAAAAGAGGCTGCCTAACTTGGCGGCCTCCTTTTTGCCCTTGACACTGTGTTCCGGGCTGTCGCAATAACGTACGATCGCTCGATCTTAGCGAAATCGATCACCTGGCCATCGACGAGATCGGTATATCCTCGCCGATGCCGAAGTGCATTGCGGTGAATCCCGTTGTTGAGTTCAGTAAGTACCAATTTCCGTTCGAAGGACGGTAGACGATATTATCTGCCCGGCCATCTCCGTCATAGTCACCGGTGACCGGGATATCGCCGATCATACCGAACTTGATCGCACAGTACGACTGAGTGTCGGACATTAGGTGGTGCCAGACCCCGGTCGACGGCCTAAATACTGTAACGTCTGCTCGTCCGTCGCCGTCATAATCATCGGGTACAGGCTTATCTTCGCTGCTTCCAAACTGGACTGACCGCAATTGCAATTCGGTCGAATTCCCGTTGGCTGATAGTCCCGGCAGCAGCATATACCAGGTGCCGGCCGTTGGCCGGTATACGGCAATATCAAATCTGCCGTCTCCGTCATAGTCGGCTGCAACGGGGATGTCGCCCGTCGCCCCGAACTGAACAGCATGGAAAGAGCCCGTTGAAATATCGTGCTGGTACCAACAACCACTCGATGGCCTAAAGACGGTGACCTCCGACTTGCCGTCACCGTTAAAATCGCCGGCGACAGGGATGTCCCCTGACATACCAAAATTTATCGCGCCGAAAGTGCCATCGTAACTGGCGAGATAGTACCATGTGCCGGTTGACGGTCGGAATACCGCATTGTCGGTTCGGCCGTCGCCGTCGAAATCTGCCGCAACGGGTACGTCACCGGCGGTTCCGAAACCGACAGATGTGTAGCTTGTCCCCATATTGGTATACCAGATACCGCTCGACGGCCGGTATACGCCCACGTTCGATCTACCGTCGCCGTCAAAGTCGTACTTCGAGGCCCTCACGATGATGGAATCGAAATTTCCGGCAACAGATGAGAGGGCTCCGGTCGCCGGTATGACCGAGTTGGTGTCGATGGCCAGTCGGATAATGTGCGGACCAGCGCCTATGTCTGCCATACGTGATACTGATCGAAACACCCCCCAGTTTCCGGTATTCGTGATCGTCATCGGGCCTGTAATATTCTGTCCGTCTAATTCTATATGAACTGTTCCGCCCTGAAATTCGGATGCGTACCTAACCGCGATTTGATACCGTCCGGCTCGTTTACACTGAACTGAATATTCAAGCCATTCTCCGGCCGCTGATTCCATCACGGCGAATCCGCCCGAAGCAGTCGCACGACTTTGGACATCAACACCCTCGATCGGCTGCGACCGAAAGATACTGCTGCCGGTGTTTCCAAACACATCGTGATACGCGTGCCCTTCGCCGCCGCGGTCAAAGTTCTCAGCTTCGATCAAGCCCGGGATCCTCAACGGAGCGGGACCGGGAAATGGTCCTCTTGCCGGTGCGGGAGTAGGCGTTGGAGTCGGCGTCGGCGACGGAGTAGGTGTTGGAGTCGGCGTCGGCGTGCCACCTCCGGTCGTAATGCATCCGGTTGTGTCGCCCGCCAGAGTGCATCGCACTCTATCGTCGAGTGTTACGGTGTTTACGCCCGGGTCAGATCCATCGGTCGCTTTGTTTCTATAAAGCGAGCTGGACCCAAGCGAGAAATCACCGACTGCACTTTCACATGGGTCGGTAAGCGGCGACGTTCCACAATTGCGATACG
>JAYVUD010000373.1:0-12188 GCA_043788335.1 Chloracidobacterium sp. | reverse complement strand
CTCCACTTCATCGAGCAGGTCAAGACCCGCGATTGGAGATCGGTCAAACTCGGCACGACGGTCGCCGTTATCGGTGCCGGCAACACGGCCGTCGACGCCGTCACACAGGCAAAACGCCTCGGGGCTGAAAAGGTGATAATGGTCTATCGCCGCACCGAAAAAGACGCTCCGGCATACGATTACGAACTAGAACTCGCCCGCAAGGACGGCGTCGAATTTAGCTTTTCCACAACACCCGTTGAGATCGTCGGCGACGGAACGGTCTCTTCACTCAGGTGCAAAAAAGCTGGCGGTATTGTGTTCGAGATCGCCTGCGATATGGTCATCAAGGCGACGGGACAGCAAAAGATGGGTTCGTTCTTTACCGACGTTGCCGGCGTCGCCATCGATGAAAAAGGCCGTGTCGTCGTCAGCGAGAGTATGCAGACATCCGACCCGAAAATATTCGCCGGCGGCGACTGTGCCAACGGCGGTGCCGAGGCCGTCAACGCCTCGCAGGCCGGAAAGCTAGCCGCGCAAGGCATTCACTTCGCGTTGACCGGCGAGAGCGTGAAGTTCATGGGAGCGGAAGTGACTTAACCGCGGATGACGCAGATGACGCAGATCGAAGAGAGCAATTGGTAAATCTATGCCAAATGAACAGTTTCTGCATTCAGATTTGACTCAGGAAATTATCGGCACTTTCTATGAGGTGTATAACGAACTCGGGCACGGGTTCCTTGAGTCCGTTTATGAAAATTCTTTGGCACTCGCGTTAAGGGCGAAAGGTCTTAAAGTACATCAGCAGATTGCTGTTCCGGTCTGGTTTCGAGGCTCGCAGGTTGGGGATTTCACCGCCGACTTGCTCATAGATCGCCTTGTCTTGTTGGAATTGAAAGTGGCGAAAAATATCGACCAGGCTCACATCGCCCAGTTACTTAACTATCTCAAGGCGACGACGATCGAGGTAGGGCTGGTTCTCAACTTTGGCCAAAGGCCCGAGTTTAAGCGAGTTGTATTTGGTAATGACCGAAAAACAGCGGAACCTCGACAGGTATTAACTGATGTCTTATCTGCGTCATCCGTGTCATCTGCGGTTAATACCGCCTAGGATTATTCAACTATGGCAGTTTTAAATATCAATTTTGCAGGAATTAAATCTCCAAATCCATTCTGGCTCGCTTCGGCGCCGCCGACGAATATGGGTTCGATGATCGAGCGGGCGTTTGACGCCGGCTGGGGCGGGGCGGTTTGGAAGACGCTCGGTGAGCCTATCACCAACGTTTCGTCGCGTCTCGCGGCACTCGACCAGGGGCCGCTGAGGATGATCGGGCTCAATAATATCGAGCTCATCACGGACCGTTCGCTCGAGGTCAATCTCAAGGAGATGGCCGATTGCAAACGTAAATACCCCGATCACGCCGTTATCGCGAGCCTGATGGTCGAATCGAAAAAAGAGGCGTGGCAGGAGATCACTAAACGTACCCAGGATACGGGCTGCGACGGCTTTGAGCTCAATTTCGGCTGCCCGCACGGTATGAGCGAGCGCGGCATGGGAGCCGCGATGGGCCAGGTGCCCGAGTATACCTGTATGGTCACCGAGTGGGTCAAGGAGGTCTCGGACATCCCGGTGATCGTCAAGCTCACGCCCAACGTGACGCACATTGTGCCGCCGGGACGGGCCGCCCAAAAGGGCGGTGCTGACGCCGTTTCGCTCATCAATACCATCAACTCGGTGATGGGCGTCGATGTCGACACGCTCATCCCGTACCCAAACGTCAACGGTATGGCCGCCCACGGCGGCTATTGCGGCACGGCGGTCAAACCGATCGCCTTGAACATGGTCTCGGAACTTGCTCGCGACGCTGAGTTCAACATTCCGATCTCGGGCATCGGCGGCATCAACACATGGCGTGACGCGGTCGAATTTATGCTGCTCGGTGCCGCCAATGTCCAGGTCTGCACGGCCGTGATGCACTACGGCTACCGCATCGTCGAGGATATGATCGACGGGCTGAACAATTATCTCGATGATAAAGGCTACGCGTCCGTCAACGACATTGTCGGCAAGTCGGTCAGCCGCGTCACCGACTGGGGCAATCTCGACCTCAACTACAAGGTCATCGCCCACGTTAACGAAGATAAATGCATCCGCTGCAATCTCTGCTACGTCGCCTGCGAGGACGGTGCCCATCAGAGCTTTGATTTTAAGGAGACGAACGGCGTGAAATATCCGTCCGTTATCGAAGCCGAGTGCGTCGGCTGCAACCTCTGCCATCTCGTCTGTCCGGCGCCCGGAGCCATCTCAATGGTCCGAGTGGACGCCGGCGGCCCAACCCAGAGCTGGCGCGAACGAACGGCAGCGAAGTAGCAGTATTAATGTGATGAGGTAAGTTCGTCGATGCGGATCATCTGATAGTTCTTCGAGCGCAGCCAAACCATCAGTTCGTCGAGTTTTTCGTAAAACTTATCCGTCCGCTTCGGCCCGGCGCCGATGTGAATCAATAAAATAAAGCCGTTGAGGCCTTTCGCGTCTTTGGCTTCGTATTCCTTGATCTTTGACAATATAAGGTTGCTTGACGCGTAATTTTTGTCGTCGGGCGTGGTATAGTCGGCGTTCGAACGGGTGCCCGGAGTGAAATTGACAAGTTTGAGGCCCGACACGGCGGTCCAATCTGCGATCGTCCGGTTGTACCATTCGTAGGGCGGGAGAAAGTACGCGGCTTCGCGCCGCTCGATCCCGAACGGTTTCATTGCAGCGAAATTGCGTTCAAGGTCGGCGGCAAAATCGTCCTTTGAGACCAGCGTCTTTGAACGGTCGTTCCAATCCGCGTACAGCAGATGGCCATCCGAGTGCGGCCCGAGATAATGGCCGTCTCGTTTGAGGCGTTCGATCGACAGTCGAAAGTCGGGATTGCTATAGAATCTGCCGGTCAGGAAAAACGAGGCTTTGACGCCGCGTTTCGCCAGGGCATTAGCGATAGTTTCGGCACCCTCGCCAAATTCATCGCCGGTGAAAACGATTGCTAGTTTCCGTCGGTCGGGGTCGCCGCGGGTTATTGCTCCCTGATCGTAGGTCAAACGCTCGGCGACCTGCGAACTGGCCGTCCGCTCACGCAAGCGGTTCTGACTGAACATCGCCATCACGAGGATCGCGTCGGCGGTGCCGTCCATTGTCGGTTCGTTGGTCGCATAGTCGCCCACGTCGTCGTGGTAGACGATCGCATTGGGCTGAAAAGCGGCAAAGGCGTCCGGATGCGTCAGCGTCAGGCCGATCAACCCGCGATACGTTGCCGACGCGATCGGGCCGTCGACCAATGCTCCGCGAACGGGCTTTTTGAGTATTTGCACCGTTGGCAAATGCGTATCCGTCGGCGTCACGCCGCCAACCGGGATACCCGAGAACATCGACGTTCCCCACGGATTTCGCCCCAAAAGCCAATCGCGGTGAGCAAGCATCGAGGTGTGATATCGCGTGTCGCCGGTCATTAGTTCGTAGAGGTGGACCTGAGTGATGTAGGCGACGACCAGATTGTTCGAACACCAGATAAACGGTACGCCCACGCCGAACGGATTTGATCGGCCACGTTCCACCACCTTTTCGATTCCGCTGCGGTAGTATCCGGCAAGTTCCGCCCTGGTCGCGGCATCGGCGATGCGGTACAGCGCATAGTGGCCGACGTTTGTGAACGGGTACATCTCGTAATGTTCGTGCTTGTCGGCACTCATCTCCGTGATCGCGTATTCCATCCACGACGTCGTTCCCGCGAGTTTTGCATAGCGTTTTGCGTCGGCCAGGTACGCAGGCTTTCGGGTTGCTTTGTATAGTTCGGCGGCGGCCCACTCCATATCGTCGGCCCATGTGATCTCGTTGTATCGATACGGCGCTCCGAACGAATTGCCTTGTTGATAGCCTTCCTGACGCTGGCCCATCGCGTACAGTTCGATCGCGTCTTTCAGGCATTGATCGGCAAAATGCGTGTCTTTCAGATCCGTTTTCCAAATGCGGTAACCCATCGCCATGGCAGCCGCAGAGCGTCCCGCGATGTTCGCCACGCCGGTCGAACTGCTCTTCCACTGCCCGAGGCCCTGCGGGTTGCCGTCGGCAAAATACGCGACGCGGTAGCTGTTAGGCCCCCAACCGTAATCGGCGTTGTCCTGGTCGGGAAGTTTGAACCCGCGATGGTCGCGGTCGTCGGCGACCTGATGGATCAGTTGGTCGGCCGACGGATGCAATCGATGGATCCAGTCGAGACCCCATTTTGCCTCGTCGAGCACATCGGGGATGCCGTTTGACGTGGCTCGCCCCATCGCATCGACGGTGTCGGCGAATTTGCTTTTTTCGAGTTCGTACGCGAGCATCATCCGGGCGGTGGCGTTACTGGCGGTGATCAGATACTTTAGCTGGTCGCCCGCATCGTGCCAACCGCCGGTCGCATCGACAAACGTACCATCGGCAAACGGAGCGTAAAACGCCCGGCCGTCTCGTTGGTGGCAAACCATGTCGAGATACGGATTGTACCCGCACCGCTGCTGCCGCATAAAGAAGAGCAGATCTTCCTGATATGCCGGATATGAGCCAACGATAAATTGGGGTGAAACGATACTCGCCGCCCGCACCGCGTATTTTCCGGGCGTCTTGACCGCCGAGAGATCGAACTCGTAATAAAAGGGAAACATCCCGCCCCACGGCGATGCGGCCTCCGGCCCGATCGGTGCCCGATATACGACCGCGTTGTTTGTCACGTTGACGACCTCGAGATCGCCGTCGAGCCGTTCTTTGGACATTACCACGGCCGTTTTCACATCGTTGGGAAGGTAGCCGGCCTGATTAACGCGAATAAATGTCGCTTGGGCTATTGCCGCGGCAGCGAAGATCAGAATGCCGGCGATCATCGATACGGCATGTTTGAGAATGTCGGGATCTAAAATTGCCCGCGTCATATTTACTCCGGATCGCGTCCTATATCGACCGCCGTTTGATCGCCGCGGCCGCAAAATGTCCGAGCGCCGCGACGAATGAATTGAACCGAGCGAACCTCGCGTCCTTGGTAAACCCTTTGACGTACCTCGCGTATATCTGCTGAGCGATGACGGCGATCTTGAACGTGCCGAAAACGTAATAAAACAGGATATTAGAAATATCGCGGCCGGTTGCGGCGGCGTACATTTCGGCAAGTTGCTGACGCGAAATGTTTTCCATTAGCACCCGCGGGTTGAAGGGCATATTGAGTAGCCCTTCACCGGCATCTGCGGCCATCCAATAACCGAGCGTCGTGCCGAGATCCATCAAAGGGTCGCCGACGGTGACCATTTCCCAATCGAGCACCGCCGTGATACTCGTCAGATCGCCGGGGTCGAGCATTACATTGTCGAATTTATAATCGTTATGGACCAGCGTCGCGTCTGTGTCGGCCGGAATGTTGTCGTTCAACCACGCGATCGATGCCTCGAGATCCGGCCATTCGTCCGTCTTTGTGGCAAAATAGCGTTTCCTCCAGCCTTCGACCTGGCGACGGCAATAGCCTTGGGGTTTCCCGAGATCGCCGAGGCCCGCGGCACGGTAATCGAGAGCGTGCAGGTCGGCAAGGTTCTCTATGAAACTGCGGCAGACTGCAAGCCGAGCGTCCTGAGAGTGTTCGAGATCGTGTGCTCCGACACGGCGGATCCCGGAATGTAGGCATGTATCTGACGTCGCAGCGGTGCCCTTACTTCGTGCGGGAATCTCCAACGGAGTGGAATCTGTTCCAGGAATTGTGCCGCGGATCACGAGGCCGGTTCGCCGCTCCATCAGATAAAAATCGGCGCCGATGACAGACGCGTCATCGCAATAAAAAAACGGCTTTGGGGCCGGCGAGTAGACTGCCGATAGTTTTGAAAGCACGTTGAACTCGCGGTCCATATCGTGGGCCGACCTGACCGTGTTCCCGAATGGCGGGCGCCGAAGCACGTACTCGGCATTGCCGACTCGGACGAGATATGTCAGATTAGAACTGCCCGCGGGAAACTGCTCGACCTCTATGGTATCGATGTCCGCCGCCAGATTTGTCTGCAGGTATTTTCCGAGAGCGGCTAGGTCAATCTCTTCGACCTGTCGAACGTGATCGGTTTCACCCATATATCGTTTTCTGTGTTAATCTTTGGATGGTTCGTGCCTTATGAACTTCGATTATTCCGCAAAAACAATTGAACTGCAAAAACGTCTCGCCGACTTCATGTCGGAACATATCTATCCGAATGAACGCCGGTTCAACGATGAGGTCGGCACGGGCGACCGCTGGAAAGTGAGCGAACTGATCGAGGAGCTTAAACCAAAAGCGAGAGCGGCAGGATTGTGGAACCTTTTTCTGCCGAGCGTTTCCGGACTGACCAATCTCGAATACGCGCCGCTTGCCGAGATAATGGGTCGCGTCGTCTGGGCGTCCGAGGTGTTCAATTGCTCCGCTCCGGACTCGGGAAACATGGAGGTCCTGCATCTTTACGGATCTCCGGAACAAAAAGAGCGTTGGCTCCAACCGCTGCTCGATGGCGAGATCCGCTCGTGTTTCTCGATGACCGAGCCCGATGTTGCATCATCGGACGCGACCAATATCGAAGCCTCAATCGTCCGCGACGGAGACGACTATGTTCTCAATGGCCGCAAATGGTGGTCAACCGGCGGCGGCGACCGACGTTGCCGGCTGTCGATATTTATGGGAAAGACCGATCCGGCCGCCCATCGTCACCTGCAGCAGTCGATGATCCTCGTTCCGATGGACGCCGACGGAGTCAAGGTCGAACGACAAGTCGACGTGTTTGGCTACGATGACGCGCCGAGTGGCCACTCGGAAATATCTTTTACAAACGTCCGCGTTCCAAAGGAAAATCTATTGCTCGGCGAAGGCCGCGGTTTTGAGATCGCCCAGGGACGCCTCGGGCCCGGTCGCGTGCATCATTGCATGCGGCTGATCGGCATCGCCGAACGCTCACTTGAATTAATGTGCTCACGGGCCAAGGCACGTGTTGCCTTCGGCAAACCTATTGCGGAACAGGGCGTTGTTCGCCAGTGGATCGCCGAAGCTCGGCTCGCCATCGACCAGGCACGCCTATTTGTACTCAAAACAGCGTGGATGATGGACACGGCTGGAGCCAAGGCCGCCCGTCGCGAGATCGCGATGATCAAAGCGCTGGTCCCGCAAATGGCCTTGCAGGTCGTCGACCGGGCGATGCAGGTTCACGGCGGCGGCGGCGTTTCGCCTGATTTCCCGCTGGCACAATTTTGGATCTACGCCCGCACGCTTCGCCTGGCCGACGGCCCGGACGAAGTTCACCTCGAATCTATCGCCAAATTGGAGCTTAAAAAATGAACGTCAGGCCCGCAGTTCACGACGACGCCGTTGAGGTCGCCTATATCTATAACCACTACATCGCAACGTCGCACGCCACGTTCGAACTCGACCCGATCGACGGGTGGGAGATGCTGAGCCGAATGGAAGACGGTTGGAATTTCGGTTATCCGTTCCTGGTCTGCGAGGACAAGGACGGCATTTGCGGATACGCCTACGCCCGTCAGTTTCGCGAACGTGCCGCCTACGCCCACACGGTCGAGACGTCCGTTTACGTCAAGCCGGGCCACGACGGCCTCGGTATCGGGTCGACGCTTTACAGGGCGTTGATCGCCGAACTCTCAAATGGCGATTTTCACGCGGTGGTCGCCGGCATCTCGCTGCCGAACGATGACTGCGTGCGGCTGCACGAGAAATTCGGCTTTGAAAAAGTTGCCCAATTTCGCGAGGCGGGCCGTAAATTTGACCGCTGGATCGATGTTGGTTATTGGGAACTACTGCTTACAAAGTAATTTTGACCCGTGGTTTAACCTCTAACTCCCGCTAGATATCGATGGTCTCTCCCGCTGTGTCACCTACTTATCGTGCATTTTGACCGAATGAGCCAGTCAGGTTGAATCTTTTTCTCGCAGATGGCGTTAAACAGCGTAAAAAAGTGTTGACAGAGTTTGTTTAATCCTGTAAATTCTTACCTGTAGCAACCATTCAGGTTGTGCACCCTTCGCCACCAGATGCTGCAAAGTTTTCTTGAAAACATTGAACAAGCCGGTCACAGATCGTGACCAAACAATCCGGAACGGTACGGGTCTTTGGCTCTGCTAACTATAACGTCCTGTCAAATTGAAAGTCCTGACTACGCATAGGTTCTGAAGGTGGCAAAACAATCTTCCGAATGCCAAAGCCCCGGTTCGCGGAAATTTTGAGAAAACTTTAGTTGAAAACGAGATTGGCGTAAAAGCTGATAAGGAGCAAGTAAAAAAATGCTGTTCGGTAAAAAGAAAAGCGTTGCCGGTTTAGATATCGGTTCGAGTTCGATAAAGATGGTTGAGCTCGAAGGCAAGGCCCACAACCTTAGCCTGGTCAGTCTCGGTTTCGAGAACCTGCCCGGAGATACGATCATCGACGGTCAGATAATGGAGTTGAACGTTGTCTCAGACGTCATCCAGAGCGTTTGCAACAATCACCAGATCACTGCTACTCAGGTCGTAACCGGCGTCAGCGGTCATTCGGTGATCATTAAGAACATCATTTTGCCGCCGATGAGCCGCGAGGAACTCGAGGAGTCGATTGACTGGCACGCTGAGGAGCACATCCCCTACGATCTGGCAGATGTCAGCCTCGACTATCAGGTCACAGCCGAGACGGCAGATTCGACGATGGTGCTGATCGCCGCGTGCAAACGCGAACGTATCGACAATATCAAGCAGGCGATCCAACTCGCGGGCAAGCAACCGATCGTCATCGACGTCGACACATTTGCCCTGCAAAACTGCTACGAAGCAAACTACCTGCCGACAGATGCCGAGGTTGTCACGCTCCTCAATATCGGTGCTTCGACGATGAACGTCAATATCGTCAAGGGCACGCGTTCGCTGTTTACCCGCGACATCACTGTCGGCGGCAGCCAGTTTACGGACGTCTTGCAGCGGAGCTTGGGACTAAATTTTGCTCAGGCCGAGGCTATCAAAAGGGGCGTCCCTGACGCAGCCCAGGGCATCGAGGAAAAAGCGATCGAACCGTTGATGAACAACGTCACCGAGATCGTCGCGATGGAGATCCAAAAGACCTTCGACTTTTATCGTGCAACGACCGAGGACAATGAGACGGTCGTGCAAAAGATCCTGATCTCGGGCGGCGGTTCCAAACTCGCCGGCCTTGCCCAGGAATTGTCACAGCGTCTCGAACTTCCGGTCGAGGTCCTCGACCCGTTCCGCAATATCAAGGTGGACATGAAAAAGTTTGACCCCGAGTATCTTCGCGAGATCGTTCCCGAAATGGCCGTCGCGGTCGGTTTGGCAATGAGGGGAGTGCAATAGCAATGATCAAGATCAATCTACTAAATTCTGTTACCGAGAGACAAGGTGGTACTGTCGTTGCCGTCGACCGCAAGATCAGCAGTCCGACATCACGCTTGGTGCTCCTGTCCATAATTGTAAGTTTTATGCTCGTCGCCGTTGTCGGCTGGGACGTTATAAGTACCCAGATGGCCAAGACCGAAGCCGGTCACCGTTTGGATGAGCAAAAGCAACTTGCCGCCGAGCTTGAGACCGTAATGAACGAGCAAAAGGAACTCGAGGGCAAGATCCAGAACATCGATCTCAGGATCGACGCGATCAAGAAATTACGATCGTCACAGGCTGGCCCGAGTGCTGTTCTCGACGCAATGCGTGAACGCGTGTCGATGGTTCCGGGATTGTATCTCGAGAGCGTCGAGCAAACCGGCGAACAATTAACCTTTAAGGGAAACTCGCCTGACGAATCACAGGTGACCCAGTTCGGCCGCAGCCTTGAGTTTTCAAACGGTCTATTTTCTAACCTGAATATTGAGACCAGCCGGACGGAGATCACAGATCAGAACGCCCCGCAAAAGGTAAATGCTCAGGGCGAGGCTCCAAAACTCCAGATCGTTAATTTCACGATCAAATGTGCCTACGTACCGTCCAAGGCGCCGGGAGCACCGGGAATGACGCCGACCACCGCAGCCGCTCCGTCCCAGGGAGTCGCACCGGCTCAACCCGTGCAGGTCGCCAAGAACTAGATACTAGATAGCGACATCGCTCCACCTTTAAGAATTTACGAGAAAGAGTAAGGACACCAAGATGTTAGACAAAATCAAAAATCTCCAGTGGTACTTTCAGCTGATGTTGCTGGTCACCATCGCTGCCGTCATATACTCCGGCGTTTGGTACTTTGTCACCAGCGAGACTCGTGCCGAGGTTGCGGCTCTTACGACGCAGATCGCCGAGCTTCAGGCCAAAAACGAGACCGCTCGTCTCGCGACCCAGCGGATCAACGAGTTTCGTTCGCTGTACGCCAGCAAATCCGCCGAATACGAAGAGCTAAAGGTTTTGCTCCCCGAACAGCGTGAGATCACAAACGTCCTTCAGGGACTGCAGGATACCGCCAACGGCAGCAAGATGGCTGTTATGCGTTTCTCGCCGAGAGAAGATTCCCAGCAGGATTCGATCATGGCCAAGCCGGTCGAGATCGAGGTCGACAGCAATTTCACCAATCTTCGTGCCTTCTTTGAAAGTATGGCTAAATTGCCGCGAATCGTCTCGATCAGTGACTTTAAGCTCAACCAGGTCGACAAACAAACGGCTGAAAAGACGCTCCACGCTCAGTTTCTGCTGACCGCGTACTACGCCGCCCCGACAGATCTGAACGGAAAACCGTTAAATGCCGCCGGTAAACCGGGCCAGCCCGGAGCCCCCGTCCCCGTAACGCCGGCAGCGGCCCCCGCCCCAGTCGCGAAATAGTCTAACCACCACCAGAAGTGCCAAGAGAGATCAAAGCCATGAACAACCTATCCACCACCCAACGTTTTACCGGCCTCGCCATACTGGCGTTTGCGGTTGTATTACTAGTTGGCCCATCCAGCCAGATCAATGCTCAGCGGGACCCGTTCGCCAAGGCCTCGTATATGAAGCCAAAACCGCAGGCACCCGTCGGCGGAGCGGTCGGTAAGACCGGTAAGCCGTCGACACCCGCGATTCCGGTCAACTATGGCCCGCCGGTGATCGAGGCACGCATCGAGTATTACAAACGTCAGCGTGAGGCTGCCGTTGCCGCCGGACAGACACCACCTAAGGTCACGAGCGTCCTAACGCTCAGCGAAATGGCTGTCACCGGCATTTTCAAGACACCCCGCGGCTGGGCCGCGATGGTCGAGGCAACGCCGATCAAGCTCTCCTATACGATATATCCGGGAGAAAAATTCTTTGACGGCCAACTCGTGGCGGTCGAGGACAACCGGCTTGTTTTCCGCAAGATCACCAAGACCGGCCCTAACAAGTTTGTTGCGTCGGTCGAAAACAAACCGCTGCAGCAATTTACGATGAAGGCTCAGATCGAGGGTACGGCTCCGGCCGGAACGTCGTCGGACAAGCCTACTCAGACAGCCAGCAGTGCCGTGCCGGGCCCGGCTGCTGTCGTCGGACCCACACAGATCGTATCGCCGCTGGATGAGATGAACAGCCAGCCGGCCAACACGGACAAGGGAAAGGGCAAAATCGTCAAAAAGCCGGTCAAAGTAGCAAAGAACACCAAGTAGCTCGATTTCACAACGGCGCAAACGGTCGCTTCTCACGATCTTGCTGCGTCCCTTATCTGAAATTTTCTTAGATCGCCCCCTTTGAAGCATCAATAGGGCAGTTAGTACGGAGGAAACATGAATTCTCTTAATTTTATCAGCGTTACGGTCAAGCGGACTGTAGGCGTCCTGTTGATCGCCGCGGCGATCACCGCAGCGGCCTTCGCCCAGCGTGTCGAGCCTTCGGCACAGGGCAAAATGTACGGCGACCCCGGATTCAAGGGCGAAGCCATCAATCTTAATGTGGTCAATGCCGACATTCGCGACATTCTCAGCTACATTACCGATCAGTACGGCATCAATTTTGTCATCGACAAGTCGGTGGCAGCCGTACCGGTAACCGTCAAGGTCAGCGAAGTTCCGTGGAACGTCGCTCTCGACTCAGTGCTCCAGTCGCAGGCTCTCGGCGTTCAGGTCAACGGAAACATTCTGCGCATCGCTGATTCGCTGACGCTGGCCAAGGAACTTGAGGTTCGTAAGACCATAGGCGAAGGCGTGATCGATAATTCACCGCTTTATACTGAGTTTCTAAGGCTCAACTACGCTCGTGCGTCGGGCCAGTTGAGTTCGGG
>JAYVUD010000372.1:0-3570 GCA_043788335.1 Chloracidobacterium sp. | reverse complement strand
CGCCGCGGCGTTTTATTTGATGGGACTTTACCTGACACCACAGATCACCGAAAAATGAAGACAATTTACGTAATATTCATCGCTGTCCTGGCATTTTCCGGGGCAAACGCTCAGTCTCCGTCAAAGGTATTGAAACAGGCGGAAAAGGCTCTCGGCGGCGCCAGGGCGATCCAGGCCGTTCAGTCGATCAGGGCATCGGGCACGGTAATCCGAACAACTGACGGCGTAAGCGGAAAATATCAGATGATGTCGTCACGGCCAAATCTATATCGCGTCTCGATGGATCTCGCCGGATTTGAGTCCGAGACCGGATTTAATGGCCGCTCGGCGTGGTCACGAGATTCGCGTGAGGGGTTGCAGACGCTGACCGGTGCCGCGACGCTCGCCCTGCAGGCAAAGGCCGCGTACCGGCTGAATCTCTGGCTCAATGTAAAAGCCGACAAATCAAAGCTCACCGGCGGCGGCCCAACGATGATCGACGGCAAAAACGTCAATGTCGTCACGCTTACGACAAACAAGAGCGTGACGATCAAGATGTTTTTTGACGCAGCGAACGGGTTGCTCATTCGCGACGAAATGAACGGCATTGACGGCCCCGAGACGACCGACTATGCCGACTATCGCAGCGTCAGCGGCGTCATGCAGCCGTTTGCGATGACCGTTTCGGGCGGAGATCAGAGATACGAGATCAAGCTCAATGATGTGATATCCGACCAGCCGATCGCCCGGACAAATTTTGACTTTCCGGCGATCTCAGGTAAACCGCTGCCGGATCTAAAAGCTCTTTTGGCGGACTTGAGAGCCAATGAAGACAAGGTCGACGAGGTGCTCGACACCTACGCGTTTACGCAAAAGCAGACACGTCGGGAGCTTGGCAAAGACGGCGTTCTACGCGAGCTGAGTTCTGAGACGTTTCAACTTTCGTTCTACAAGGGCAACCGGATCAGGCGTCTGATCGAAAAAAACGGCAAGCCGCTCGGCCGCAATGAGCAGGAAAATGCCGATAAAGACGCCGCCAAGCAGGTCGCCGAGATCGAAAAAACACTCGCAAAGGACGGTACTCGAATCGGCAACCAATCGCCGTCCGGGCCGCCATCGGGGAGCGGCGGCCGCATCTCGATCGCCGAAGTGCTGCGTGCGTCAAGCCTGCTCAATCCGCGGCGTGAGCGATTTGGTGGACGCGACGTGATCGTGTTCGATTTTGAGCCAAATCCGGCGTTCGATTACAAAAACGCCAAGAGCATGGTCAAGTTTTTCGGAAAGACTGCGGGTGTGATGTGGATCGACGAAAAAGACAAGCAGGTCGCACGGGTCGAAGCGGTGCTGTTTGACAACTATAATGTCGGCGGCGGAATACTGGCAAAACTGAGAAAAGGTGCGTCGTTCACGCTCGAACAGCAGCGGGTAAATGATGAGATCTGGCTGCCGTCACAGGCAGACATTAATCTCTCGATCCGCGTCCTGCTCGTCAAGGGCATCGACGTCAATCAGATGATCAGATCGTACGATTATAAAAAGTTTGACACTGAGGTCAAGGACGCGACCGTCAACGGCGACAAAAAGCCGTAACTACTTGTTTTCGGCGGCAAGACGGATAACTTGGACCTTACCGTCGCGACGAACCCGGAGACTCTTGCCGGTAAAGCTATCCTTAAATGACGTGCTCTCATTGACCGCCTGATCGTTAATGGCCTCGATAATGTCGCCCGATCTGACGCCGTAACGCTCAGCGGTCGAGTTTGAGCTAACCGAATCCACACGCCATCCGGCACCGTCATAGGTTGCCCCAACACCCAAAAATGACAGCAGTTCCTTGGCCGGGATCGGCCGTCCGTGCCCCATATCCTTTGGGCGTGGAACCGACTTGAGATTGGGGTTGATGCCGGCCGGATAGACCTTTCTGGCCTCCCCGACACCGTCATCGGTCGACCACGGAGCGGATCGGCGAACGTCAGGCACCGCCACTTTTGGCAAACTCGTTGCGAGCGGCACGGAAACATTGGACTCCCGCCGTTTGACCTCTGCCGTCGCTATCGGCTGATCGCTCTTCGCCGCCGGGACATTGCCCGGCACGATCACCGGCGAAGTGACGGGCGGATCCGCCTGTTCGACCCCGGCGACTGACGGCACAGCGGTGACATTTCCGCTGTACATCCAGACGACGCCCAGCAGCCCAAAAGCGACCAGAACAACGCCCAGCCCGAGAGCGTAGGCCAATGCTGCCGGTAGTCGAAATCCGCCATTTGCCGGCAAAACGCCGCGGGCGATACCGGCCCGAACCCTTAGGTCAAAATCGCCCGGAGCCGCGACGCGCGGCAGGTTACCGAGCAGTCGGCTGACCCGTTCGTCCGTTTCGGTCGGTGTATCTGTAAGCGCTTCGTTCTTCATTATGACGTCAAATATTGACTAAGTTTATCTTTCAACAGGGCCCGTGCCCGGCTGATCCGCGATTTTGTCGTGCCGAGTCCGAGTTCCATAATTTCCGCGATCTCGTCGTACGTTTTACCCTCGATGTCGCGAAGCACGATCGGGACGCGATATTTTTCGGGCAAAGCGGCGATCGCCCGGGCGATGGTCCGGCTCTGTTCGTCTTCGAGCAGGTCGGCATCGGGCAGATTGCGTTCATCACGCGGCTGAAACTCGACCTGCTGGTCGTCCTCGGTCTGAAACAACCCGGTCAGCGACAACAGCTTACGGCGTTTCCGACGCCGGATCTCACTGATCGCCAGATTGGTCGCGATCCTATAAATATAGGTCGAAAACGCAAATCCGGTGTGATAGCGATCGATCGCAAAATAAACGCGAACAAAGGTCTCCTGGGCCAGATCGACCGCCTCGTCGTAATCGTTCAAAAATCGATATAGAAAGTTGGTTATCTGATTGCGATAACGCCCGACGATCTCGGCAAAGGCCTCTTCGTCGCCATTCCGTGTCGCCTCAATAAGCTGGTGATCGGACAGTTTTTCGTCAGCCACGGTTGTTTTTGATACCTCCGTGCCGACCGATCTGATATTGTCCAATGCCATACACTCATACTTTTGTACAACAGTTTCCGGAATGAAACAAAAACCATCTCCGTTTTAATAGCACGCCGACGCCGGCGAAAAGTTGCGAATGATGCCCGACATTCAGCGATCTGCCCGTGTCACCGTGAGGATCAGAAAAAGCATGGCGTTCGTCCCGGGCATCGCCAGCGTTCCGAGTAGCGTCGGCTCATTCTCCGGTATACCGACCTTGCTAAAGGTGAGTCCGATCGACTCGTAATTAACGACCTGGTTCTGTTTTCCGGGTTCGCCGCCGGGCACAACCGTCTTGACCGGCAAACGTGCTCCGAACCTGAATGACTGGGCGTCGAATTCGCTCTCAACGCGGCGAAAATGAACGACGGACCACTCGAGAAATGTTGGCGGATCGGTTTCGCTTGCCTGGCCGAGCAGATCGGCGACGCTCTTATATTCAAAGTTGCCGTTGTTGCCGACCCGGCCAAGGTAGGTGTTTGCGAGGCGGTAAGTCTTGTATGTGAATGATCCCTTGATCCGTTTGGTGACACCGGCAAGGTTTGCGGGCAGA
>JAYVUD010000371.1:0-2349 GCA_043788335.1 Chloracidobacterium sp. | reverse complement strand
CCTCGGCGATGGCAATCGTTTTGCTGATCGCCTCGATCATTTACGGGGTCATTTCGGCGCTGAAGATCGAAATGACAAAAGAAGGCGGAAGGCCCGCTTTTGCCGGATTCGACAAAAGAGCCTACCACACGATTTCGATCGCGCTCGGCGTGCTGATGCTCGTCATCGCCTCGCGCGTGATGCTCTCGCGCTACGATTTTCTGTGGAAAGATCATTCATCTTTCAGCGGCGTCACCTTTACCGAAGATCATTATCTGATCCCGGGACTCACCATTCTGGCGGCCGCTTTCGTGCTTGGCGCGGCGCTTCTTTTTATCAATGCTTTTACGCGGAAAGCGCGCAAACTGATGATCGCCTCGCTCGCGATCCCGGCGCTTACCTATATCGCCGCGATCATGATCGTTCCGGCCTACGTCCAGAATTTTATCGTCAAACCGAATGAACTCGGGCGCGAAACGCCGTATATCGAGCATAACATCGCCGGAACGCGCGCCGGTTTTAATATCGAAAAGGTGGAAACACGCGACTATGCCGCCGAGACTACCGAAAGCTCATTAAACCTTGCGGCAAACCAGAAGACGCTGGCCAATATCCGCCTCTGGGATTGGCGCGCGCTGCAGGATACCTTGCGCCAGATCCAGGAGATCCGCACCTATTATGATTTTCCGGATGTTGATGTTGATCGATATAAGATCAACGGAGAAATGCGCCAGGTGATGATCGCGCCGCGCGAATTCGACGTCAGTAAACTGCCGGAGCAATCGCGCAACTGGATCAATGAACGCCTTGTTTATACCCATGGCTACGGCGTTACGATGAATTTCGTCAATGAATTTACCGGCGAAGGGAAACCGCGTTTTATTCTTTCGAATATGCCGATCGAATCGAGCGCGGATCTCAAAGTAACGCGCCCCGAGATCTATTTCGGCGAGAAGACCGATACGGATGTTTACGTAAAAACAAAACAGGCCGAATTCGATTACCCGCAGGGCGATAATAACAATTACACGAATTATCAAGGCGAAGGCGGATTCGCGGTCGGCGGGATGTTTCGCCGATTGTGTATTGCCTGGGCGACCGGCGATCTTTCGAAACTTCCTTTTTCCGATGATGTCACCTCCGAAAGCCGGATCCTGATGTATCGCAATATCACGGCCCGGATAAACCGGATCGCGCCATTTCTTTCATTTGATGCCGATCCCTATATGGTGGTGAATGATGATGGCCGGCTGATTTGGATTGTTGATGCCTATACCACGGCCGTCCGTTATCCGTTTTCGCGGCATTACGATTCAAATGGGCGGAGTATAAATTACCTGCGCAATAGCGTTAAGGTTTTGATCGATGCCTATAGCGGCGCGGTAACTTTTTACGTGTTCGACGATGCGGATCCGATCATTGCCGCCTATCGCGGAGCTTTTCCCGAGCTTTTCAAAAATGCCGCCGAGATGCCGGCCGGGCTTCGGGCACATCTCAGATATCCCGAGACGCTGATGAAAACGCAAGCCGACGTTTTTGGACTTTATCACACGAGTAACCCGAAAATGTTTTTCGGCCGCGAAGACGTTTGGAGCACCGCCCGGGAGGCCGCTCCGGCGAATGGATCCGCAAATAAAGGTTCGCAGCCGCCGACCACCGCGCTCGATCCTTATCAGGTGCTGATGCCGCTCCCGGGCGAGGGAGCGGATGCAGAATTCGCCCGGATACTTCCATTTACACCGGCGAATAGGAATAATATGATCGCCTGGATGGCCGGGCGGGTGGATGGGCCGGGGTTTGGGCAATTGCTCGTGTATAACTTTCCATCTTCGCGCGTCATCGATGGGCCGCTGCAGATCGAGGCGCGGATCGATCAGGATGCGCAGATCGCCGGGCAGATCACGCTCTGGAACCAGCAGGGATCGAGCGTCAAGCGCGGCAATCTGATCATCATGCCGATCGGCACCGGACTCCTGTTTATCGAACCGATCTATCTTCAGGCAGTCAGGAGCCCGATGCCGGAATTGCGCCTCGTGGTGCTCGCGACGCAGGAAAAACTGACCTACGCCGCCAATTTCGAAACGGCGCTCAAACAACTGATCGGCCAAACCGCCGAAACCGCGCCGAAAGAAGCCGCCGACAAGAAAACGGAAAAACCGGCGACGACTCCAACCGCCGTCCCCGCGACCGCCGAACTGATCAAACGTGCCGGCCAAACCTTCGCCGATTACCGCCGGTTGACATCCGAAGGCAAACTCGCCGAAGCCGGCGCCAAACTCGATGAACTGAAGAAGATTTTGGAGGATCTCCAGGGCAAATAAGACGTTGGCCCAAAAAAAAACTCCCCTCCTTTCCAAGGAGGGGTGCCCG
>JAYVUD010000370.1:0-5005 GCA_043788335.1 Chloracidobacterium sp. | reverse complement strand
TGTTCGATCCGTGTGATCTACGAATTGGACCCGACGGATGACACGGTCTATGTTCTAGCGATACAGGACTGTCGTCAAAAGTTGCCCTCGCCTCGTGATCTCAAACGCGACCTGCCGATTGAAGAATGAATATTTCGATAACGAGTTAACAATAGACAGATCTCCCGACCGACCCATCGGATTTTTTCGGCCCGCGGCGAAACTCATTGACGCAACCCTACGAAAGCGATCTTGAGTAAATTGCTTATGCGAAACCGACAGCCTGACTTCCCCACGGATCTGGGATCCATCCACGAACGCGTTGATCGCGTCGACCCGATCGGGTACGCGCGGACACGAAATTTTATCGATGGCGATGTCACATACCTTTCGCCGTACATCTCGCGCGGTGTGATATCGACAAAATACGTTTTGGAACGGGTGCTGAGCCGCGGGTTTGAACCGCGAAAGATCGAAAAATTTATACAGGAACTCGCCTGGCGTGAGTACTATCAGCGCACCTGGCAGATCAAACAGGAGATGATCGACCGCGACCTGCGGCATCCGCAGAGCAGTGTGTCAAACTCGCAGATCGCCGCGTCGATCGTCGATGGGTCAACTGGGATCGAGGCCGTGGACCTAGCGATCCACGGCCTTTACGAAACAGGTTACATGCACAACCATGTCCGGATGTACACCGCCGCGATCGCGTGTAATGTCGGTCGCAGCCATTGGCTAACGCCTGCCCGATGGATGTATTATCACCTGATCGACGGCGACTGGGCGAGCAACGCAATCAGTTGGCAATGGGTTTCCGGTTCGGCCAGTAGCAAGAAATACTATGCGGATCAGGAGAACATCAACCGTTATTGCTACACCGGCCAACACGGAACATTTCTCGACGTCGATTACAGTGAATTCGAGTCGATGGAGGTTCCTGCCGAACTGCGGCAAACTGTTTTGCCCGAGCTATCGACCGTTCTGCCGGCATCCGATCGACTAGCCCTCAAGCCCGGCATCCCGACGCTCATTTACAACAGCTACGATCTCGACCCCGACTGGTACACGGACCGTGATGCCAACCGAATCCTGCTGCTCGAGCCGTCACATTTCCAAAGATATCCGGTATCGCCGCGGGTGCTCGACTTTATCGTCTCTCTAAGCCGCAATATAGACGGCATCCGGGTGTTCGTCGGCGAATTCAGCGACCTCGTCGCGGACCGCGAACTCGACATTTACTACAAGGAGCATCCGCTCGCCCGGCATTATCAGGGAACCGAGACCAGCCGCGAATGGATGTTCGACGTTCGCGGATACTACTCGTCGTTTTTCTCGTTCTGGAAGAAATGTGAAAAGCAGTTACACAGTTAAACGCTATGCTTATCGATCACGCAGAAATAACTCAGCTCGAACGCATCTACCGCCTCAACCTGATCAATTCGATCACGGGCGTCAAACCCGCAAATCTGATCGGCACGGTCTCCGCCGGCGGGACGACAAATCTCGCGATATTCAGCTCGGTGGTCCACCTCGGCAGCGATCCGGCGCTGTTGGGAATGCTGCTGCGCCCGGTCGGTGCCCTCAGGCGTGACACATATGAGAATATTCGCGAAACCGGCGTTTACACCATAAATCACGTAACGCCCGCGATCGCCGAACGAGCACATTACACATCTGCCAAATTCGCCTCCGATATGTCCGAATTTGACGCCTGTGATCTGACGGAACAGTATCTTGGCGGATTTCCGGCACCGTTCGTCGCCGAGAGCCCGGTCAAGATCGGTATGAAGTTTGAAGAAGAGTTGCCGATCAAGCGAAACGGAACGACGCTGATCGTCGGCAGCATCCGGCTTATCTGCATTCCGGACGAAGCCGACGAGAGCGGACATCTCGACCTCGAACGGTTTCAGGCTGTTGGCGTTTCGGGGCTTAACAGCTACTATACGCTGCAGAAAAAGGCACAGTTTCCATACGCCACGGCTACGGAAACTCCGGACTTTAGCCTCGAACCGGCTATTTCTCCAGAGCATTGAAAATCAGCGGAAACGTCGCCCACGACTGGCCGCGGTGCTGGGGGCGAAAGGCAAAGAGGACGATGCTACCTTTGCCGTAGGACACCTCGGCGAGGGCGATCTTGCCGAGGCGGAATTTTTCGCCGAGCGTCCAGCCTGAAAGCATCGGGCCGTAGCGGGCGATGACCTTTATGTTAGGGCCGCGGGGAGAAGCGAGCGGTGGATCGGTGCTGAGTTTCTGGCCGCCCCCTGACGGAGGCGGTTCTGACAAGCGGCCTGACGGAGGCGGTTCTGACAGTTCGAATGCCGAACTCCCTGTAAAATAAGCCGGGGTTTCCTGCGCCAGCCCTTTGGCGAGTGTTTGCCGCGTGTCCACGTCGAGCGAGACGATCGAGCCGGGATCGTAAAACTCGCTTCGCTTGAGACCAGCGAGCACATTTTTCAACGGCAAGCCGAAACGCTTGATGACCATCGCGCACGAATCGTCAAAGCAAACTAGTTTGCCGCCGTTCTCAACGTACTTCTCAAGGTTCTCGACGCCCTCGTCGCCGATCCCGCCGGAAAATTCGGCGGGGTAACGATCAATGCTGAGGCCCTTGACGATCGTGTTTTCGCTGTCCGCGGGTAGGATCACTACATCACAGTTAATGCCGGGGCCTGGTGTAACGAGCCGTTCGCAAACAAAATTGCCTGCCCGGGCATCGTCGTCAGTCAGGCGGCGGTACCCGATGCTGAAGGTGTCGAGCACGAGCCGCGTCCAACCCTCGTCCATCGAGCTCGTCGAGCCGCGGTAAAGAGCGATCTTCGGGACGCTCTTAAGCGGATATTTGGCCCCCTTGAACGGCGTGCCGGTCTGGTGCAAACCGAGTGCCCCACGCACCTGATTGATAAATGTGAGACGCTTCAGCGTTGCTTTGTGCTTTTCGAGATCGCGAATGTCCCAGGCCGGATCGTATACGACACCCATCTGCAGCGGCAGCGTCCAACCGGCAACATCGTACGGCACCTCTGCTTCGCCATTGGGCAATAGCCGATGCGGATAGACCTGCTTTTCAAAAAGGCTGAGGATGTTGTTTTTTTGCGGCTGATTGACGAATATCAGATAACCGCCGAGCGGCATTTCGTGAAAATCGGCCTTGGGCGTCATCTTTACCCAGAGCTCTCGCGTCATCTCGTGAACCTCGACGCCCTGCTCCATCAGTATTTCGATAAATCGGGCGACCGCCTCGGCATTAGGCTGGCCGGCCGACACGATGAAAGCCTTTGGTTCGTCCGGTTTTTTGACCAGGTTAGCTTTGCCGTAATCGTAAAAATTGCGCAGATATTGCGGCCGAAACTTTGCCGCCATCTTGTAGCCAATGAGGCCAACCTCACGGACGATCGACGGTGCGATACGCGGATTTACCGGGTCGTAAAACGGCGGAATGATGAAGCGCGACGCGTTTTGCCCCTGCTGGTGAACGTCGTAGACAAACTGCGGAAACCACTGCTGCCAAAACAGTTTCGTGATCGCCTGGGTCTCGGCGAGGTTGAGCATAAACCAGTCGCGGTTGTCGTCGTGGCCGGCGTAGTGGTGATAAAGTTCGGGCGGCGCGGTGCCCTCGCTCTTGGTCCCGAGCGTTTTGCGGTACCAATCGGCAACGATGTCGATGCCGTCGGGGTTGGGCGACGGTATGAGCAGCAGGATCGTGTTATCGAGTATCTCGCGCGTATCGGCGTCGGTCGCGGTCGCGAGTTCGTAGGCGAAATTCATCGACATCTGCGAGGCCACGATCTCAGTCGAGTGGATCGAGCACGAGATCGAGACGATCGTTTTGCCGTTTTTGATCAGATCGGCGAGTTCGGCGTCGCCGGCGATGGTCCGCGGGTCAGCCAATTTCGCACTGATCCTGCGATATTTTTCGAGATCCTTGATATTCTTTGCCGATGAAATAAATGCGACTATCAGCGGTTTGCCATTGGTCGAACGGCCGATCTCGCGGACCTCGACTTTTGGGCTTGCCTTGTCGAGTTTGGCAAAATAGCCGGTGATCTGCCCCCAATCGGCGATCGTTTTATCGTCGCCCGGCGTAAAGCCGAGCACCGATCTCGGCGACGGAACCTGTGCCGCCGCGGCGGCAGCGAGGAGTAATAATAAACCGCAGAGACGCAGATACGCCGAGAAAGAAAATGAGATTTCCGCTTCTCTGATTTTACGAACCGAATGTTCCTTGCCCATAATCTTTGTTATTGTCTTCTCTGCGACTCCGCGTCTCCGCGGTCAATGCCCTTATGGACATCACCGAAAATAAAAAGCTGACTTTTCCCGTTAGAGAGTCTAGCAAATCGCGTCTTGCCGGGAAACTGCGTTATTGGTGGAGTTGGTTCGTTGCCGGTTCACTGCTCCTGTTAGTGGCTACGCCGATAATGGCGTTTTTGTTTCTGATCAATAAACGTCGATGGCTGTATCCGTTTACGCATTGGGGGGCAAGGATGTGGCTGCGGGCGAGCGGAGCCACGGTCACCGTGCGCGGTAAGGAAAATTTCGAAGAGGGTAGAAATTACGTATTTGTATCCAACCACCGCTCGTACATCGACAGTGCGGCTCTATTCTTTTACGCCGGCAGAAAAATGGGCTTGGTCGCAAAACGTGAACTGCTCAAGGTCCCGGTGCTCGGCCAGGGGATGAACTTTGTCAATATCATCGCCATCGACCGCTCCAATGCCGAGCGTGCGATGCGTTCGATGGAAAAGGCCCGCCAGGTGATGGACGACGGCTATTCGTTTGGAGTTTTTGTCGAGGGAACCAGAGCGATGCCCGGCGAACTGCTGCCGTTTAAGAAAGGTGCCTTCCATCTCGCGTTTCAGACACATTCGCCGATCATCCCCGTCGCGATCAAAAACACCGACTCGATGATGGGCAAACGCACCGGCGTCGCCTACGCGGGCGAGATCGAGATGGTCATGTTACCGCCGATCGAAACAGCCGGACTCGACCCGGAAAAAGATCTAATGGACGTACTCTACCGAACGAG
>JAYVUD010000369.1:0-4499 GCA_043788335.1 Chloracidobacterium sp. | reverse complement strand
CTGCAAGCTCGCTCTTCGATCTGCGTAGCCCGGGGCGGTTGAGGATATCTTTTACCGCACTCGCAAATGACCCGGCATCCGGTTTTGTCAGCCAAGCGTTTTCGTCGTTTGCGTACGTCAAAAGGCCGCCCGAATCGGGTGCCAGCAACGGTAGGCCCGAAGCCATCGCCTCGAGCGGAGCGATCCCGAATGGCTCGCGCGGGTTTGGATGTACAAAAATGTCCGCATTGGCATAGTACTTCGCGAGCTTTTCCTTGTCCAGATGCCCGTGCAGGACGATCTTGCCGCCCGCTCTTTTATCTCCCTGCCGCCTGAGCCATTCGGCCTGCGAGCCCGTACCGGCGACCAGCAATCGGTAATCGCGGTCGGGGTCGACGGCGAGGCGTTCCATGAGATCGGCCAGCAGGCCGATGTTCTTTTCCGGCGAGAGCCGGCCCGCGTAGAGCAATATCACTGCGCCGTCCGAAGCTCCCGCTGATTCCACCAACTCCATGCGGGCATCTACGGTTCGATTTGCCGGTGAGAACCGGTCAATGTCGACGCCACGCGGACATACGAAGATACGTTCACTGTGCGGTACCCGCGGCGATCTGAAAAATTGCCCGGACCGCCGCATCAGCCAACCTGATCGCGGCCGCCCATCGGGTTCCGTGACGGCGGTGTGAAGTTCGCCGGCCGTAAACTCGGAATTGGCGATATGAAAATCAAAGATCGGAAAATGGTAATTTTGCGTAAGTATCCGGGCGAGCGAGCGACCAACGCGGCCGCCCATAAGAAAGGAACAGATGCTGTCGTCCATTCGCTCGCAAGAAAACTGCACCAGCATCGGCCGCCCAAGTTTTGCGAAATTCCCGGTGCGGATCATCGCCGCCAGCAGGCTGAGCGTGTATTTGTCCGTCACCTCGATCATATCAGGCATTTCTTGCAGCAGGATCCGACGGACGACGCTGCCGTGCAGCATATATTGCCACGGCATCATTAGACGATAATTGGTGTCGAAGACCGGCGACCGGCGTGCCGGAACATAGTAGATCCGGGCAAATGGATTTACATCCTCGACCGCATCTCGTTCGCCGGGCACGATCAGTCGAACCAGACGTTCCCGCCGCTCAGCCGCCGCCAACAGGCTGTTGAATGACGTGCTGATACCACCCGAATTCTTGTGATAATAATTCGTAATGTGAACAGACTTTTCGACGGTCGTACTCATAAACAACAAAATGCCGGCTTTTCACGGGATGAACTATGTCGCATTCCGACTCGTACGGCTCTATGCGATCGGTTTGGTGAAGTCAATTGAACCCGGGGATTCCTTGTATTCGTAAAGTTCGTGCCGCTTAACAAATTCATCGTACATACTGTCATACCTGGCAAAGATCGCATCGGTCGACGTATCCCAATCGTATTTTTTCGCGGTCACGATGCCCGCGGCGATCTTCGCGTTTCGCACGGCATCGTCATCCAGCAGTTCCCTGATCGCCCCAGCAAACGCCATTCCGCTCGGTTCCATCAGCCACGCGTTTGTGTCATTTGCATACGAGAGCAGCCCGCCGGAGTTTGGTGCGACGACCGGCAAGCCCGAGGCCATAGCCTCGAGCGGAGTTCTACCAAACGGTTCGCGCGGATTAGGATGGATGAACACGTCGCAGTTCGCAAACAGGTCAGCTAATTTGTCCTTGTCCGTAATATGGCCGATCATTACGACCTTGCCGGGGATCCGATTGTGTGCCTGTTCGGTCAACTGGTCGGCGCTCGGGCCGCCGCCCGCGATCAACAGACGATAATCGTCTGTTCCGTCCGACGCAAGCTCGATCATGGTGTCGAGCAGCAGTCCGGTGTTCTTTTCGGGCGAAATGCGTCCGGCGTAAAGCACCAGTTTAGCGTCTGCCGGAATGCCGTGCTCCGCCAGTATCGCAGCGCGCTTTGACGCGTCCTTTCGACTCGGGTCGAACGTTATGTTGTCGACGCCGCACTGATTAACAAAGACCCGTTCACGAAGGTCGACCTTAGGTGCCCGCAGAAAACGCCAGCACCAATTCAAGAACCGATTTGACCTGTGCGGATCCTTTTCGATGGAGACGGCGTCGAAAAACTCATGAGCCGTGTAGTCCGAATTGGTCAGGTGAAAGTCGAACATCGGGAGCGTGTAATTTGCTGTATATCGACGAGCCAGCCATCGGGCTAACCTGCCGCCGGACATAAATGCTCGGATGTTATCATCCATTCTCTCGCAAGAAAATTGAACGAGCATCGGGCGTTTTGTGGCAACGGTCAAGATACCCTTGCGAACGAGTCCCGCCATCAGGCTGAGCGTGTATTTTTCGCCGATCTCGATGATCTCGGGATCCTCGTCGCGAAGTATCGTTTTGATGGGTGCTCCCTCGAACAGATACGTTTTCCAGGGCAGCATCAGCCGATAACGTTTATCGAAGACAGGCGAAAAGTCCGATTTGACGTAATAGATACGGCCATATTCGCCGATCTCTTCGACTGATGACTCTTCGCCGGGCACGATCAGGCGAACGTACCGTTTGTGACGATTGGCAGCTTCGAGCAGGTGATTATACGCCGTGCTGATGCCACCGGACGTCTTGTGATAGTAGTTGGTAATGTGTACTGACTTGATAGCCACAATGTGTAAACTCTATTGAAAATAATGCTGTCGCCGAACTCGCTGCGCCCGGAAGATCAGCGATTCGATCATCCAAGCCGAAGTCGACACACGAGAACTATTGCTCAGCCCTCTTCTTTGACTTACGCCACGTCCAGATCAGCGGGAACGAGATGAACTCAAGTGCGAGCCACGGCATTCGCCAGAGGTCACGCCATATCGACTGACCGCTTTCGTCTTTGACCAAGAGAGCTCCACGTCGCATTGCAAATAGATTGAAAACGGCCGAGATCACGGATATAAGGATCGAAAGCTGGATCGCCCTGCCCTTGGCTTGCGTGCCGACCACCGAGTCGTAAACCGACTGAACGATATATTCGACAACATGGCTATATGTCGCGAGAATCAATGGAATCGTCAGAACCGCATGCCACGGCGGCTCGACCCGGCTATACGACTGGATGATCGCTCCGTTTACACCACCAAACAACGCGCGAAAAATGAACTGTGCGATCATTGCCCCAAACGCGACCCAGAGCCCCTGTTTTTGGGCCAGATAGGCAGCAAAAAATATCGGAGCTCGCAACAGAGAGGTCAGCAATGCCGATTTCCAGTGCCACCGCCAGATCATTGTGTCGAGCGGATGCCGAAACAATTCAGTAGTTACGCCTAAAACCGTAGTCGTTGATACAGGTTTTTCGGCGGCGATCTCTTCGTCCGGTTCACTCATTTCTTCTTCGCCGCCTTGGCAGCAACTTGTGCCGCCTTTGCAATGGCCTCGAGGCGGATAGCCTCGTTATAGCCTTCATAAACACTTTCGAATATCGAGTCCCACGAGTGAGAGAGTGCCTTTTTCCGGGCCGCGATCTTCATACTTTGCAGCAGATCGGGTTCTTCGTAGAGCTTTAACGCGAATTTTGAAAAATCCGCATGTCCGGAGGCGACATATCCACACTCGCCATCGTTAATAATGAACTTCGGCCCGCCCTTGTCAGATACGATCGCCGGAACGCCCGAGGCGAGGGCCTCCTGAGCGACGTTGCCAAACGCGTCGGTTTCGGACGGGAAGACAAAGACGTCCATATTTGCGTAGGCCTCGGCAAGCGGTTCACCCTCGAGAAAACCGGTAAACACCGCACGTTTTAAGGCGGACTCCATATACTCGCGTTCATTGCCCTCACCAACGATCAGAAATTCATAATCTTCGTGGCCAGCTTCGATAAACGCTTTCTCGACTTCTTCGAGCAGGCGGACATTTTTTTCCGCCCGCAGACGTCCGACAAAGCCCATCCGAAAAACCTTGTCCTTCACAGTCCGTTTTGACGGATGGAAATAATCGGGATCAACGCCGCGGCCCATGATCTTCGATACGCGGTTGGTGCGGCGTCCGAGGTCGTCGACCAGTTCCTGGTTGGGCGACAGGATGACCTTTGGCATTTTGTAATAGTACGCGGCGCCGAGCAGGATCTTTTGTTCCGCAAACGACGCAATACTGTTCGATGTCGTCCCGGGCATAAATCTGAGCAAACGCTTGATCCGGCTTGCGGCAAACTCGTGAATATTGGTATGCCACGACCCTAGCAGCGGCAGCTGAAGTTTCCACCCTAGATATGCTCCGACAATGCTTACGTCATTTAGGCCCGTAATGTGCATAACATCGGGCTTAAAGTCGAGGAGGGCCCTGAGCACACGATTGGTATGCCGTTGAAAGAAGGGATCGTAGGCCAGATCTTCGTCTAAAGCGATCGACAACGGCGACCTTTTGAGCGAGAGGTGACTCACGCTCCCTTCAGAGGTTAACTCGTTGTTCGGGCCGGCGTGGACACACAGCATCGGTAGATCATTACGGGCGGCGTAGGACGTTAGTCTCCGGCAGGTCATTGCGGCA
>JAYVUD010000368.1:0-2323 GCA_043788335.1 Chloracidobacterium sp. | reverse complement strand
TTTTGATTCATGGTGTTTTGCATGGCCGCCCGCTAACGCAGGCGGTTCCGACTGACAAAATGCGGAGACGGCGGGCTGGCACCGCCTCCGGCTGGGGTTTATGCCGCGTTTCTGTTTTTGTAGCGTTTTGCACCCGCCATCGCCCGAAGTGCGACCAGGAACTGCCGCAGTTCGATATCATTCAGCGTTTTTGACGATGTCGCACCGTTGTACATCTCGGAGATCAACTGCCGATAGCCTGTCCGGTCGGCATCAACGATCAGGTCAAGCTCGGTCGCCAGAGCGTGGATCTCGTTGTAGATCGGCAGTTTCGGGTCGTGATCCGTATGACCCGCGACGATCTCGCCAGTCTCGACAAACTTGCGGTGGGCGTTGTAAAGATTGACGCCGACCGAGCGGATGCCGCGACGCACGGCCCGCGACTGGGCAAGAGCCTCGGCCTGGACGAATGTTTCGACGATGCCGCCATCGCCCAGACGTTCGAGCAGTTGGGCGTGGCCCTCGCAGCTGCGGGTGCGGCCGTCCGGGATCGTAACGGTGCATTTGGCGGTGACGATTTCTTCCTCGGCATTACCACGATCGGAGATCCAGCAGTCGATGTTCTGGATATCGGTTAGTTTGAGCGTAAGTGCGCAGACGGCCTCGTAGTCGAAGATCGGTGTGACCTCGCGGCCCTCGAACGAAATCTGTGTTTCGTCGAGGCCGTGCAGTTCGCAAATTTCTTTGACGATGGCCGATTGTTCTGGTGTGCGTTTTGGTTGTGTCATGTGTATTTCTCCTGGTGCCGGGCTTTTTCTCTGAGGCCGTCCGGCGGGCCCGTTCGTTTGAAAATTATTAGTCGTCATTGTCGAGATCGTCCGGCTCGGCGAGAGCCGCGGCCAGCTTGGCCTCAAACGCGTCGGACGGATCGGCGATCTGCCGTTGACTCAGCGGTTGATGCACGCCGTACTCATCGCAAAGCTGAAAGTACTGGCCCGCGATCGTCTTGAGATCCGCCGGGCCGCGTTCGGCTCGTTCCTCGTCGCCGAGGTCCTTGACATTCGTCACCAGCGTAATCATCGCGTGGACGACGCCCATCAACGCCCGTTCGTACGGCGTCTGCTCATTGATCGCATCCATGTGACGCTGTAGGTCCAGGATTTCTGTCCGACCGATCTCTCTTTGATCTTTAAGCTTGTTATTCTCGTGTTCGAGCTTGTCGTTCCTTGCGTCACGTTCACGGATTGAGCTACAGAAAGCGTCGAATAATTCGTTGACTCCGGCCGAATCACTGACTGGCACCCGCGTGTCGCCGATCACGAGCTCATTATTTTCGAGCGTGAACTGGACGTTATTTGCTGCGAGTAGTTTTCGGGCTTTCAATGGCACCTTGTTCCCGCTATAGACATCGAATCGCTCCGCTCCCTCGGCCAGGTAAAGCGGTTTCAGCCGATAGAACGTGGTCTTCGAAATCTCTGGAACCTCGTCGCTATTCAAATAGTCGACAAACTGTTTGAAGCCCCAAACCCGATAATATTTAGTTTCCTCGATCCTGATCAGGCCGTGGATCAGCTGAGCATTTGCGTTCCGGGCCACGTGGCCGATAGCTCGGAAGGCTCCACGAAACTCCATCGCCTCGTCGCGAAACTTCTGGTCGAAATGCTCGATCCTTTCGCTCGCCTTGGCCTCGTAATGTGTGTCATCGATCTCGCGATGTTTATTTGCTAATTCTCTATCCATCTTTGTTCTTTAAATTCCCACTTGGGAATTTTTACCCTCTAATATGTACGTAAGTCCTTTGTAATCAATAAACATAAATTCCCACGTGGGAATTTAAATCATTTTTGATCGAGATCGTCCGGCCAGTAATAGTCGCTCTGGATAAACTCTTTTTTATGTTCCAATGTGGCGACGGCGATCCCCACACCGAGGTCAATCTCGGCCTGTTCGCCGAGCAGTAAAGCTATAGCTACGTGTGAGAGGATATTGCGGGCATACGTATATCCATTTGCGTTGCACACTATAGCCAATACCCGAATGACCGCAGCAATATTTTCCTTGCTGTACTCGCAGTCATTGCTCATGAACTCACCGATGGCCGTCAGAAGTACGTTATTGCCTTCCTTCTCCAGACCGTTGTCCCTGGCCTTCATCGCAAGGGCATGCATCTCGTAAAAAAGTTCATCCTTTGTCATATTTTGCTCTCCACCGCCTTTGCGGCTAGTTGTATAAATCGTCTGCCTACCGTCCACTCGCCGCGGTCGTTTTGGATCGCGTAGCCGTTGAGGCGTAGTGTTTTCAATGTCCTCATGACGAGGTTCCGGTCAAATCCGGTTCGTTGCTC
>JAYVUD010000367.1:0-3471 GCA_043788335.1 Chloracidobacterium sp. | reverse complement strand
TTAAGGATTCGGCACGGTATTTGGATAGCAAGTCGTCAAACTTCATATGGGCTAATGAACGAGTCCTTAGGATTGTGAGATACGAGAGCAATGAATCGTTGAAAATGATAACACAGAATCGAAGCTACTATCGCCGCCACACAAATTTGGTTTTCTCTCTCGCGGTTGCCGTGGGCGGAACTGAAGACCCCGCCCGCTGACGCAGGTGGTGCTGACATGGGGGAATTTAAGTCCCAAGGCCCAGGTCTCAAGCCCCAGAAGTCCCAAGGCCCGAGCCTCGGTAGCCGCAAGCTCAAATCGTGTAGGCTCGCGGAACTGAAGAACCCGCCCGACAATCAATGTGCGTGCGAAACCCTTATATCTCATATTCTTGACGTTTTCTTACGTTCCCACCTCTGAATCTCAGATTTCAGATCTCACATCTCAAACGTCAGATCTCAAATTTCAGACTCTCGCTCCTGTCGCCTCGATTGCTCGCGGAACTGAAGAGCCCGCCCGCTGACGCAGGCGGTTCTGACTTGGGCGGGACTGAAGAACCCGCCCGCTGACGCAGGTGGTGTTGACATGGGGGAACTGAAGAACCCGCCCGCTGACGCAGGCGGTTCTGACATGGGGGATTCGATCCAGCCATTGAGCTGCCGCGAGATGCTCTCTTCGCGGGTTATCAAATTTGAAATTTCAGATCTGAAATTTGAGAATTTCTTTGCCCTCTCGCATATTCGCAGCATCGACCTGCATTCGCCGGCGGACCCTTTCGAAATGTAAAGAAAATAGATGACGTCGTTATTCGTCCCACGCTCAAAGCCTTCGGCAATATTATTTGAGATAGACACGGCGGCTCTTTCGATCTGATTTTTGAGATCGCCAACACCCCGAAAATCTGATTTCGCCGTGAACTCAAAAAGCTCAAGTGCAAACTCGATCGCGGCATTCCAGACCGGCAGGTCTTCGAACTTTTTATAATTCACTTGACTCCTCCCGAATTGCCAATGCAGTCCTTTCGCCCAAACCGCGAGTCTCCGCAAGTTGGGGGTTTCTAGATTCTACTCGAAAACTCCGATTCTCGATTCCAAAATGGGGGTTATTGTCTGCCAATTCTCGCATCTAATTTTCAAATTCTCAAAATTTCTTCTCGTAGAACCTTTCGCCGAGGGTCACGGCTGCGGGCGGTAGCAATATCACGTTTCTCCTTCGGACGTTCTGACAGGCAGTGGCTCGCCTTTAGCAACCTGTCGCCTGATCAACTGTTTACCCGGCATACGCAATTCAAACGCCGCGTATACCGAAGCTGCTTCGTTCCGAACGGGCCGCCGGTTGGTGTATCATCGGATGTTGAGCCGATCGGGGCGGCATCGGTCAATTTGTCCGCGACGGCCGCACGTAGATCGAGTTTCGGTCCGGCGTTGAATCGGTCAGCCCAGTTAAAATGAAAGAAAAGATACTTAATCTACAAAAGCTCGCCGAACCGCTCGAACCGACGGCGGCCGAACGGGCGTTGGTTCGCGGGTCGGTGATCGACTATTCGGAGCATTTTCTGGACAATATCGGGTCGATCAATGCCTATAACGTCTCGGCGGATATGGGAATCGGCATTCTGGACTCGCCCATTTCGGAGACCGGTATCGGGATCGACGAGGCAATTTCGCTGATCCGCGATAATGTCGATACGCCGGGGCTCAATCCGGCGTCCGGAGGCCATCTCGGGTATATACCGGGCGGCGGGATATACTATTCGGCACTTGGCGATTATCTGGCGGATGTTTTCAACCGATACGCGGGTATATTTTACGCGAGCCCGGGTGCGGTGCGGATGGAGAATATGCTCATCGCCTGGATGAACGGCATCGTCGGCTATCCGGCGACCGCGGCAGGCAATCTGACATCGGGCGGGAGCCTGGCGGAACTCATCGCCATCGTCACCGCTCGCGACGCCCAGGGTATCAAGGCCGCGAGGGTCGAACGTTCGGTCATTTACGTCAGTGACCAGACCCATCATTCGATCGACAAGGCCATCCGTATCGCCGGCCTTGGTGAATGCGTCATCCGCCATCTGCCGCTCGACGACAAATACCGCATCATCGCAGCCGAATTGGAGTCGCAGATCATCGCCGACAAAGCCGCCGGACTCAACCCGTTTCTGGTCGTCGCTTCGGCCGGTTCGACCGATGTCGGTGCGATCGACCCGCTCGCGGAGATCGGGGAGATCGCCAAACGGCACGGCATCTGGTATCACATCGACGCCGCGTACGGCGGTTTTTTCGTGCTGACTGACGAAGGCAAGCAGAAAATGCGAGGAATAGAAACCTCAGATTCTCTCGCCATCGACCCGCACAAGGGGCTTTTTCTGCCCTACGGCCTCGGCGTCGTGCTGGTCAAGGACGCCGCCGCCCTGCACCGCTCGCACCGCTATATGGCCAACTATATGCAGGACGCCGCCGCCGTTACGGACGAACCGTCGCCCGCCGACCTCTCGCCCGAGTTGACCAAGCATTTTCGCGGGATGCGTCTCTGGCTGCCGCTCAAACTCCACGGCGTCGCCCCGTTTCGTGCCTGTCTTGAGGAAAAACTGCTCCTTGCCAAATATTTCCACCGCGAGGTTCAGAAACTCGGGTTCGAGAGCCGCGTCGAACCGGAATTGTCGGTCGTCACCTACCGCTGGTTGCCCGCGGACGGCGATGCGAATATATTTAACAAAAGACTGCTCGACGCCGTCGTCGCCGATGGCCGCGTGTTCATCTCGTCAACGATGCTGGGCGGGGAATTTACGCTACGTTTCGCGTGTCTCGCATTTCGGACGCATTTGAGTACGGTGGATAGGTTGCTTGGGGTCCTGCGAGATCAGGTAGCAATAATTGAGTCAAACTAAAGGGCTTAGACATAATGGTGCATTATGGACTGGAAAGGAAAAACGGTTCTTTTAACAGGGGCTTCGAGCGGTATCGGCGAGGCATTGGCATTGGCGTTGGCAAAACGGGGAGCGGTGATTGGCCTATTGGCACGCCGCAAGGATCTGCTTGATAAACTTCAGAATGAGATCGAAAAGGTCGGTGGCACCGCACGCGTTCTGACCTGCGACGTGACAAACGAGGACGCCGTTTTGCATGCCGCGGCGGATTTCGTCCACGAATTCGGCCATATCGACTATCTCATCGCCAACGCCGGCATCGGTGGGAACAATGCCGAGACGCGTGCGATGCAGCCGCTGGCGGTGAAAAAGGTCATCGACATCAATCTGATGGGTGCGGTCAACTCGGTCCACGCCGTGTTGCCGGGGATGCTCAAGCGCGGTTCCGGCCATATCGTCGCGGTTTCGAGCCTCGCCGGCTTTCGCGGGTTGCCGCGATCTGCCGCTTATTCCGCCAGCAAGGCCGGGATGACGGCGTTTTTCGAGAGCGTCCGCCTCGACGTCAAGCATCAGGGCGTCGATGTCACCATCATTCAACCGGGCTTTATCAAAACCCCGCTCACCTC
>JAYVUD010000366.1:0-21142 GCA_043788335.1 Chloracidobacterium sp. | reverse complement strand
TTACGGTATTGTCGTTATCTACATTGACGGCGTTGGGTCGCCAAGTAGAACGCTGTCACCAATCAAGACACCGTCACCAATGAGAACTCCGTCCCCGATAAGTACACCATCGCCGATCAGTACACCGTCACCAACGAGAACGCCGTCGCCGACAAGTACACCATCGCCGACGAGAACGCCGTCACCGACAAGAACACCGTCGCCGACGAGAACGCCGTCACCGACAAGGACACCGTCGCCAACGAGAACTCCGTACGAAAGCCAAATCGAGCCGCTACCCCCGGCACCGCCATTACTCGTGGTGACATTCCGATTAACGCCCAAACCCGTCGTGTAATACGCTGCGGAATTGAGCAGAAAATTGCCGTTTGCGAAATCAACGCCATCACCAAACGTATTTTCACGTTTGTACGCAGCCTGGAACTTGGTTACCAGTTCCTGTCCGGTCATAAACGAATGATCGCCGGTGATCAGTTGAGACCAGGCAAAAGAGTCACCGCCTAAAGTCGATGACATCGCCGGCATCGTCCAGCCTACCGGTATGCTCGAGGCTCCGTTCGCAGCAACTTGGAAGTCAATATCGCTTCGAAGGGACCGTGCCAACCGCACCGCACCGTCCATATTAAGCTCGCCCGCACCCTGTTCGAACGTGTTTGCTCCCGTCACCGGGCGAGCCGTGTACTGTAGGAGCATCTTTACCATGCCGGGCGTCAGATTCGGGTTAACCTGGAGCAGTAGGGCCGCTGCACCGGAAACGACAGGGGCCGCCATCGACGTGCCGCTCATATACATCATCGAGTCGCCATCGTTAGTCGCATCTAGTGACAGATCGGGGTTGTGCGACGCCATAGCGTTTCCGGCCGACTTGTAAGAAACGAGTTTGTTACCGGGAGCGACGATATCCGGCTTGATGAGGTTATCGTAAACTTTCCAACCCGTGGAGGTCGTGAAGTATCCGCGTGTCGGGCCGCGTGAACTGTACGTGGCGATCGTATCGTCAGCGAGCGAAGCCGTTCCGTACGTGTTTGTCGCTCCGACCGTAATAGCATAGGGGCTGATACCTGGCGAGTGTATTCGTCCGTAGGTCTTAGCTCCGCTAGCTGTCTTGCCCAAATTTCCGGCTGCCACTACAACGGTGATGCCGGCATTAACCATTTCCTTGACCTTAATGCATACAGGGTCATTCCGGTACGAATCAACGGCGTCCGTACCGATACTGAGATTCGCGACCTTGATGTTGTACTGTACCCTGTTCTGAATGATCCAGTTCAGACCGTTGAGCAGCCACGAAGTATTTCCCTGGCCATCGTTGTTAAGCACCTTGACGCTAATGATGTTCGCGTTGTTAGCGATACCGCGATATGCACCGCCGTTCTTGCTTGAATTACCAACCGCAAGGCCCGCAACGTGCGTGCCGTGCCCATATCCGTCGGTATTCGCCGTCGGGTCGGAGCTTGTGAAATTGACGTTTGCAATGACACGCGAGTTGTTGCCGTTGTTCTTGAAACCGTTATGACCGGCTGCGATACCGGAATCGACGATCGCGACACCGATATTCGATCCGTCCAGATTGTAAGCCGCACGGCCGTTCGACGCGGGCTGCGATCGCATTGCCGCAACCCCGGTCGCGTCCTCGATGTGGCCAGTCGTGGTCATCGGACGGTCCGGCGACATATAGTTAACGAGCCCGCTGCCTGAAAGATGCTGGATAGTCGAAAGAGGCATGTTTACGACGATCGTATCGGTTTTGCCGATTCGTCTGACGATGCGAGCCTCCCCGCTCGCCATTAGCTGGCGAAGCGATGCGTTATTGGCATCTTTTGCCTGCAGTATCACGTCGAGCCGCTTCTTTCCGCTCGGATCTCGGGACATCATTTCGCGAATGTCGGGCGAAACATTATCGCCGCGATATCCATCGCCGCGGGCGTCGGTCCTGGCGACGTTACTGCTACCGGCCTTGGCATTGATGCCGATGTCGAAACTCTGAAAGATCGCTGAAAACTGTGCCGACCCTTCGATTCTATCGCTGAAACCGGCACGCGTCGTGCCGCCAATTACGCCGAGTTTGCCGGACGAGACCGCCGCGAGCAGCTTTTCCCCCGCTCCGTTGACGCCGACAAAATTGTTTATCTCACTGAGGTAAAGTATGTTGCGGTGGTTTGACGATGCAAGTTCGGTGATAACGGAGCCGACCGCGGCGTCGACCTCCTGATCCGATCTCAACGTGGAAAACAGGTTTGCAATCTCCAGTTTGATGATCGAAACATTTTTCATTTCGTCGGGAACGTCGCCCTTCGCGATCCGGCGAGCGACCTCTTCGACGATACCGTTTTGGGCGTCGCCGCTTTCGTCGATGATGACCGGCTGACGAGGCCCACGTTTCGCTAACACCTCAATGAGACGCAGTGTCTCGCTTTCGAGGTTTAGGTTCTCAAGCAGTCTTCCATTACGGCCAAGCTGCGTGAGATCGGTGGTAAATTTCGCCGCTACGGTTGCGGGGTTTACGCTTTGCGGATTAAGGGTGGCAAATGCCACCGCCGCATTCGAAAAGAGTATAGAGAGTGTCAGAACGAGCGTTACCGCTGTTCGAAGCTGGGCAAATTTATATTTAGTCTGATCCATTTTAGTTTCCTAGTTTCAGCGTGCCTTAAGTCAATATCGGCACAGGAATATTGGGAGTTTTCCGCCACAGTCTAAATACAACATTCGTGCCAGACAGCTAAATCTAGTAAATACAACGAGTTAATGGAATTGACTGATTTCTGGATAAATTGAAATCGTTCAGGATGACCGAGCCGATAGTTCAAGCTGACCGAATTTCGAGCGCGAAAAAAGGGAAAGCGGCCGGCCTTTCCCCTCAAATCGATCATTAGCGATCTTCTATATTCCGAGGATCGTGACGAGTTCCTGAACGGCACCGGCACTCTTTTGCAGGGCGGCACGTTCGTCGTTGGTCAGGCTGATCTCGATGATCTGTTCGACACCGTTCTTGCCGAGTTTGACCGGAACGCCGACAAACAGATTGTTGATGCCGTATTCGCCCTCAAGATAAACGGCACAGGGCAGAATCTTCTTCTTGTCCTTGAGGATCGCCTCGCACATTTCGACGGCTCCGAGACTCGGGGCGTAGAAAGCCGAACCGGTCTTGAGCAAACCGACGATCTCGGCACCGCCGTTTGCGGTGCGAGCGAGAATGGCGTCGATCGTCTCTTTCGGCAGCAATTCGGTGATCGGGATGCCGGCACAGGTTGAGTAGCGCGGCAGCGGGACCATCGTGTCGCCGTGGCCGCCAAGGACGAACGCCGTGACGTTTTCGACCGAAACCTCGAGCGCCTCAGCCAGAAAGCAGCGCATACGTGCCGAATCGAGCACGCCGGCCATACCCATCACGCGGTTTTTCGGAAATCCCGAACGGCGAAACGCAACCTGAGTCATCGCATCGAGCGGATTGGATACGACGATGATAAAGGCGTTCGGCGAAAATTTGGCGACCTGATCGGTGACCGCTCCGACGATATCGGAGTTGGTCTTTAACAGATCGTCACGGCTCATTCCGGGCTTACGCGGCAATCCGGCGGTGATGATGACGACATCCGAATTTGCCGTCTCTTCGTACGAGTTTGTTCCAACGAGCTTTACGTCAAAACCGTCGATCGGCGCCGCTTGGGCGAGATCGAGCGATTTGCCCTGCGGAGTTCCCTCGACTATATCGACAAGAACGACATCCGCAAGCTCTTTGCTTGCGATCCAATGTGCGGCGGTGGCACCGACATTGCCTGCACCAACGACAGTAACTTTACTTCTTCCAACAGCCATTTTTATACCATCCTATGAAAAATATCAGTGTAAAATAGACTCTTATTTTCGCATAGTTGACTGAAAACGGCAAAAATGTGGCCCGATTCGCATTTAAGTTGCCGCTTCCCGTTGATTTCGGTTCGCCCGCGGTTGCCTTGTGGTGGCTTTGATGCTAATTTTCCGTCAAACTTATGAACAAGAAACCGTTTCGATCTATTGCGGCTTTCCTCGTTTTGTTTTCGTTAGCACTGCACGTCGCGGCCCAGGCAAATCCGGCGTCGTTCTCGGGCAAGCGGTTAAAACGGATCGTGATCCGAAATGCGATGATCGTCGACGGCAGCGGCAAGCCCGCGGCCGGGCCGTTCGACATCGTGGCCGAGGGCGACACGATCACACAGATCGCCAGTTTTGACCCGACGGCGGCCAAAGCCGGCAAGGCAAATCGTCCGGCTCCGGGCGATCTCGAGATCGACGCTACGGACAAATACGTTCTGCCCGGCCTCATCAATCTCCACGGCCACACCCAGGACGAGCGGGCAGGTGTGCAGATGCCGGTCGAATACTGCATGAAAATGTGGCTCGCCTGCGGCATCACTACGGTTCGCGACGCCTGGGCATCGAAGAAGGTACTCGGTTGGCGTGATCAGACGGCGTCGAACCAGATGGCCGGCCCGCGGATCTACGCCTACGGCGGATACTTTGACGCTCCGACACCCTCCACGGCCGAGCAGGCACGTCAGCGCGTTCGTGACTTGCAGGCCGCGGGTTACGACGGCATTAAGCTCTACACTATTGACCGCGACCTGATGGCGGCAATGATGGACGAGGCTCACAAACGCGGAATGCGGGTGATGCACCACGTCGGCGTCGAAGAAACGAACGCGTGGGACGACATCAAATTCGGCACGACGAGCATCGAGCATTGGTACGGAATACCTGACGCGGCGATCGAATCGGGCCGGCAAAATTTTCCGGCAACATACAACTACAATAACGAGGTCGACCGTTTTCGATACGCCGGACGCCTGTGGCGTGAGGCCGACCAGGAGCGTCTCGCCAAGGTGCTCGACGGCATGGTCGCCGCCGGCGTCGCTTGGGATCCGACTCTCGACATATACGACGCCTCACGTGACCTGCAGCGTGCCCAGACCAACCCGGCGTTTGCCGAGTATCTTCATCCTGTTCTCGAAGACTATTTCCGGCCGAACCCGTCAAATCACGGTTCGTACTTCATCGGTTGGACGACGACCGACGAGGTGTTCTGGAAAGAGAACTACCGCATCTGGATGAAAGCCGTTTACGATTTTGAAAAACGCGGCGGCCTCGTCGGTACGGGCGAAGATGCGGGCTTTATTTATCAGATGTACGGTTTCGGACTGCTCCGCGAACTCGAGCTGCATCAGGAAGCCGGATTTAGCCCGCTCAAGGTCATCCAGCACGCGACCAGCAACGGAGCGAAAATACTCGGCAAAGAAGACACGCTCGGCCGCGTCCGGGTCGGCTACAAGGCCGACCTGATCGTCGTCAACGGTAACCCACTAGAGAATTTCAAGGTCCTCAGGCCTGACGGCACCGACGAGGTGCGGGACGGCAAGGTCGTCCGCGGAAGCGGTATCGAATGGACGATCAAGGACGGTATCCCGTTCCATGTCCCCACGGTCTCGGCCGAGATCCGGGCGATGGTCGCGGCCGCACGAAAAACTCAGAACCGAGAGCGATAGCGACCGGGCGGCGATGGTGGGCAACTAGAAAAATCAACAATTGAAAAAGTCCGGCGTGCTCTCCCCTTCACGCCGGACTTTTTCTAGATGACCGACGGATATCTCGCCAACGGTCAAATTCAGATTTTCTCTAGTAGTCCGAAACGGGCAGAACCACTTCTCTTTTCAATTCGATCTCAAATTCGACGCCTTTCCCGATCTTGACATCATTGCCTTTGCGCCTCATGGCGATGGCCGTTCCGACCCCTGCTCCGATCCCGCCACCGAGCAAGATGTTACGGCTCGACCGCGTGATCCCGCCGAAAATAGCCCCGACCGCAGCACCCCCGAAAATACTCAGCAAGCCTGGAAAACTGCTTGGCTTGGCCTTGAGTTTGGTGACCAACATTCCGTCGATATCCCGAATGAGTTCGTTCGACCACCTGATCGTCAGAAACGAAAGGTCGAGTTTTCCGCTCCTGCCGCCGGCGGATGCAGGTTTCGCCTCGAACACGCGGCCCTCGACCTCGGTTCCGGCTGGTAGGACGATGACCTCGCGAATAACGACCGGCTGGGCGATCGAGGCGATGAACGTGTCACCCACGCTCGAGACCCGCGAGCTTAACTCGGCGTCGAGTTTCAGCTTGATCCGCGTTCCCACCGGCAAACGATAGATCGAATCCCGCTGGGCGAGGGCTGCACCGTATATTCCAAAGATCAAAAGCGTTACGAATGCCAATCGCGATACTGCCTTTTGCAAGTTCATCTGAACCCTCCGGCTTCGCCAAGCGTTACGTCCGCTCACGAAACAAGTTTGCAATGGACGTGCCACTGCGACCTACCGCTCGAAAAAAAAGAAATGCCTCTATTTGAAGGCATTCCTAGTCCAAAGGTTGTATTGGAGTCGGCAATTTCACGACCGAATCGTCTACCGTGTGCACGATATCGGGCGCATTCGTTCCCTATTGCAATATCGGATGCCCGCCGCCTTTGCTATGGTCGGCCGTAGCGGCATACCGCTGGCGGTCATTATGGTAGAGCACGAGGTGCTCGCCCTCGTTCCGCACGGCCGTCGAAATTCGGCCATAATTTCGGGTATGTTCGGCAATCATAAACGCACTCGGGTTGAGTGCAACAACGATGCCTGCGGCGTAAATATAGCCGCCTTGGTCGTAGATCGACCCGGCATATTGAGCCGCAGCGATCGCGATATCGGGCGAATATTGGCCGTTGATATCCTTGGTGCGGTCAGCTTTTGCTATATATATTGTGTAATCGCCGTAATTCAGGCGATTACGGTAACCGTTCTTTCGTGCAACGGCGAACAACTCGGTCAACCCTTGATCGACCGCATTTAACGTCGCGGCATTGGGTGCTCTCACCGCGTATACATTGGCCCCTTGCGGCGTCCGCGTCACCGACGGAAAGGTGTCGCCCGAGAGCCTTTCGGCCTCGGCTCGTACCTGGCGATTTTGCCCGAAGGCAGCAACCGTCAAAACCAAACAGAAAATAGCGCTTACAATGGATGTTTTTTTATTCATGATCGTCTCACTCCGTTAAACGCTATTCGCAACTTTGATGCCCGGCCCGGATTCCCAAACCCGCTTTGGTGAAGTTTTCGGTCTGATCGCCTGTACTCTCGTTCCTAAGATCTTCATAAAGGGTAATAGTATCTATTAAAGTTTCATGCGATGACGAGTCCGGGACAACCCGCGGGACAATCTACCGGACGCCCTAAACGATTATGGCACAACAACTTAGGCTAGCTTTCCCAAAGCTGTCATATTACACGCGGGACAAGCCGCGGGACAGGGAAACCATTGATAACATTGTGTTTAGCTCATTTGTCCCGCGATTTCGCAAAAATTTTTTATTTCCGCCGTTCGCCCCGGGACAAAGTTCGCTCCGCGAGAACGGCGTCGGTCTCGTTCACGTAACCCTGCCACGAGTGGACGTATGACGATGGGCCCTCAATAGAGCTTATACGTTTGTCTGTATTTTCAAAGATCAATGCATATGTAAGAGCGGCCGCCGCTGAAAAAGGGCCGCCGGCAAGTAATTGATAACAAGTATGTTAAATGGTACTGGGGACGGGAATCGAACCCGTACGCCCCTAAAGGCACAGGATTTTAAGTCCTGGGCGTCTACCAATTCCGCCACCCCAGCACAATTTAAGAGATTAGCACGAATAATCGACGATGTTCAAAAACCTAGGGGATTTGGTCAACCAATCGCGCAATACTGGGCCGTGCTATTACGGCTTGATCACTCGGTCGTGATCGCCTGAGATCCGTTTGATATAGTCGTTTGGTTTTTCACCTTTGTAGGTTTTTGTCTTTTCGTTCGCAGATTCCTGCCTATCGGCCAAGAGCCTGAATGCCGCGATCAGATTTTCGGGTTGCTACCCGCTCGCAGTATTTTGCCCCTGCATCAATTTCCATACTATGATGCGTCTATCGTAAACATTTTTGACGCATGAGGCGCCCGGACCTGACCACTAGTTTAGAACGCGTCGAAAATCGGGTCACTTGAGGCTGATCTTAGCAGAAAACCGCAGTTCCTTTTGAAAATGATTATGCAGTTCAATGACATAATCTCGTGTTTTATTCAGGGTAACTGTGACACCTGTCTTAAGTGTCATGAATCCGCTGTGGTGAAGCTCTTCGTCTATTGAAATATAGAATGGAGGAAGACGATAATGTCGCCGGTAATCTTCGACGGCGGTCGTCGTGATCGTCAGGGTCTGGCCCTTTTTACCGCTAACAACAAAGGTCTTGGATCCGTCGGCCGGAATTTTAACGTCAAAGGTCGCCGACGATCTGCCCTTCGAAAACGACACGATCCAATCGGGGTGAAGGTTACGGATCGTGACGGTGCTAATTTCGTTGAGCGCGGTTCCATTCCATTTATATTGCGTACGCATTGCCTGGTCGTTTCGGATCTCGCTCGTATCCGATTCGAGTGCGAAGATGCCGTTTACCATCTTGACCGGCGAGATCTCGCATCGGCGGTCGACGATCATCGTTCCGTTCTCGACTCTGACATGGAGTTCGACGCCGGATGTCTCGTCGAGACCGCCGCCTTTGATATTAGCTATCATCACCGGTCGATCGTTTTTTATGGAAAAGACCCCAGCGTTCGCATAACCTCCGTTTGATGTTCGGTAGGTAGTCGAAACGATCGCCTCGTCTTTGCCATCGCCGTCGACGTCACCGAAGACAACCTCGTCGAGAGCGAGAGAACTTTGCTGGTCTTTGCTCAAAAACTGGCCGTCCTCGATGGTGATCTTCACAGATGAATTCGGGATCTCATAGGTGAAGTTCTTAAAGTCAACTTTGTGCACATCGCTTTGAGCGTTCGCCCAAAACGCACTGATCAGTACGACGAAAATTGCGAGGAAGAGATCTTTCATATTCGCCATATTAACAGATAAATGGCCCACCTCGGCGAGGAATATGGACAAAATTGTGGCTTGCCGTCACATATTCGTTCGATCCATTCGTGGTATCATTGAGCCGAAAAGGCTGGGTTACGGAATATGGAACAGTTGGCCTGGATATTGTGGTTGATCCTCGGCGTCATCTTGATGGTGGCCGAGATATTTACGCTGGGTTTCGTGCTTTTCTGGTTTGGGCTCGGGGCCCTGGCGGCGGCGAGTGTGGGTTACGCAGGGCTCGGCTTTGGCTGGCAATTTTTGGCGTTTGCGGTCGTTTCGGTCGCCCTGACCGCGATGTCGCGGACCATCTTTTCAAACTTTTTTGCCCGGGGCGGCGGACATACGCAGAAGATGGGCTTTGATTCCCTGCCGGGGCAGGTCGGAACGGTGACGGCCGCGAGCAAGGGTGCCCTAAATGAGGCGGCCGTTAAGGTTTATGGATCGATCTGGACAGCATTTCCCGCGGACGGTGAAACTATTTTTACCGATGGCGAAAAAGTCGAGGTCGTCGAGGTCAAGGGCTCATCGATCTACGTCCGCCGCGTAACCAATGAGCTACCCGAATGGCGGGGGGAAGACGCGGAAAAGTAAAAAGTAAAAAGTAAAAAGGCAAAACTAAGAAGGAAACTGACGGCTCGCCACCGGACTTCCTCTTGATTTTGCCTTTTTACTTTTTACTTTTAACTTAGAGAATCTCCGCGGTGTCTTGATCTGCGGTGTCGTGGATGCCGCCGAGGTCGATCAGTTCGAGTTTGACGTCGTCGCCCACGGGCTCAGGGAGCGATTCGCCGGTAAATTTGGCGATGATCACAGTAATATTATCTTCTCCGCCGTTTTGATTAGCCTCACGGACGAGTTCGACGCAGGCGTTTTCAAGCTTGTCAAAATTTGCAATCACGATCCGCTGCATGCTAGCGGCCGACACCTTATTTGACAGGCCATCGCTGCAAAGCAGAAACACATCATTCTGATGGGGCTGGACGCGGGCAGAGACCGGATAGATCTCGTTCTGAGCTCCGAGTGCCTGGAGAATTACGTTTTTGAGGGAGTGCGTCTCGGCCTCCTCGGCAGAGATCTGTCCGGCGTCGATGAGTTGTTGGACCAACGACTGGTCCTTGGTCACCTGATAGATCTTTTCGCTCCTGACCAGATACGCCCGGCTGTCCCCGACCTGGATGATGTCGGCGGCGTTCGGCGTGACACCGATGCCTGTAAATGTGGCCCCCATCCCGGTATACTGCGGATCGGTACGGCCCTGATTGTGGATCAAATAGTTGGCGTAGAGAGTGGCGTCGTAGAGTCGACTGATCAGGAGCTGATCTTTCGCCCCGGGTTCCATCGTGAGCTCCATATCCTGTTCGAGGATACGCTCGCTGACGGTCTCAACGGCCATCGTGCTGGCAACTTCGCCGGCCAGTGCACCGCCCATACCGTCGGACACGGCGATCACAACGCCGTTCTCGTCGATCTCGAATTTCTGGGTCTCGATAACAAATTCGCTATCGTCCTGCGAACCGGTCCAGCGTTTTTCACCGGTCACGTTGAGCAATAGATAATTGTCCTCGTTGCCCTTGCGAACGCGGCCGATGTGCGAAGTAGCATGTATCTCTACAGTAAACATAGGTAAACAGGTTATGAATGGCAAACAGCGGCCGAATCAACGGCCCAAAATGCCCGAAACACATGATCCGGCGGCTACGCAAGTGCCCGATCCAGATCCTCTATTATATCCTCAACATCCTCGATACCGACCGAAATTCTCACCAAACCATCGGTAATTCCAAGACTTTCTCGTTTCTCGGCAGGGACCGCCGCGTGTGTCATCGACGCCGGATGCGAGATCAGACTCTCGACGCCCCCTAAACTCTCGCCAAGTATACACAATTTGACGCTCTCAAGGACCTTTTTTGCGTTAGCCAGCGATCCGGTCTCAAAAGCGACCATTCCGCCAAATCCCGACTGCTGGCGTTTGGCGAGTTCGTGTTGCGGGTGCGAGACGAGGCCGGGATAATAGACCTTTTCCACTCGCGGATGTTCGGCGAGAAAATTGGCGACCACGCGGCCGTTACGGTCGTGTGCCTCCATTCGGACGGCGAGCGTTTTTGTGCCGCGGAGCACCAGAAACGAATCGAACGGCGACAGGATCGCTCCGACGCTGTTTTGAACAAAACCGATCCACTCGGAATCCTTCTCATCATTGAGGGCGACAAATCCGCCGACGCTGTCTGAGTGGCCGTTGAGATATTTGGTGGTCGAATGGACGACGATATCGACGCCGTGCTCGATCGGACGCTGAAAATACGGCGACATGAACGTATTATCGCAAACGACGCGGGCACCGCGGGAATGGGCGAGGTCGGACACCGCTCGGAGATCGGTGACCGACATTACAGGATTGGTCGGCGTTTCGACAAAGACCATTTTGGTATTTGGCTTAAAGGCCGACTCCATTCCGGCGACGTCGGTCGTATCGACAAGGTCAAATTCGACGCCGTACTCGACCAATATGCGGTTAAACAGACGAAACGTCCCGCCGTACGTATTGTCGCCGAGGAGGACGTGATCGCCCGCCTTGACGAGTTTCAGCGTGGTGTCGATCGCGGACATTCCGGAGGCAAAGGCAAAGCCGAATTTCGCGCCTTCGAGCGCGGCAATGTTCTTTTCCAGAGCAGAGCGGGTCGGATTTTGCGTCCGGGCATACTCATAACCTTTGTGAACGCCGAGCCCATCCTGAGCATAAGTTGATGTTTGATATATCGGTACGCTGACGGCACCGGTTGCGGAGTCCGGCTCGTTTCCGGCGTGAATAGCAGTTGTCGAAAATCCCATAAGTTAACTCGTTTGCGGGAAGCTAAATTCGGGCCAAATGGACCAATATTTTCGCTTTGTTTCGCCGTCAAATTCCGCACTATAGCGAGCATTTATCGTAACTTGCGGGCCTGTAAATTGCAAACTCACGGGATTTTACCGATCGCCCATTATCCGAGCGAGAAAAGGCTCTTGGCGGCCCGCTGGGTTTCGTAGGCTGTGATGGCGGTTTCGTGCTGGAGCGTGAGGCCGATATCGTCCAGGCCATTGAGCATACATTGCCGGCGAAACTCGTCGATCTGGAAGTGCCGTGAAAATCCGTGCTCGTCTGAGATCGTCTGAGTCTCGAGGCTTACGGTGAGCCTGTGATCAGGATTTTCGGCCGACCTGGCGCCGAGATGCTCGACATCCGTCGCAGACAAAACGACCGGCAGCAGGCCGTTTTTGAGGCTGTTATTGTAAAAAATGCCCGCAAAGCTCGGTGCCACGACGACGCGGAAACCGCGGTCTGTGAGGCTCCACGGAGCATGCTCACGCGACGATCCGCAGCCAAAATTGGCACCCGCGATCAATATCGATGCAGAATCGTACCGGGGGTCGTTTAGAATAAAGTCGTCGACCTTGGTGCCGTCGACATTATAGCTCCAGTCATAGAATAGAAATTCGCCGTAACCGGTTCGTTCGATCCGCTTGAGAAATTGTTTGGGTATGATCTGGTCCGTGTCGATATTTGCCCGCATGAGCGGTGCCGCCGATCCGCTAAATGTTGTAAATTTTTCCATTAGTCCCTGAAATCCCACTTTCTTACATCGACGAAATGACCCGTTACCGCTGCCGCCGCCGCCATTGACGGGCTGACGAGATGCGTGCGTCCGCCGCGGCCCTGACGGCCCTCAAAATTGCGGTTGCTGGTCGAGGCGCAGCGTTCGCCGCTGGCGAGAATGTCCTCATTCATCGCCAGGCACATCGAGCATCCGGCGTCACGCCATTCGAAACCGGCATCGGTGAATATCTTTGCCAATCCCTCGGCCTCGGCCTGGGCTTTGATCTGCATCGAGCCCGGAACGATCATCGCGCGCACCGTTGGACTGACGTGATGACCCTTGGCGACACGGGCGGCAACTCGAAGATCCTCGATCCGTGAATTTGTACAGGACCCGATAAACGCCCGATCAATGCTGATCTCGTCGATCCGCTGCGACGGCTTGAGACCCATATAGGCGATCGCACGTTCGAACGAATCACGCTCCGCGTCGTTTTTGGGCGCCCCCGCATCCGGAACCGCACCGCTTATGGCCGCCGACATCTCGGGCGACGTTCCCCATGTGACAAACGGTTCGATCGCGGCGGCATCGATGATGACCGTTTTATCGTATTTCGCACCGGCATCGCTCGGCAGGGTTTGCCAATACGCCACAAACCGATCCCATTCGTCGCCTGTCGGCGCGAAATGCCGGCCTTTCAAATACGCGAACGTCCTTTCGTCCGGGGCGATCAGACCGGCCTTGGCTCCGGCCTCGATGCTCATATTACAGACGGTCATCCGGCCCTCGATCGAGAGCGACTCGATCGCTGAGCCGGCATATTCGATAACGTAGCCGGTCGCTCCACCGGTGCCGATCTTGTTAATGATCGCGAGGATCACGTCTTTGGCAGTGACGCCAACCGACAGCGTGCCGTCGACGCGGATCAGCATATTTTTCGCCCGCGTTTGCTGCAGAGTCTGCGTGGCCAAAACGTGCTCAACCTCGCTGGTACCGATGCCGAACGCCAACGCGCCGAAGGCGCCGTGCGTCGACGTGTGCGAGTCACCGCAGACGATCGTCATGCCGGGATGCGTCAGGCCCTGTTCGGGGCCGAATACGTGGACGATTCCCTGCTCGATCCGGTCGAGATCGTAGAGCTTTACGCCAAATTCGCGGCAGTTTTCCCTTAGGGTGTCGACCTGCTGGGCGGCGATCGGATCATTGAAAGGTAAATGTCGATCGATCGTCGGGATGGCGTGGTCAACGGTCGCAAACGTCCTGCCGGTCCGTCGAACCTTTCGGCCCGCGAGACGCAGTCCCTCGAAGGCTTGCGGCGACGTCACCTCGTGAATAAGGTGGAGATCAACATACATCAAGGCCGGTTTCCCGGCCTCTTCGTGTACGTTATGCGATTCCCATAGTTTGTCGTAAAGAGTTTTCATTCGGTTCAAACGGCGTGATACGCGTGGCTCACATTTGCCAATTCCATCGAATATCGGGCGACGAGCAAACCTGCCTCCGAGGTCGAGACCGAGGTTTCGCCCGGAGCCGCAATGTCAACGGTTCGATGCCCGGCGTTTAGAAACTTTTCGATCGCGCCGTCGATAGCGTCGGCCGCGATCTCGATCTTTCCAGTGTACCGCAGCATCATCGCGACGGAGGCAATGGCACCGAGCGGATTGGCGATATTTTTGCCCGCGATGTCGGGTGCTGAGCCGTGGACGGGTTCGTAAAGGTCAACGCTGCCGCCGATCGTCGCGGAGGCGAGCATCCCAAGCGAACCTGTCAAAACCGCCGCCTCGTCCGAGAGTATGTCGCCGAAAAGATTTTCGGTCAAGATCACGTCAAATCGCGTCGGCGCGGTCACGAGGTGCATCGCACACGCATCAACAAACAGGTGGTCGAGTGTCACGTCCGGGTAATTTTTGGCAACTTCGGTAACGGTCTCGCGCCACAGACGCGAGGTTTCGAGCACATTGGCCTTGTCGACAGACGTTACCCTTTTCTGGCGCAAACGCGCGGTTTGAAATGCGATATGAGCAACGCGTTCCACCTCGGAACGCGAATAACGCATCGTATTGTAACCCTCTGATCCGTCCACGCTAAAGCCGCGTGGTTCACCAAAATACAGGCCGCCGAGCAGTTCGCGGACGATCATCATGTCGGTTCCGTTGAAGACGTCGGAGCGCAACGGCGACGAACCGATCAACGCCGGAAACGCCTTGGCCGGCCGAAGATTGGCAAATCCGCCGAGGGCCTGGCGAAGCTGCAACAGGCCGATCTCAGGCCTATTTTGAGGCAGCAAATGATCGTACTCAGGTGCACCGACCGCACCGAGCAATATCGCATCGCTCGCCAAACACGATTTCCGCGTTTCGTCCGGAAACGGTGAACCGGCCTCCCGGATTGCGGCCCCGCCGATCAGATGCTCCGTGGTTTCGACCTTGAGGCCAAAGAGCGGGGCGATGTGGTCCAAAACCTTTACCGCCTCACGTGTAACTTCAACCCCGACGCCGTCGCCGGCGAGCACTGCAATCTTCATAAATCCTCAAGCGGCAATCGCTACCGGCATCCGCGCAGGTGCGAGAGCCAGCAGATCCTGATCGTATACGTTTTTCTTGCGATCCGCCAACGTGATGAACCGGGTATAGATCGAGGCGATCTCATCGTCGCTGAAAGCAAATCCAAGCTCCGCGTAGCGCGATATCAAGGCCGCACGGCCAGAGTGTTTGCCGAGCACGATACTATTGTGCGATACACCGACCGATTCCGGTGTCATGATCTCGTAACACAGCGGGTTGCTGAGCACACCGTGCTGGTGAATGCCGGCCTCGTGGGCGAACGCGTTACGGCCAACGACCGCCTTGTTTGGCTGTACGTCAAATCCGACGATGGAGGACAGCAACTGGCTCGCCGGATAAAGCTGCGTCGTGTCGACATTATGGGAATATGGCATCTTGTCGCCCCGAACGGCGATCGCCATTACGAGTTCTTCGAGCGAGGCGTTTCCGGCTCGCTCGCCGACGCCGTTGACCGTGCACTCGACCTGAGTCGCACCGGCCTCAAGAGCCGCAAGGCTGTTGGCGACCGCCAGCCCAAGATCGTTATGACAATGAACGCTGATGACGACGTCGCGGTTCCCGACCACGCGGTCGTGGACAGTGCGGACGAGATGAGCAAATTCGGTCGGAAGCGTGTAGCCGACCGTGTCCGGCACATTCAGCACCGTTGCACCTTCGCTGACGGCAACTTCGAAAACCTGACATAGAAAATCGATATCGCTGCGGGTCGCGTCCTCAGCTGAAAATTCGACATCATCGACGCACTCGCGAGCGGTGCGGACAGCGCGGCGGGTCATTTCGAGCACCTCATCACGGGTTTTCTTTAATTTGTACTGAAGATGTATATCGGATGTCGCGACAAAGGTATGAATGCGGGGCCGTTTTGCCGCTTTCAGCGCGTCGGCGGCACGATAAATGTCCGACGGAACCGTGCGGCACAGGCCGGCTACCGTGACTTCGCGACACTCCGCGGCGACCGCGGCAACCGACTTGAAATCACCCTCGGACGCGAATGGAAAGCCTGCTTCGATAACGTCAACACCGAGACGTTCGAGTTGGCGGGCCATCGATATCTTTTCCTCGAGGTACATCGAGCAACCGGGCGACTGTTCACCGTCACGGAGTGTGGTGTCAAAAATCGAGATCATTTTTTGGCTCATATTATTTCCCTGAAAGACTAAAACACACGCGAGAGCATTGATACGCCGAACAATACCGACGATGTTAGCCCTCCTATCGACCCAAAGTCAACATTATGTTAACGAAAAATACATAAGATTTATTAATAAAACTATAAGACGAGGTCTCGCCTGAAGATTTCGTCGAAGGAAAGGCTTTGTAATGCAATCGTATGACATTATAATAAATTTTGATGTTAGTATTACCGGGGTGGTGAAATGGATATTAATCAATTAGAAGTTCTGGTAACTGTCGCCGGCGAACGGAGTTTTTCGCGGGCGGCCGAGGTTCTCGGCCGTACCCAGCCGGCGATCAGCCAGGCAATCCGCCGGCTCGAACAGGAAGTCGGGGAAAAACTGTTTGACCGCTCTTCCAAGGACGGAACGCTAACATTTGCCGGCGAGGTGCTGCTCGACTATGCTCGCCAGATGCTCAATCTGCGTTACTCGGCCCAGACAGCATTGGTCGAGATGCGAAATCTGCACCACGGAAAGGTGACGATCAGTGCAAACGAACATACCGTCTTTTTCCTGTTGCCGGTGATCGCGGAGTATAGACGCCTGCACCCGCTGATCAAGATCGAGGTCCAACGCGGCGTCGCGAGCCGCATACCAAAACAAATCACGGCCCGCGAGGTCGAGCTCGGCGTAATATCATTTACGCCCAACGACGAATCGCTGGTATCAATGCAGGTGATGAGCGACGAACTCACATTGGTCGTTTCTCGCGGACACAGGTTTGCCGGCCGTACTGAGGTTTCTATCAAAGAACTCGGAGATGAGATCTTCGTCGCACACAACGCACTTTCGCCCTACCGGCAAAAGGTGATCGAGACCTTTGAAAAATATCGGACCAACCTGACGATCGCCATCGAACTGCCGTCGCTCGAAGCGATCAAACGGCTCGTTGAGCGGGACGTCGGCGTCGCCCTGGTGCCCAAGTTGACAGCTCAAAGTGAGATCGCCACTGGCCAGCTAATAGGGCTGTCGGTCAAGGAAATGACGCTCGAACGGAACCTCAATATTATCTATCGGCGGAATTCAGAATTGTCGCATGCAGCCAAGGCATTTTTGGCTGTGGCAAAAGAAATTGCCGCGTAAATGCACAGTTGTTGCTGAAATTGCTATCTATTGGCAAATTTTTGGGTTAGAATGGCAGACAAGTTACAAGTCGATAGCTTGAATTCAATTTTTTTTGCAGGATCGGTGACAAAAGATGACTGATAAAGACTTCGGTGAGGCTCTTTCACCTACTGAGCGGCGGGATTCGTACCGTAAAAAACTGATCGTCGATGTGCGTTATGAGGGCGGAGACGGAACCGGCATTGCGAATACCCGTGATATTGGTATCGGCGGGCTCTATATGACCACCACGTCCGAGCTTGATATCGGAACGCCGATCTTGATGACGATCAGCGTGTCCAGCCGCACGATGGACCTCAGCGGCGTGGTCGTTTACACCGATACCGGAGCCGGTGTCGGAGTCAGATTTAAAGATGTTTCGAACGAAGATCTCGATTTCCTTCGCAGCGAACTGGAATTGAACTAAAAACGAATATCCTATGTTTGATCAATTTACTCTCGGCATCGAAGAGGAATTTCAGATCGTCGACCCGACGACTCGCGAGCTCAAATCGCACGTTTCCGAGATACTTGAGGAAGGCAAACTGCTCCTTGGCGAACAGATCAAACCGGAGATGATCCAGTCGATGATCGAGGTTGGCACCGGCGTATGTGCCAACATTCACGAGGCCCGCACCGATCTTTCCAGGTTGAGATGCATCATTTCCGGCCTTGCCCGTAACAAGGGGATGGCGATCGTCGCGGCCTCCACGCACCCATTTTCCAAATGGTCGGAACAGGAGATCTACGAGGGCGACCGCTACAAGCTGTTGGTCGATGAACTGCAGATGGTCGCCCGCAGCCTGCTCATCTTTGGTCTGCACGTCCACGTCGGCGTGCCGGATCTCGATAGGCGTATCCAGATAATGAACGCGGCGCGGTATTTTCTGCCGCATATTTTGGCCCTGACGACGTCGTCGCCATTCTGGCTCGGATTTAATACGGGACTGAAATCGTATAGGTCCGAGGTCTTTAAGAAATTTCCACGCACCGAGATACCCGACACGTTCGAGTCCTATCAGCAATATCAGACATACGTCGATCTGCTGGTTAAGATGAACTGCATTCAGAACGGCTCGAAGGTTTGGTGGGATGTCCGTCCGCACTATCTTTTTCCGACGATCGAATTTCGCATCTGCGACATTCCGACCCGCGTTGACGACACGATCGCGATCGCAGCACTGTTTCAGGCGGTCGTCGCCAAACTCAACCTGCTGGCCGATAGTAATCTCGGGTTTCGCCTTCACCACCGACGACTGATCCTCGAAAATAAATGGCGGGCGATCCGCTATGGACTCGACGGTATGATGCTCGACCTCGGTAAACAGAAAGAGGTGCCGGCACGTGACCTGATCCGCGAACTACTCGATTTTGTCGACGAGGTCGTCGATCCGCTCGGATCACGCAATGAGATCGAACATATCCACACGATCCTCGAACGCGGCACCTCGGCCGACGAACAGCTACGCGTCTACGAAGAATCGGGCGGCGATTTTAATGCTGTCGTCGATATGCTGATGACAAACACGCTCGAGAACGTTCCCCAAGACTGCTTCGGCTAATTAAACTTACCGGAAATATGCGTTGATTTGCGGTCCTATGCTCCGCAGGAAATGGTCGTCTTTTTAGCGTTTAACAATGCATAAACTTATTTGACTTCTTTGTGCAATCCGTCGTACAATTGCTTTGGCGAGGTTCCCGCATCTCTCAGGGGGCTACCCCCCGCCGGCGTACAAGATGGAAAAGAAGAGCTTGAATTCACAGAGTGGTTTCTCATTGATGGAGGTAATGATCGTATTGGTCATCGCCGCAATCTTATTCACTATTTCGGTTGCTCAGATCGGGCGTTCGGGGGACATCTTGAAGCGACAGAATTTTGCCCGGCAGTTCAAGATCAGTCTTGAAAGATCGCGTTTCGATTCGGTCAAGCGGCATGCGAGCGTAGTTGCCGACCAGGCAAAAGTCACCATTATCAGTGCAACGTCGTTCAGCGTAACGACAGATTACAATCAGAATGGACGGATCGACGACCCGGCTGAAACCCGCCTCATTGACATGGCCCTGCAGGGTAACATCAGGATAATCGGGAACGACCTCGTCTTTCCGATTACGATCCGATTTGATCATCGGGGCAAGATCACGGCTCAGAATGGTGCATCGCCGCCCGCCAATATTAACCCGCTGTTCTATTTTTGCAACGGGAATGTCACGATGGCTACGGCCGACGCGTCAAATTCGAGCATTATATACATTTCCCCGACCGGGACTATCGCAATGATGAGGGCCGGCGAAACGGTTCCCACGTTCGACAACCCGACCGTCAGCGTCGTCAGCAGTACGAGCTGGGTCAATCCGCTTCTCTCGGTATGGTCTTCAACGTCGGCCTCACCGACGCCGACATCGACGCCCACATCGACCGTCACCCCGACCCCGTCGCCGACGGTTAACCCTACCCCGACACCGACCCCCACTCCGGTTCCGACGCCGACACCGACTCCGACAGGCACGCCGACTCCGACACCGACGGTCACACCTACGCCGACACCAACGCCGGCCTATTGTACATACGGTCAGAAACCCAGCACGTCCGGGTGTATTTGCCTTTCGCCGATGTGGGTACGACGGAACGGCAGGTGTCAATAGGAGCGAGTTTGAGAGGCATCACTGGCTGCATTAACCCCGATGGAAAATTTGATAGAGACACAGTTTGACCCCGATACCAACGCCGCATCGCCGTCGACGACGGAAGAGGGCGTGGACCGGAAAAATGAGGCCGGGTTCAGTCTGATCGAGGCGGCGATCGCCATGGTGATCTTGCTTATAGCATTACTCGGCGTCGTCTCAACCTTTGCGTACGTGATTGTCTACAATTCTGGCAACAATTCCCGTTCACAGGCACTTGCGGCATTGCAGCAACAGGTCGAGATACTACGGGCGGCAAAATTTACACCGACCGTCACGGACGCCTCGCTCACAGGCGGAGTCAAATATCCGGTGGCGATCACCTCAGCGAGCGGCGCTCAGTTTAACGTTCAGGTGACAGTGGATAATGACCCTCTGACTGCGGGCGTTCAGGACGATTCGGCAGTACCAAACCCGACATTTAAGGAAATCACCGTTACAGCTCGGCTTGCCAGCCCAAGCCCAGGCTGGCAGACAGCGATTCCCGCGACGATCGTGCTGAGGAGAACCAGAGCAAACTAATACCGTGAAAATAGATCGATCAAAAAATCAGGCTGGTTTTTCGCTTATCGAGTTATTGATAGCGATGCTCATCATGCTTATGCTCCTCGGAATAACGGCGTCGCTGTTGGCACAGGCGATGAGCGTGCGGGCCCGTGAGAGCCAGCGAACCGATGCTTTAACATCCGCCCAGGCTGCCTTGAACGTGCTGTCACGCGAGATCGCTAATTCCGGATTCGGAATCACGCAGTCCGACGGTTCAGGACTTGCCAGCAACGGGATCGTGGCAGCCGACTCAAACGCCAACCAGATCCATATCAGGGCAAACATCACCAACACCGGCCCGGTGTCCGGATCTACCGTGACCGCTACGATCGACCCGGGCGAGGATCTTACTTACTTTTATGATTCCGCGACGGACTCGATCGTACGGTATGACCCGAACGATTCGACGCGCACGTCCGTGGTCGTAAACCGGATAAGCAGCGTTACCTTTCAGTACTACGATTATTCGGGCACAAATTCGACACCGACCGAGGTAACGACACCGACCGCCATGACGGGCCGGGTCCGGATCACCGTTACAGTGCAAATGGATGCGGTTTTCGGC
>JAYVUD010000365.1:0-9337 GCA_043788335.1 Chloracidobacterium sp. | reverse complement strand
CCGTTCCCGAGGTAAGGGTGCCGCCCGGCGGCACGACTCTCATCCAACTGGAGAACGAAAAGGTAAACGCTTTTTTGCACACGAAAGTTCCCGCCACGCCGCGCCAAAGCCGCAGACGCCACAGCAATTGCGTGCGGTCGAGCGTCTGCTCTCGGGCATCGGCGTGCCGAAAGCGACGCCGTTCAAGCCGGACGCCTTTCAGATCGAGGCTCTCGACGCGATCGAGCTCGAGGACGTACTCGTAACCGCACCGACCGGCAGCGGCAAAACGTGGATCGCCCGCGAAGAGATCCGCCGCCTGCTCGACGCCGGCAAGCGTGCCTGGTACACGACCCCGCTCAAGGCTCTGACGAACTCAAAATATAGTGAGTTTTGCGAGGAGTTTGGCTCGGGAAATGTCGGCATCCTGACCGGCGACCGCAAGGAGAACTCGGACGCCCCGCTGATAGTCGGTACGACCGAGATCTATCGCAATCAGCTTTTTGACGCACTGCGGCACGGCGAAAACGTCCGTGCTGACCTCGTCATCCTGGACGAAGCCCATTATCTCGCCGACACCGAGCGTGGCCACGTGTGGGAAGAGGCGATAATACTGTCTCCGGCGCGTATCAGGCTTTTGCTGTTATCAGCGACGGTTGGGCGGGCCGAGGATTTTGCACGCTGGATCGAGGACGTTCGCGGTTCGACCGTCCGGGTAATAAAAGCCGGCCCGCGTCCTGTCGAACTGCGGGCCGCATATTTGTCGAGTGATCTGCAGCTATTTCCGCTGCTTGGCGATGACGGAACGTTCAACCGCGATCTCGAACCTTTTGTCCGTCAGCGTGAGTCAAACTTTCGCCGTCACCGAAACGGTTAAGCGAACGCTCTATTTGACCGACGCGACCAGCAGGTCGGTGTCGGCCTGAGACACGAACAGGTCGAGCGAAACGGCGTTACCCTTAACGGCGATCTTCGCGTTTTCGATCATGCGGGCGTAGAGGCGTTGGTCGGCACGCTTCGAGTTGCCGAGAATTGCTTTGCCGAGCATCTTTAGCCCGTCGAGCGTGTTAAAAAAGCTCTGTGCCTGTTCTGCAGTGGCGGTCCGTGCCGTAACCTGCATTGACGTTCCCGCCGGCGTCACATCCATCGAACCCGTCAAAAACCTGACCGAATTAACATTAGCACCGAGCTCGTCATTGTCGACCGGCAGCATCGAAGCCATGCCCTCGGGGGTGCGCATCGCAAAATTTAAGACCGCATTTTCCTTTGCGGCGAGAAGCGAGGTGACCTCAGGCGAGACGTGCGTTTTGGCGTCGAGCGTCTCGCGGACCCGTGCCAGCGAACCGAAAACCAGCGTGTTGTCGTCGAGAGCGGTGACCGCGATCTCGCGCGTCAGGCTGTCAAGCGCGTCGTTGACCACCGACGGAATCGAGGACGTGCCCGATTTGGCCGATGTCTTTTTCATTATGTCCTTGGCGGAAAAGACATAGATCGTGCGTTCGCCGAACCTCTCTTCGCGGTACGTGCCGTTGGAGGCAAGTTTGGCGATCGCGATCAGTGCTCCGGCACGCAGATCGCCGCGGGCGATGGCAACCGGTTCGAATTCGAACTTTTTGTCAGCTTTTGGCGTGACCGCGAGTCCGATAGCAACCGAATCGAACTTTTTGAGATCAAGGCCCGTCTTGCTTTCGATCTCGGCGATATGCGTCATTATCGACGCCAACATCGGCTGATTGGCAGCCAAGATTTGCGGCATCGCGTCATTGAACAAACGGCGCGAATTGAGCGTTGCCACGCCGTCGGACGCCGGCAGCAGCGAGACGAGGGCATTGCCCTGACGCTTTTTGCTCTTGCGGCGATTGGTATCAGCCGCGGCAAAGGTAACCAAATTGAGCAGCATTACCGCCGCCGTGAATAACGCAAAAGCTTTAGATCTCATAGACAAACCTCAGTGGATATTTTCGGACATACTTCCTAACGATATCAGATGCCGCAAAGTTCGCGAAGAGTTCGCCGGGAAAAGTCGTTTTCATCCGCCGTATCACGCCTCGCTAGCGGGCGTTCTTCTCGCAAAGATAGAAATGCCAGAGCAGACGGGCCGCCACCGAGCGGTACGGCGACCATTTGACGGCCATCGCCACAAATTGGTCGGACGTCGGACGCGGGTTTCCGCTCAAGCGGTGCCAAGCGGTGTGGAGTGCGACATCGCCACGCGGCATTACATCAGGCCGAAGCAACGCCATCAAAAGGTATATATCAGCCGTCCATTCGCCGACGCCTTTGAGCTTGATGAGTTCGGCCTTGACCTCGGCGTCGGGCAAATGGTGGAGGCCGTCGAGATCGATGCGCTTTTCGAGCACGGCCTCGGACAAATACCGTGCATACGCAGTCTTTTGCCGGCTGAATCCGGCAGTCTTGAGCTCGGCTTCGTTGAGCGTCAGCAAATTCTCCGGCGTCACGCTGCCGAGCCTCAATGCTAATTTGTCAAAACATGCCTTGGCCGACGCGAGCGAGACCTGTTGCTCCAGAATGATCTGAAGCAAGGTCGCAAACCCGGTCGGCCGATCCCAAAGCGGCGGCGGGCCGTGCCGTTCGAAGACGACGGCCAGATGCGGGTCCGATGCGGCAAGATCGCGGACACCTTCGATCAAGTTTAGCTCGTTGAGTGTTCCGTTCATCGTTCGTTTCACTGTTTCAGCGTTACAGTATGCCTCAGGTGTACACTCCGTTTCACGTGTTTCAGGTGTTTCATGCGTTTCAGCCGTTTCATCGCGTGTGCATCGCCTGACGGCAATTATGGGCTATAATATGCCGGCGAACTGTGAAGGGTAGTGTTTTATTGGCCGGGGCGATGCCGCCGTCCGTTCGGGACGCGAGAATGTAAACAACGATGGCTGAAGTCGAGGTCGGCAAAGGCAAATTAAAGGTGCAGCGTTCGGCAGCGGCGTTTTTTTCGCTGTTGGGTGTCGCGGTGTTTGTGTGGTGGGCGATGCTCGTCGCCATCCCGGCGAGTCGTGCGTATTTTCGGATCGATATTGATTCCGAGCGGTCGACACAGCTTCTATCTACAAACTTCCTGTCAATGAGGCCTCGGGATTCGGACTTTTTGAGTTGTATCGCAGTTCGCCAGTTCCTTTGAAAGGCCGCCGAGTCGAAACGAAACGACCACATCGACGTTGGGAGCAGTTGGTGGAATTTTCACAATGACCGTTGGGGTATCTTGTCCACTTACGATCTCTCCATTATCGACACTCCAGATGTATGAAAGTCCGTCGACCGCAAAGCGGATTCCACGATTGAATGTGATCAAATACTCACCGGGCCGACTCGACGCTATCGGATCGGAAACTTCGGTGGGCGGACAAATGACGTCGAAGACCGGGCACCGAGTTACGGTAACCCGTTTTGTCACAATATTTCCACAGACGCCGCAACCGTCATCGGCACCGGCGGTGATCGTATATGTACCCGGCATCATCCTGCTTAGATCCCATTTAACGTTGGCACCCGCTCCGACGATCCGGCCGCCGGAAACCTAGTAAATATACGTAAGTACATCGTTTTCGGGATCTGACGCCATGACGGACACGGCTACCGAAGTCTCGGGCTCTACGTTGGCTTTCAGATCCTGCCCCAAATCCTTGGCGCACGGCGTTTGCACCCGATCATTGTTAAGAACTAGTTCTGATACGACTGGAGGCAAGTTTCGGGAAATCGCTTTTGTTCCGATAAAAATTTGACGTTGTAGCGGAACGTGGCTGCAACCTGGCAAATCGGAGATATTTACAATTACGGATAATGGCCTGCCTCGGGTCCGGCCAAATGACCCCGACGAAAAATATCCGTTTGGTTTGGGCGTTGCATTCGGAGTCGGATCTGGCGTCCAAGCCGTCAGCATTTCTGTCGTCGTCTGCACGGCGATCTTTCTGGTACGTTGTTCCGAGACGATTATCCCGGGTGAAACTTCCCAGACAAATTTCAATTCGGGGTTCAAGCCGGTCTCCGAAACGACCTCGAACTCAACGATCTCGCCTGCTTTAACGGTGTCAAAATTCGAAATGATCTCGATCTTACCGGCGTTGCAGGTGCCAACCGCGGTCGTTGGTGTAGGCGTTGCTACGACTCCTGCCTGAACCGCCGGATTTGACAATGTTTCGCCCTGAACCGCGAACGACACGGTCGATAACAAAAGTAATAGACCTATGGGAATCATCTTCATATGCCAACACCCCGGATGAAGTGCCCGTCGAAAAAGACGACTATGCCGCCAGATCGATCTCGCCGTCGTCCGTCGCGACGTTCTTTTTTCGATTACGAAACCGCTTTTCGAAAAGCTCTTTGGCAAGTTCGGGAAACGACTCGGCGAGGTCGACACGCAAGCCATGACTGAAATACATACGAACTAACGCCTGAACAGACATATTGCGCTGGACTGCCACCTTTTCAAGGATTTCCAAGGTGTCGTCGGGAAGCTTAATAGTGATCTCTGTTGAAGGTCGATCATGAAACTTCAAAACAAATCCCTCTTCCGTCACGATCTCACCACGATTCTTCAAATTCTTGACGTTCATTTGCGTTAGCTTTACGGGCTGAAATTATACGTGTCCTGGTTTCGCGATCCACGAAAACAACCAACAGGACCGCGAATGAAAAAGTTCGGCCGACCACAAAGTCACGACGTTCGTCGCCGACCGAGGCGTTCCCGGAATAGAGCGATACGTCAAAAAACACCTCTGCCGCCTCTTCGAATATTACACCATGTTTGGTGAGATTGAGCAAGTATTTTTCCTTATCCCATTCGAATTCGACGCCCTCGAGGACGTACAACTTGTCCATGATCCTCTCACCTCACGAATATGATCGTTTTCGATGTCATAACCGTTCGCTCCCTCAATTTTATAGGTCGCTCCAACAAATCATTATACTTCGCCGATATCACCTCGGCCCCGCAAAATTTCCAATGCGCCGGTCGTTTGCCACGCGGTCCAGAGTTCGAGTGCCGACCGGTAGCGGTTGGTGCGTTTTTTGGCGAGGCCAGAGACGATGCGCGCGAGCGACGGGCGGTCGATCGGGTCGACGGAAGCATCGTTTGCCTGCTTTTTCAGTAGTTTGGCGATATCCGCGATCCAGATGTCGCAATCGTGGAGGTCACCGAGCAGGGATTGCATCTTGGCGGCCTGTTCGGCGATCGGGCGGGCGGTTTCGCCGAGAAATGGGGTGAACAATTCGGCCGAATAGCGGAGACGTTTCGCGGCGATGCGGATCGTGTGCAAGCCCTTTTCGTCGAGCGGGTCGTAAATGTGGTCGCCACAGTCGGCGAGTTCATCAAGGCGGGTTTGAATCACGCTGCGGCCTGTTTCGGCGAGGCTCGTGGCATTAGCGGGCTCGATGCCGCTCTCAATATCGTCGATCGCCGATGAAAAGCTTTCCGCGAGATGCTCGGCGGACGATGCCGTCAGGGCGTCGGTCAGATCGCGAAAGGCATCGCTTCGGACCTGTTGGCTAATGTCGTTAAGCTGATGAACCGCACGCCTGAACCGGGCGTCGGCGTCCTGTTCGATCATCTCCAGCAATTCTTCGATGTATACGTCGCGGTCGCGGATGTGGCCGAGCAGTTCGGCCTGAGATTTAAGGGTTCTGTTGACCGATCTGAGCGGACGGGTGTCGAGGGTTTCGCGAAGATCGCCAATGAGGCTGCGAAACCGACGGATCGCGACCCGCATATCATGCACGCCGTCAACATTACCCGGTTCGAGTGCATTGCCGCGCTGAGCGTCGATATCGTCGAAACGCACGCGTAGAGCGTTGGCCAACCACCGTCGCGGGTCGGCGGTCAGGTCGTCTCCCGTTACCTGCGTCGCATTTGCCACTATCGTAATTGTAACAAATTCAAGGGTTGTTGACGGGAGCAGTTTCACCGTCAGACCAGAGCTGTCAACGTTGAGATCGCAAGCAGAAAATTTTGTTGGGAATTTGGTCAGAACAGGGTTAAAGTAATATTGATTCAACTGGTGTCGCGATGTTTGTGTATTGATGAACGACCGGGATTGAGATGGAGCATGTTCGTCGTCATAACGGCATCGGTCGATCTTGCTTCGGAACTTTTCGGATCTACTTTGCGGTCTTGGCGGCTCTGCGTGAAGCTCCGTTTTACGGCCGTAAGACAAAATCATTTCACGCAAAGCCGCTAAGAACGCAAAGAAAGAACGAAAAAATCAGGTCGGATAAGATCGGGCCATGAGTATCGCGATCAGATAGATAAAAACCAAAATGTCTGAAAAACACTACCGAAACTGTAACCTCTGCGAGGCGATCTGCGGGATCGAGATCACGCACGAGGACGGCAAGATACTGTCGATCGCGGGCGATAAGGACGACCCATTCTCAAGCGGGCATATTTGTCCGAAAGCCGTCGCCTTAAAGGACATCTACGAGGATCCGAACCGTCTGAGGCGGCCGGTGCGACGAACCGCCGACGGCTGGCAGGAGATCGGCTGGGATGAGGCGTTTGACGAGGTCGCGAGGCGACTCTCGGAGGTTCAGGCAAAATACGGCCGCGACGCGGTGGCGGTCTATCAGGGCAATCCGTCGGTGCACAATCTCGGGACGATGCTCAACAGCCGCGAGCTGCTCAAATCGCTCCAGACCCGAAACAATTATTCGGCGACGTCGGTCGACCAACTGCCGCACCATTTCGCAAGCTGGGCGATGTTGGGGCACCAATTTTTGATCCCGGTACCGGATATCGATCGTACCGATTTTTTCCTAATTCTCGGTGCTAATCCACTCGCGTCAAACGGCAGCTTGATGACCTCGCCGGACATCATCAACCGTCTCGAAGCGATCAGACATCGCGGCGGTAAGATCGTGCTCATCGATCCGCGGCGGACCGAAACGACTCGCGTGGCGGACGAGCATTTTTTCATCACGCCCGGTTCGGACGCATCGATGCTGTTCGCTATGGTGCACGTTCTTTTTGCCGAGGGCCTCGTCGATTTGGGACGGCTGTCTGAGTTTACGGACGGCGTCGACGTTTTGCGCGAGCTCGCAGGCGGATTCTCGCCCGAGAGAGCCGAGCCACTGACCGGAATTTCTGCGGCGGATATCCGTCGGTTGACGCGTGAGTTTGCGACGGCGAAAAGTGCGGTCTGCTATGGCCGGATGGGGCTCTCGACACAGAAATTTGGCGGGCTGTGCCAATGGCTAGTAAATGCGATCAATATCCTGACCGGCAATTTCGACCGGCAGGGCGGAGCGATGTTTACGGCACCCGCGTTCGATCTGGTGCAAACGGCGAAGGGCGGCGAGATCCGCGACCGCTGGCAGAGCCGCGTACGAAAGCTGCCTGAATTTATGAGCGAACTGCCTGTTGCCGCTCTCGCCGAGGAAATATTAACGGGCGGCGACGGACAGATCAGGGCCTTGGTGACAAGCTGCGGCAACCCGGTACTGTCGACGCCGAACGGCTCGCAGCTCGATAAAGCATTGGAAACGTTGGACTTTATGGTCTCGATCGATATCTATATTAACGAGACCACGCGGCACGCGGACATCATTTTGCCGCCCGCGTCATTTCTTGAGAGTTCGCATTACGACATCGTTTTCAATACGTTTGCGGTCCGGAACACGGCGAAATATTCGGGGCCGCTGTTCGCCAAACCCGACGGGACGAAATACGATTGGGAAATATTTCAGGAACTCAGCCATCGCCTCGACGGCAAGGTGGAGCAGATGAAACCGGAACCGCCGGAGTTTAAGCTTAATCTTGCTCTGATGTTTGGAAAATATCAGCTCTCGCTCGAAAAATTAAAGGAAAGCCCACACGGCATCGACCTCGGCGAACTGCGGCCGTCGCTGCCCGGGCGTTTGATGACGGCGGACAAGCAGATCCATCTGGCACCGGCGATATTGGTCGGCGACCTCGAGAGACTCAAAAACGACTCGGTTTTAGTCGACGACAACGAATTTCCGTTTCGCCTGATCGGCCGGCGGCACCTGCGGGACTGCAACTCGTGGATGCACAATTCTGAACGGCTCATGAAAGGCAAGAACCGCTGTACGATGATGATAAATCCGGCGGACGCCGAGAGTTTGAACTTGCAGGATCAACAGACCGTCCGCGTCGTATCGAGAGTGGGCACGGTCGTATTGCCGTGTGAGGTCACCGACAACATCGCCGCCGGCGTTGTCTCGATCCCGCACGGTTACGGCCACGGCCGCACGGGTGCAAAACTCGATATTGCCGCAAATCACGCCGGCGTCTCGATCAACGACGTGACCGACCAAAACGTGATCGACGAACTGACCGGAAACGCCGCATTTAGCAACACGAGGGTCAGGATCGAGGCCGTGAATTAGCGATCGCCTCGACCACCGTCGGATCTTCGAGAGCCGAGAGATCGCCCGGGTCTTCGCCAAGATAAGCCGAGCGGATGACGCGACGCATTACCTTGGCGTTGCGTGTTTTAGGCAAAGCCGGGACGAAATGGATCCGCGACGGGGCGAGCGGTTTGCCCATATCGCGAGCGACCAGGGCCTTTAGTTCGGCTTCGAGCGGAGCGCGGACACTCTTGTCCGCATCGCCGATTCCTCCGGCGAGAACGTCTTGGCTGATCGAGGACTGAGCGTCGCCCACTGCGGTTCGCGTCGAAGCGACGCTCATGCGTACAGGAGTCTCCGCGCTCCTTAAGACGCAGAACGCGACCATAGCTGTGCCTTTGACGTCGTCCGGAACGCCGATGACGGCGGCCTCGGTGACGAGAGGGTGGGAAACGAGTAGGCTTTCGACCTCCGACGGGCCGACGCGTTTACCGGCGACCTTGAGAGTGTCGTCCGAGCGGCCGAGGATAAACCAGTGACCGTCGCGGTCACGCATCGCAAAATCGCCGTGGACCCAGATGTCTTTGAATCGCCGCCAATAGGTGTCGAGATAGCGTTCGCGTTCCTGCCAAAATCCGCGTGCCATCCCGATCCAAGGCTGACGGATCACGAGTTCGCCGACCTTGCCGGGTGCGACAGGGTTGCCGTCTTCGTCCAGAATATCCACGTCCATGCCCGGACACGGAGCGGGGAACGAACACGGTTTTATGGGCAGGAGCGGGTTGCCCATCAGGATGCCGCCCGAGATCTCGGTGCCGCCGCTGTAGTTGATGATCGGGAGTTTGCTGTTGCCGACCTTTTCAAACAGCCACCACCACGGCGCGGGATTCCAAGGTTCGCCCGTCGAGGCGAAGATGCGCAGGGCGGAGAGGTCGTGGCGTTCGAATGGAGCGCGGACACTCCTGTCCGCACGGACGCCGCTTTGGCGTCCGGGGAGAGCCCGCCGCATGATCAGGCTGCTGAAAAACGCAGCCTTGGG
>JAYVUD010000364.1:0-5868 GCA_043788335.1 Chloracidobacterium sp. | reverse complement strand
GCTGTAAAAATATACGCGGTAACCTTGATATCTCAGGATCGTCGGCAATTGGTGAGATTACACAACACCAATGGTTTTCAACCACGAAATTTCTTCTCCAACCCCTGCCACACATCGCTGTAATTATCCTGCAGCTGAGCACATTCCATCGCAAATTTCGTCGGCCTGATTATATACCGCGATTCGAGCATAAAAGCCATCGTGCCGTCGAGCTTTTGCGGGGCAAGCGCGGCGTTTGACGCTTTTTCAAACGCTTCGAGGTCGGGGCCGTGCGCCGACATTTGGTTGTGGAGCGAGCCACTGCCGGGAACAAATCCGGTCTCTTTGGCGTCGTATTGGCCGTAGACGAGGCCCATATATTCGCTCATATAGTTTCGGTGGTACCACGGCGGGCGGAATGTGTCTTCGCCAACGAGCCAGCGGTCGGGGAATATCACAAAATCGCAGTTCGCGACGCCCGGTTCGCCCGACGGTGAGGTGAGCACCGTGAAAATGCTCGGGTCCGGGTGGTCGAATGAGATCGAGCCGATCGTATTAAACCGCCGCAGGTCATACCGGTACGGAGCATAGTTGCCGTGCCACGCGACGACATCAAGCGGCGAATGGTCTATCTCACACGACCAGAGGTTTCCGCCAAATTTGGCTATTTGCTCAAATGAACCCTCGCGATCCTCGTACCAGGCGACCGGCGTTTCGAAATCACGCGGATTCGCCAGCCCGTTCGCCCCGATCGGCCCGAGGTCTGGGATCTTGAAATGAGCCCCGTAGTTTTCGCAAACATATCCGCGGCACCATTTATCATCAGAATGCGGTTCGACCTTAAACCTGACACCGCGAGGAATGACCACGATCTCGCCGGGACCGGCCTGCATCGTACCGAGTTCGGTCAAAAAACCGAGCCGTCCCATTTCAGGCAGGATCAGCATCTCGGCGTCGGCATTGTAAAAATAGCGTTCGTCCATTCCCTTGTTACAGGCGTAGATGTGGATGGCAATGCCGGCCTGCGAAAACTGGTCGCCGTTCAGAGCGATGGTCGTGATGCCGTCGATAAAATCGGTCGGTTCCTCGGGCACCGGCAGCGGGTCCCAGCGAAGCTGATTTGGTGTGACGCCGATGTCGTCAGGCTTGCTCTGCCATCGCCCGTTGTCGATCCGCTCGAACGGCCGATGCATCACCGACGGCCTGATCCGGTACGTCCACGTCCGTTTATTCCCCGAACGCGGCACCGTAAACGCCGTCCCCGACAACTGCTCGGCGTAAAGCCCGAGCGGCGCCCGCTGCGGCGAATTCCGCCCCACGGGCAAAGCCCCTTCGGCCGCCTCGGTCGCAAATTCGTTTCCAAAACCAGTTTGATATGTCAGTTTCATAGTAAAATTAACCACAGATCGACACAGATAAATCGTTCTCTTATCGGTGTTGATCCGTGTCCATCTGTGGTTCCAATTAAAATGTGCGGCCCAAAATATTGCGCCGTTCCGCGTCCAGTTTCACGATCAACTCTCCAAACAGCGTATTTGCCCACGCAAACCATTTTCGCGAGAATTTGGCCGGGTCATCGGGGTTGAACGATTCGTGCATAAAGCCCGTGCCGGCGTGCGTTGCCTTGATCGTGGCCAGACACTTGACGATCTCGTCGTCGTCGGTTGACGTCATCGCTCGCATTATCAGGCCGATATGCCAGATCGAGCGTTTGCCGGTGTGCGGGCTGCCGATACCGCTCGCAGCCTTGCCAATGGCGTAGTATGGGCTGGCGTCGCTCAGGGCAAACGCCCGCGTACTCTTGTATATCGGGTCATTTGCCGGCAAAAAGCCGATGTACGGTGTCGACACGAGATTCGGGGCGTTAGCGTCGTCCATAAACAGCCGATTGCCGTAGCCGTCGACCTCGTAGGCAAATATCTTTCCGAACCGTTCGTGCTCGACCACCGCAAATTTCATTACCGCCGCCTCGACCTCGGCTGCGAATTTGCGGCATTCGCCGGCGAACGCCTTGCCCCCGGCCACCGTGTCGAACATCTCCGCCAGGTGCCGCATTTCGACGACCGCGAACATATTCGACGGTATCAGGAATCCCCAAATGGTCGAGTCGTCCGAGGGGCGAAACGCCGAGCGGATGAGCCCGCAGGGTCTGACCGGATAACCCTCGCCCTGGAATGGCGGTGCGTCGAACATATCGGTTGTTTTGCGGATGAACCGATATGGGCTCGGGCCGTCTTTCAATTGCTCGGTCCTGAACGTCTTGACGATAGTGCTCATCGCACCTTGCCATTCGGTGTCAAATGGCGAGACGTCGCCCGTCGTTTTCCAGTACTGATACGACAGCCTGACGGCATAGCAGAGCGAGTCGACCTCCCACTTGCGTTCGTGGACGCCGGGTTTGTTCGGCGGCAGATCGTCCCAGCCCTTGCCGTTAGGGTCCCGGAGAAATGCGTTCGCGTACGGGTCGAGCAGGATCGAGAACGCCTGCCGGTGGATCAGCCCGCGGATCAGCATTCGCAGTTTATCGTCCGTTTTTGCAAGCGGCAGATACGGCGTCACCTGAGCCGTCGAATCGCGCAGCCAAAGAGCGTCGATGTCACCCGTGATCACAAACGAGTCCGGCTTGCCGTCCCGCGTGCCTGTGAAAACGGTCGTGTCGAGCGTATTCGGATAGCAATTCTCGAAAAGCCAGGCGAGCTCGGGGTCCTTGATCCGAGATTTGACGGCGACGATCTGCTGTTCAACCGCCGGGCTGACGAATTTTCTATCTGCCAATGCAGGACGATGGCTTGGAAACTCTTTTGGCGAAGAAAAAACAGACTCCGTCATCAGCGAACTGATAAAAGCTATTGAACTGAATTCGAGAAAATTTCGCCGATCCATAAAATCACCATTCACGAGTTAATCCATAATCGTCGAAAACCTTATCCAAGCTAACAATAGTCATTTTCTCATTAATAGCTTGTGCGATAAGCAGGCGGTCGAACGGATCTCGATGATGAAACGGTAAGGTCGTAACTACCGAAGTGTGCTCAACCTTCACCGGTAGCAATTCGAATCCATTAACCTGCAATTGTTGCGGAAACAAGGAGTCGAAAGGAGCGGCCAGGGTCATCTTGCCTATACTGACTTTGATCGCCGTTTCCCAGATGCTGGCTATACTTACGTATTTTTCGTTCGCGGCATCTTCGATCGCGAGACGGGCTGAGGAGCTAAGATTTGAGCTGCCCGAAATGAACCATAAAAGAGTGTGGGTATCGAGGAGAAGTTTCATCCTCTGTATTCTTCCAGATCAGCGAGCGGTTCGTCGAAATCGTCCGCCAATACAAATAATCCCTTCGCGCTGCCAAACTTCGGGATCGGTTTGTCGCTATGCACGGCCGTAAGTTTTGCTACCGGGCGATCGTTCTGAGTGAAGATCACCTCTTCGCCGTTAACTACCGACTCGATCAAATCCTGTAGGTGGGTCGATCCTGCTTTCTCCACACGCACTTCGTACATCGCATTTCTCCAAACGAGTTGATTGTAGCATCAAAATCAGAAGAGACTATAAATTTCCTCTTCGCCGCTGCTCTTCCTCGATCGAGACAAACAACGCTTTAAAATTGCCTTTGCCAAAGCCCTTGCAGCCCTTTCGCTGGAGGATCTCGTAAAAGACGGTCGGGCGATCTTCGACCGGTTTCGTAAAGATCTGGAGCAGGTAGCCTTCGTCGTCGCGGTCGACGAGTATGCCGAGCTTTTTCAGTGACGCGATGTCTTCGTCGATCGGGCCGACGCGGGTTTCGAGATCATCGTAATATGTGTCGGGAATTGTTAGAAATTCGACTCCGTTTTCCATCAGCCTCGCGACCGTGCTGCGAATATCGCGGCACAGCAGAGCGATATGCTGTGCACCGGCCGAGCGGTAAAAATCGATGTACTCTTGTATCTGCGATTTACCGCCCTTGCCTGACGCGGGCTCGTTGATCGGGAATTTAATATTATGCCCGCCGTCCGACATTACGATCGACATCAGAGCTGAATACTCGGTCGAGATGTCGTTGTCGTCAAACGTTATGTAACGGAAAAAGCCCATCACATCGCGGTAAAAGTCGCACCAATACGTCATTTTGCCGAGCTCGACGTTGCCGACGATATGATCGACCATCATTATCCCTGTCGGCTCGCCGGCGACATTTTGCTCAACAAATCCAGGCAGAAAGACGCCGTTGTATGTTCTTAGCTCCCCTCCTTTCAAAGGAGGGGTGGCAGCCGCTTCGGCTGACGGGGTGGTTGTTCCGTTGGTGTTGTACGAGATAAATGAGTGTATCGTGTCCCCGTACGTCGCGATCGACGCGTGGCGGACCGAGCCGTTTTCGTCCGCGTGGTCATGCGGAGCTTCGACCGGCGTCGCTCCGCGCCTGACGGCCTCGTGAAACGCGTGATCGGCATCCTCGACCTGAAACGCGATATCGTGGACACCATCACCGTGCTGCTTGATATGCTCAGACCCCGGATGCTCAGGCGACATCGGCGTCGTCAGGATAAAGTTGATATTCGTCTGCCGCAATAGATAACTCGTCACCTCACGGTTGCCCGTCTCGAGCCCCATATACCCAGCCCGCGAAAACCCGAACGCCTTACGGTAATAAAACTCCGCCTGCTTGGCGTTCCCAACGTAAAACTCAACGTGGTGTATCTTTTTCAGTCCTAAAGGGTTTTGTGTAGTCATAATATTTGTCTTAAATATCGTAAATTCCGAATTGAACCGGCGGTTTCGGATAAAAATAATCGTGAATTCCCCAAATACCCGAAACCAAAGCGAGCGAGATCATCAAGCTCAAAGTTGCTACCATAGTGATCAATAAAGATACATATACAACCGAAGGTCGGGTTACCGTCTTTTCCCCATCGTCGTCGTCAAACAAGTAATGCTCATTATCTCGTCTCTTTCTTAAAAATCCGAGCAATACCGAAATCGAAAGAACATTCAAAATGAAAGGCACGGCCAATGTTGTTATCGTCCATCCCAATGTCGACAAACCACGAAAAATATCCCAATCAGATGCAATTTTGGCAACTATGACAAATCCGACAATTGAAGAACCCATCCAAATCAGCCAAACCGACCAGGAATCAAGAAACAACCTGTTCTGCTCGGCCCATTTCAACCGCCTCAAACTGAAATAGATCGAGGCGATGGGAATCAGCAAAATCGGTATAAAGGCAAATACTGCAAAATCTCCGAGTTCCATTTAGCCTCGCGCAGCTGTCTAAACGGGGCTGCCTTTCTTTCAAGCCTAAAGCTTGATCGCTAATTCCAATTCACCGCCCAGCCCGGTTTCGATTATCTTCCTGAGAGTTGAAAGCCGAACGTCCTTGACGTCATTCTCAACGCGCGAGATCGCTGCTTTGTTCGTGCCCACCTTGTCCGCAAGTTCCTGCTGAGTCATGCCTTTCTTTTTACGCGCTTCCTGGATCAGGACACCCATTCTAAATTCCTCAAATCCGCGTTCAACCTCATCTCGGCCATCAGTACCGATCCTGCCAAATTTTTCATCGGCAAACTCATCAAGTGTTCTAGTGTCAGTTTTTTTCAGCATAGTATTCCTCTCTGATCCGCATAGCACGTTCGATCTCGTTTCGCGGTGTCTTTTCGGTTTTCTTTTCAAAGCCGTTCATCAGTACGACTACTTTTCCTTCGTCAAAAAAGCAGAACACACGATAGATGTTGCCGCCAAATTGAGTACGCATTTCCATCAAACCATTGGTTCCCGACAGCGACTTGAGGTGATTTCGCGGAATATCCTCTACCGTACTGAGGATCTTGATCGACCAGTAAAGTTTCTCCTGAACTTTTCTAGGCTGTGTGTCAAAAAAATCGTCAAAGTACCGTTTGAATAGAACGAC
>JAYVUD010000363.1:0-3948 GCA_043788335.1 Chloracidobacterium sp. | reverse complement strand
GTCAATCCATCACCGTTGAGCTTTCGGGCGATCATTTCCCGTGCCCTCTCGACCTGCGACGGCACGACGCTTTGCGCGTGATTCATGCCCATCGCTTCCTCCACCGTGTAGCCCAGGATCTGCTCAACCGCGGAGTTTACGGACGTATAGTTTCCCGCGAGATCATGCGTATAAATAATGTCGTGGGCATTCTCGACCAGATCGCGATAGTTTTCCTGACTCCTCCGCAGTTCTTGCTGTGCTCGTTTTCGTTCGGTGACATCGTTGGCCAATACTAATCTTGCCGGGCGTCCAAGATAGGTCAGTACATGTGACGTTATTTCCACGTCGATCACGCTGCCGTCTTTCTTACGGTGCTTCCAAACGTTTGGGCCCTGGAGCGAATCGGTCTCCACGGCCACGTTTTCGAGCAGTGCGGAAACTGTGTATTCCGGGCGAATATCTTTGATGGTCTTCGCTAGAAACTCGTCCCGCGAATATCCGTATGAAAATGTTGCTGCGTCGTTGACCGCCAAAAACTCCAACGTTTCCAAATCATACGCCCACATCGGAAACGGATTATTGTCGAAAAGATTGCGATAGCGCTCTTCCGATTCGCGAATGGCCTCCTCCGCCTGCTTGCGCTCGGTGATATCCTGCTTGACGGCGATAAAATTGATGATCTCACCGGCATCGTTCCGCACCGGAGTGATGGTTTGCTCTTCCTGATAAATGCTGCCGTCCTTTCTCCGGTTCGTCATCTCGCCGCGCCAAACCTGCCCGGAAAGAATTGTATTCCACAGTTCCTCGTAGAATGCCCTGTCGTGTGTTCCCGACTTTAGAAGTTTAGTGGAACGCCCGGCGGCTTCCTCGGGAGCGTAGCCGGTCAGGGCCGTAAAGGCAGGGTTGACCCACTGGATAGTTCCATCTTTATCCGTGATCGTGATCGCATTTGCCGCAGATTGGAGAGCGGCGGCCTGGAGCCTTAATTCCTGCTCGGCTCGTATACGTTCCGTTACATCCCGCAGGATACCCTGATGAGACTCGATGTTGCCGTCGGCGTTATATTTATGTTGCCCGCGGTCCTCGACCCAGATCGTGGATCCGTCTTTGCGACGCATCTTAAACACGTCCGACGTTTCTGTGCCGTCGTCGACGTTATGCTCCATTCTATCCTCAGGAGAAAAATACAGGTCTCGTGCCACATCCACTTTCAGCATTTCCTCTTTACTGGAATATCCGAACATTTCAACCATGGCCGGATTAACATCTATCAGGGGCCCGTCGTGAGTGCTGTAATAGAATCCGTCCCGCATCTGGTTAAACAACAACCCCAGTCGCTCTTCCGACTCGCTTAACGCGTCTTCTGCTTGTAGACGTTCGGTGATGTCACGGGTGATACCGACCGTCGCGATGACCTCACCGGCGTCATTGCGAAGAGGGCTGGCGTGAGTTTCGAGCCACCGTCGTCTTCCCTTCAGACCGACGATCTGAAATTTGAGCTGGCCCTCCTCGCCCGAAAACACCTTCTCATTCAGTTCCTGAAAAGCCTCGCGATGAGCCTCAACCACAAGCGGATAAATGCAGTGATTCTCGACCTGTTGGAACGTGTCGGCCTCGATCATCCGGAGGCCCGCAGGGTTCATCTCTAGCAGCGAGCCATTGGCGGACAACATCTTGACGCACTCGGGCTCGGTGTCGAAGATGGCTCGCAAATGCATTTCCGATGCCCGCAGAGCCTCGTCGGCCAGCATACGTTCGGTGATATCGACGTGCATCACCACTACGCCGGAGAGGCGGCCCTCGTGCAAGGGCGTGACCATCAGCCGGTACCAGCGCTTTTCGGCGGGGGAATGGCAGGGATATTCGAGGGCAAACGATTCGGCTTCACCACAGAGCACGCTACTAATGCCGCGGGCCACGTCTTCCGCTTCTTCGGAGCAATCGCCTTGGGCTCTGTTGCAGACGTCGAGATAGTTTTGGCCGACGCTAAAGTCGGAACCTTGTAACAAGTTGGCCTCGGCGAAACGCTCCCAGGCTTCGTGCACGGACAGGATCATCCCCTGCGCGTCGAGCAGTGCGATATGCGCGGGCAGGGCGTTGAGAGTGGCGGATTGCATCGCGGCCGCGGCACGCTCAGATCTTTCGCTCTCCCGCAGAGCCTCGTCCACCCGCTTGCTCTCGGTAATGTCCATCACGGCACCTAACATCCTTATCGGTTTTCCGCTGCTATCAAACTCGAATTCACCGTTACCTGATATCCAATGCACCGACTTATCGGGCCAGACCACGCGAAACTCATGGCTAAACCGGTCGCGCGTTGCGATGCACCGTTCGACCTTTACGTTAATTTCGGGGAGGTCATCCGGGTGAACGCGGCTAGCGAATGCCTCGTATGTGCCTTCGAATTCGCCCGGTGCAAATCCCCAAAGCTCCTCATGCCACCGAGACCACTCGATACGATCATTCGGCACGTCCCAATCAAAAGTGCCCAATCGAGCTGCCCAAAGCGCAAGTCTCAACCGAGACTCTGAGTCTGCTAGTTCCGCCTCCGCCCGCTTGAGTTCCAGCTTCTCCGTGGCTTCGTGCAAAGCACGGCGCACCGCCGGCCCCAAACGGATGAGGCGATGTTTGAGGATGTAATCCGTGGCACCGAGTTTGAGGGCCTCGACAGCGGTCTCTTCGCCCATTGTGCCGGAGACAAGAATGAAGGGCACATCGGGGCATTCGTTTTGAGCGACCGCCAGAGCGGACATCCCGTCGTATGAGGGAAGGCCGTAATCCGATAGAATGAGGCCGGGCCGAAACTCCAGTAGCTGCTTCCGGAAATCGTCCTCGGTTTCCACCCGATGGGCCCGGTACCCTATCCCCTCAGCTCTTACCTCGCGCAGCACCAATTCCGCGTCGGCCGGGCTGTCTTCCAAAATGAGAATGTTGAGCATTTCGTTCATAGTCGGCGGTCCTCGGTTCACGGCGGTTCAAACGATTTTAGGCGGATGGTTCAGTAGCAGCCAGTAAAAGCCCAGTCTCGCCACTGCCTTAGAGAAGTTTTCGAAGCCTACCGGTTTGACGATGTAGCTGTTTACGCCCATAGCGTAACATTCGACGACGTCGCGTTCTTCGCGCGACGACGTTAACACAACCACCGGGATGGTCTTTGTCCGGACGTCCGCTTTTAGCCGGCGAAGCACCTCCAGCCCGTCCACTTTGGGCAGCTTCAGGTCGAGCAGAACCACTTTCGGCGTATGTACAACGTCCGGCGACTCGGTCATGCCGTCCCCAAAAAGGTAGTCCAGAGCCTCGGCTCCATCTTTGACCCACTTCAGATGGTTGGCCAGGTGATGCTTCTTCAGGCCACGCATGGTCAATTCACCGTCTTGCGGATTGTCTTCGACCAGCAGGATCTCAACGTCGCTTTCAGTATTCATAGTTTTCCTTTCGTGTCGGCCAAAGTAAAATAGAACGTCGCTCCGTCGTTGACCTTCGCTTCGGCCCAAATCCTCCCGCCGTGTCGGAGGATGACCCGTTGGGCGAGTGCGAGGCCGACGCCCGTCCCTTCAAACTCGGCCGTCGTGTGCAGCCGTTGAAAGACCCCGAAGAGTTTGTCAACGTATTTCATATCAAACCCGACACCGTTGTCTTTGACGTAATAAACGGTCTGCCGGTCTTTTCGACAACTCGCGATGGCGACTACGGCAGGGTCTTGGTGCCGGGTGAATTTGATCGCATTGGAAAGCAGATTGACCAACACAATGCGTATCATGGCCCGGTCGCCGCGGGCCGGCGGAAGCCGCTTACAGTCGAGCCGTAATGCCCGCTGTGGGACCTGAGCCGCCATTTCCGCGAATACGTCTTTGGCCAGGATCGTCATGTCGATGTCCCTGGATTCCAGGGTTTGGCGGGCTAGTCGCGAGAAGTCTAGCAGATCATCGATTAGTTGCCCCATCCGCTGAGTCTCGTTGGCGATCA
>JAYVUD010000362.1:0-13747 GCA_043788335.1 Chloracidobacterium sp. | reverse complement strand
GGAAAGTTTCGGCTCTCTCGACCGTGATGCCATCCGTCTGAGCGACGGACACATAACACGCGGGAGCCGTTGACGTACTGAAAAGCGAAGATCCGGTCGATGTCAGCCTCATCTAAACGCAATTTACGTGCCGCTCCGAGCCCGGGTGCGACATTACAGAAACTCCCAATAATTATGAGCGTTTTCTAATATTCGTATGTGCATCCCCAATAAGATCGCTCGGAATATTTCGCACCCCGCACGCAAAATCCCACGATAGCGGGCCTGCTCTGAAAATGCCTTACCACGAGTTTCGGTCAGGTCATCTGATCGATCCAATTCTTACGTTCTGTTAGGGACAAACCTTGATGGCCCACCGATTGATCGGTGGGAAAGTCGCAGTAGTATGATCGAGCCCCGTCAGGGACGAATCAAAGACGTTAAACAGGAGAACCGGATCGGGTGTCGCATTCAGACGTCAGCAATTTGATGCAATGCGTATTCAGCACGAAAGGATTATGGCCGCCTATCACACCCCAGGTCCAATGGAAAAAGCGAGGATCTTATTCATCCACTATTGTCGCTCCGTCGTGCCTAACGGGACGCCGTTTAATTCACAACCAAAAGAGGGTGTCTGAAAAGTCGGACGAACGATGATCTATGCCAGTTTTGCGATTAGACTGAACCTTTTTTGATCTTCCGGAGGATCCACGTAAGTCTCAGTGTTTTCGGGGTTTAACCGAACTTTAACGCAAAGATCGCAAAGTCGGCCGCGGAGGTCGTAAATAGGTCATCTGGCTTTTCAGACATCCTCCTATTAACGTTCGTAGGTTCCACGTACTCGGATAACGGAATACCGGGTTGTCGATCCGATTCAGAACCGAGCTTCGGCGACGATCAACCTCGAACGCCGGCATCGGCTTGGTCGCAGATCAGGCTGTAATTGCACATCGAGCATGCCGACGCGGATGGGGTCGCCGTGTAGACAGCCGTCGTGATACCGCGGACGAGATCGGCGGCCTCGTCGGTGATCGCGGCGAGGTGCTGCACGTCAAATTGGTGCATCCGGTCGTGGCGAAGATAGGCGATGAACGCCTTTTCCTTGTGGAAAGCCGCGGCATAAGCCCACAGTTGGAAACGGTGCTCGTCCGGGTGCATTTCGCTGTCGGTCTTGTAGTCGAGGACAAAATCGGGGCCGACGAGATCGGCGATGCCGGTCAGCGTAAGGCCGTTGATCGTGATGGTGAATCGTGTTTCCCGTTGGCAGGCGGGCGAGCGAACGGCGGCGTAGGCCTCCGACGTGCGAAAGCGGTTCGCGAGGTCGATGGCGGCCTGTAAATGGCTGTCATTATCAACAAACGACCGGCTCCGAAGCGTTTCGATGTCAGCGATATCCAACTCAAGCGCGACGTGGGCGAGCGACCCGATCGACATCGCAGCGGCAAACCCCTCACCAACGCCGGGATGGCCGAGGACGTATTGATACTCGAACCGCCGCGGGCATTTGGCGTAGATGGTCAGAGCGGTAACCGGCAGTTCGCTCAGGCCGATCTTGAGCGGGTCGACATTCGAACGAGCAGGGACGGCAAACGGCGGCGGTAGGCCGGGGCTCGGGGCGATCGCCAGGTCCTCGTCGTACGGCACGATCTCGTCGACGATTTCTGCGGCGTCGAGGCCCGGCCTGAGGATACCGATATCGGTGCCCTTTTCCTTGCCCGAGGTGAGAAACACCTTGTCTTTGGCACGCGTGACGGCGACGTAGAGCAGACGGCGCGATTCTTCGAGCTCGCGGGCCTTGTTTTTCAGCTTGATGAGTTTGAGGATCGCCGGTTCGGCCTTTTCGTAATCGTCGCCCTCCATCTGGAACGCTACGCCGAGTTGGCTGTCGATGAGGATCGGGGACGAATTGCCGCGGTGGCTCGACGCCAGATCGGGCACGAAGACGACCGGCCATTCGAGGCCCTTTGCCTTGTGGATGGTCATCAGCGTCACGGCCTCGCCCGCGTCGATCTGCGGCCGCGGAATGTCAGTTTCAGTCTCGTACAGTTCGCGAAGGTAGCGAGCGGTGCCGAAAATATCGCCGCGGCCGCGGCTCTCGAGACGCCGCAGCAGGTCGTAAAAGCCGTTAAGATCGGCGACGCGCCGCGTGCCCTGCGGCAGGTTTGCGACGACGGCACCGTATCCCGTGAGTCTGTCCGCAAGCCGGAGCACCTGTTCGGCGGAGTGATCGTCGCACGCCGCCAGCAAACGCCGGAGCACGGCCGCCGCCCGTTCAAATTCGGGCCGCGCTGTTACGACATTCCACCACGAGGCACCGTCCCGGACCGAACCCGCGGCGGCGAAGAGCACCCGGTCGCTAAAGGCAAAGAACGGGCTCCGCAAAACGGCGACGAGCGGGATGCTGTCGGCCGGATCTGCCAGAAAGCCGATCATCGCATACATATCCTGTGCCTCGCGGGTCCCGAGCAGGCTGCCGCCGCCGGCATTTATCGCCGGGATGCCGCAGGCCGAGAGCACGCCGAGATATGTGTCGAGCGGTGCCCAGCGGCGGCCGATGATAGCGATATCGTGGTACGGCACGCCCTGCTCGCGATGGAGTTTTTCGATCTGAACGGCGATATATCGGGCTTCGATGACCTGCTTTTGGCCGTTCGATGTGCCCTTGACGTGTTCGACCAATGCCGAACGGACAAACGGCGAACTAAGCTCGGATCCCGGCCGTTCGGCGTCGAGAGGTTGGTGCATATCGCCGAGAACCGGGTGGAAAATGTTGTTCATCGTCGCGACCAATTTCGCGTGTGCCCGGAACGTCCGGCTCAACGGCACCTCAATACCGCCGCGGACGTTGATAATTTCCTCGCGAACGCGGCTGAAGACCCGAATGTCCGCCCCGCGAAATCCGTAGATCGACTGCTTTTCGTCGCCGACGATGGTGAGGATCGATCCGGCGGTCAGCAACTCGAGGATCTCGGCCTGAACCGGGTTAGTGTCCTGAAATTCGTCGACCAGAAACGCCTGCCAACGCCGTTTGTAATGTTCGATCGCCTCAGGCTGCCGCAATATCCGGAGGGCGTAATGTTCGAGATCGTTAAAATCGAGCACCTTTTCGCGGAGCTTGGCCGCGGCGATATAGTCGCGGACGTGCCGAAACGCGGCCGCGAGCGACGGTATCCGGCGGGCGGCCTCCTCATCGTCAGGGCCGAAGGCGAGCGATGCCCGGTCGTATATATCGGCGGCGGCTGATTTCAGTTTTTTGAGACAATCGCCGACGAGCTGTTTGCCGTCCGGAGGCCAATTGTCGCCCTTGCCCAGATGCGCCGCGAGCCCCCGGAGCACGGCGACGGCCGCGGGCACGTCGGTGCCCGAGCGGATGGCGTCCATTGCCGACACGGCCGCGACACGAGCGTCCTCGAGCTTGTCGCCGGCCGCACCGTTGATATCGTGGATCGTCGTTTCCGCATCGGTCCAGGCTGCCGAGGTGACCAGTTCGCCGACCGCGGCACCGCATTCGTTTTCGACCTCGTGCCGCCAGTGATCGGCGCCGAGACTGAGGGCTTTTTCGGACGCGAGTGGGTCCCTGAGCAGCTCTGTGAGCACGCGAAAGAGCCATTTATAGCCGAGTTCCTCGGCAATGTCGATGTCGACGCCGCTGACGGCCTCGTCAAATTTTTCGGCGGCCCAGAGCGGTGATTCGACCTCGTCGAGCACGACAAAATCTGCCGGAATGCCGGCCAGATCGTAAAAATCACGGCAGATGCGGCTGGCCAGCGAGTGCATCGTGCTGATCTGGGCGGCCTCGACCTCGGCGGTCGTCTTTTCGTCGCCGAGTCTCGTGATCAGAGTTTCGCGAATACGTGAACGCAATTCGGCGGCGGCCTTTTCGGTAAATGTGACGGCGACGACCGACAATGGCGAGAGGCCGTGCTCCGCCACGTGGTGGAGGTATCGCCGGGCGAGCATATGAGTTTTGCCCGTACCGGCGCCGGCCGTCACCGCGGCACTGCCGGGAGCCTCAGCGGCCCGTTTTTGGTCATCGGTGAGATCGAACATTACCGTGATTTCCTCCTCAGCCGCGGGCCCTTGCGGCAGACTGACTCGTATTGGCAATAGGTGCACGCACCCTCGGCTCGGTCGGGGTCGACCGCGAACGACCCGGCGGCGAGCAACGCACGGAGGTCTTCGGCAAGTTCGTCGAGCTTTTGCATATCGTCGGGCTTGACCTCGCGGAGGATCTCGCCCTTGGTCAGGGAATAGTAGACGCTGTTGCCGAGATTGCCGTCGGGATAGAGTTGCGGGAGGGCGACATTGGCGTAGAGCGGTATTTGGACGTCAACGCTGAGTTTGCCCGAGCGGTCCTTGGCACCCTTGGGGACGGTGCCGCTGGTCTTATAATCAATGGCGATCAACCCCGCTTGCGTGTCGTCGACGCGGTCGATATAGCCGATGAGCGGGAAACCCTGCCAAACGTTCTCAAATTTCTGCTCGATGCCGACTACCTTAGAACCGTCGAAGATAAATTCGGGAGCCATCACCGCCTTTCGCAGATCGCGAAGCTGCTCAACGCGTTCTAACTGCCAGTTTGGCAGCCTCGGCAGCCCGACATCCTCGTCCTTTTCGGCCTCGGCAAATGCCTGTTCGAGGTGCTCGAGCGTCGCGGCTCGAATGTCGGCCGCGTCTTTTGCCCGCGTGACGGCGATCTCGAGAGTCTTGTGAAAGAGCAGGCCGCGAGTGGCCGGATCGAGGCCGATCGCCATCTCGTCGAGCGGTTTGAGACGCAAAAGGCGTTCGGCAAACCAGCGAAACGAACATTGGCCGATCGCTGTTAGCTGCGATGCACTCCACGTCCGCGACGCCGGGTCGTAGGGTACGCCGATGACGCCGTCGTACTCGTCAAACGCCTCGGAACTCTCGCGAAGGCATTCGATGCGGTGCTGCTCGCGAGCGGCGGCGATCACGGGGTCGGCGACCGCGATATCGTGCCGTAAATACGCTCTCCGCTGTTCTTCGATACTCGATGAAACGGCGAGATCCGCAGCGTCCGGCACCTTTTCGAGACCGAGCCGCTGAAAGAACGAGCTTTTGACGGCTTCGCCATTTTCGATGATCTTGGGGTAGCTAAACCGGACGGTACCGCGAGCGGTGAGCAGTGTGAAATAGAATGACAGCTCCTCCCAGCGGGCCACTTCGGCCGCCTCGGCGAAACTGACGCCGCAGGGAGCGAGAACACGTCGCTCGTAAAAATCGACGACCGGGTCTTCGCTGGCCGGTTGTGGGAACACGCCCTCGGCCATTCCCAGCACAAATACGTGTTCGAATGACGAACCGATGATATTCTTTGGCGCAGCGAGCAGGACGCCGACCTTCGACGGGCGGAGCGGAACGGACTCGTCCGCCAGGATCTCGTTAACGATGCCGGCAAAATTCTCGAACGGTAGAGGCCTTTCGCCCTCGAGCTGTTCGGCCGCCGCGAGTACCTCGAGAAAACGGTTGTGCGCGATCAACTCGCTCGCACGCATCGCAGCTTTCCGGCGGACGCCAACCGCCGCAAACGCTGCACGCATCGCGGTGGACCAAGCCGACAGCGTTTGACGCTCGGGCCACTCGAGCCCGGCCAGCTCGGGGCAGAGCTCGGCCCATTTTGCGTGGCCCGATATGTGGAATTTACGAGCGTCGGCCAATTTGCCGGTTGCCAATTTCGGGCCGAGCGTGTGCATCACGAGCCTCATCGTGGATTCGAACGCGAACGCGGAATCGACCGATTCGACCAACAGCCGCACGAACCCGCCGAACGACGTCGAGCCGAGCGACACAGTGTGGCCGATCGAGACGGGCAGTCCGTATTCGTCGGCGACGGCGGCAACTGCCGGAGCATACAGATCTTGGTCGCGGGCGATGATCGCGATTTCGGACGGTTTCACACCGTCGCTGACGAGCTGCTTGGCGGCGGCGAGGGCACCGCGGATTTCGGCCTCGACATTTGAATACGCCACGGCATCGACCGTGGGCGGTTCGGCCGCGTGATCCACAAAACAAGCGGCGAGCAGCTCGCCCGCCGTTACGGGCAATTTGCCGTCATCGGCAATGGTCCAGCCGTTCATCCGGAGATACTCCGCCCATTCGCGATTGACGGTAAAAATGCCGTCATTGCCACACGGCAGATAATAGATGCTACCGTCGCCGGAGACAGCATGGATAAACTCGATCTCCTCTTTTCGGGCACGGTGGTAGCCGTAAATCAGCAGCCGTTGCGGCTCGGGCTCGCATCGGGCCGCAACCGAAAACAACTCGATGCTGTCGATCAGTTTCTGATCACGAAGCGCCCGGCGATAGGCAATCGCGATCTGTCCAAGCTGGCGCACCCGCGACGAACCGTGTTCAATGAGTTTTTCGGCGTCGATGTTTGTGCGAAGGACGATCTGCAGGACGTTCAGGATCCGCTTTGCCAACGACGCCGAGTCCGCGTTTGGAAAGTTAACCGCGATCACCCGCTTTAACGTGTGCCGCGCCTCCGCGGCCGAGGCGATCGCCAACCCGCTTTTCGCCAGCGTCTCGCGTGCCAGATCCGTCAACCGCCGGGACGGCAATCCGCGCCTCGCGGCCGCAGACCGGTCGAGCGCAACGAGCTGCGTCCCATCATCGATCCTCTCGGGAAGTTTAGGAAACAGATTTGTTTGAACGGTACGCGGCATACGGGAGTTCACGGTCTAAAACGGTCTGCTCAAGCCACCGCCACAACGCGGCAATGATATTGTCCTGCTAATATACTGCGAACCATAACCGTCCGCAAGAATCAGCCGGCCATCGTCGCCGACGCCCGCGAGGTCAGGCCCGATATCGAGGTCCTCGAAGTCCGCTATGAAAATACACCTATGGAGTTGTCACCCTGGACCTGGACCGCCTCTTTTTTCATTATGCATGGTGTAGCATAAGCGTCACGTTTGGTTGACCCTAATTCCCTTTCGATATCCGGGTTAGTAACAACCTTGTCCTCGCTGTTCTTACCATCCCGAAACCACAATTTGCACCCCTGCCTTATCCCCAAAATAACCCCGTGCAACTCCTGCATGTCGCTGCGATTTGCCTCAGGCCGGCTGGCGATGTAGTCGGCTATTTGTTGTTGAGTGTTCATTCTGGCTTTCGGCCGCGTAGCGGTCTAATGAAATTAGCCGTGGACGTTTGTCCACGGATCGTCAAATAAATGATCTTCGTCGCGTAGCGACGATTGATTCGCGTCGGACCATTCGTCCGTCGCTACGCGACGCGAACATCATATCGCACCAACCGTGGACAAACGTCCACGTCTAAATTCATGCCGTCGCCATGCGACGAAGACTCACGACTGATCCTCTCCAATCTGCGGTGCTCCGATCAAAGGTCTTGCTCCCCAAACAGCAGATCGACCTCCTTCGCCAGCCGCTCCTGTATCACCGCCTGACACGCCCTCGTCTCTCGGTTTCCAAAGATATCTACGGCTCCGCCCTCGCGACCATACTTTTGTATCCGAAGAGATCAACATTGCATCTCTTAGCATTTTCGTTGCGTTTGCTTTCAGTGCGTCGGCTAGTCGGTCGGGTTTCATCTGAGCACAAACAACCGCGTGAGCATGATTTGTTCGTACTTTAACCGCTCGTAAACCGTAACCGCGTCGTTGGCAGAGTTCGTTGAACGCCGATTCAACAATTCGACGCATAGGTTTTGTAAGAATGAAAGGAGGCTGTTTCATTTCCTCCTTCATCGCTGATTCGAATTCGGGTTTCGGCTGAATTCGTGGCTTGCCGTAATGGTTTCTTCCCGCTCGATTGACTCGCGTTTATCGCCGTGTAACCATGTGCCGAAAGTGCGAAAAGTTATTAGAGAAGCGAGCGGAAACTCATTTTCCTCGGATATCTCGAATCCATATTCGTCCTGCATATGCGTTTTTGATAAGTATGCAACAGAATGATTTCGTCTCAAAATATAAACGGGGCTCAGGCTTGTTGAAGGCTAAGAACGCCCCTACTTCGTGCGGGCTTCCGCACCGTGCGGGCATCCGCATTCCGCATTCACGTTCGACTATTTCGTCCCGTGAGCCTGCGCGAATGTTCTCGCAAGATCCGAGCGGCTCTTGTCTGTATCAGCAGTTGCAATAAGTGTACTCATTTGTTCCTACAACCTTATTTTGATACCGCCGTTAAAGACGCGCCCTTCGGGATGAGTGTAAAGCTCGGCAAAGGTCGGATTGCTATGAGGCGGTATAACGACTTGGGAATATCGGCCTTGTCGAACGTCGGTCAAATTCTCAGCATTGATGAAAAGGCTGAACTTACCAAACGATTTTTCACCGAATAACCCGAACTCCACGAACGAGCGTGTTTTCGACTGATCGCTGAGAGTTTGTCGGCTCGAATAATACATCTCAACACCAGCTTTAAAACTTTCCGGCTTTTCAAAAACGAGAGCTGAGTTGATCTTGCTTCGAGGAATGAGCGGAAGAGTGCGGTCGCCGACGATGTATCCGGCTTTTGCATCGGTGAAGGTGTAACCGATGAAAAGTTTGGCGATGTCGTAGCTAAATTTTGCGTTCGTTTCGAATCCGCGACTGATTATCGACGAGTCAGCGTTACGGTAACGAAACTGACCGCCGGTAACCGCATCAAGCACGAGCGGGTCGGTGATGCTTGTGTAAAAGAAGAGCTGATTGATCGAATAGGCAAACTTTTCGCCGATAGTGTTGCGATAGTTAACGTCCAATGTTCCGCCCAGACTCCGTTCGGCTTTGAGGTTGTTGCCGACAGGAAGCACATTACGAAATAGAAGCTCTTCGGCATCTTCGGTGAAAACCGTAGGTGTTTTATAACCAAGACCGAAACCGATGCGTGTGGTGAGCTTATCTGTGAAGCGATAAAGTAACGAGACTCTTGGCAGCACAAATGTGCCGTAATTGTTTGCATGGTCGACGCGAAGGCCAGCTTCGAGCGAAAGCCTGTCGGTTACGTCTAATGTATCTTGCACGAAAACGCCTATGTTAGTACGCGTTTCGCTGCGGTCGAGCCCGCCGGTAACGACATCTTTTTCGCTAAAACGGTCATAGATCGCCGAACCGCCAAATACTAGAGCATGTTTCCCCACAGAACGGAAATACGACACGTCAGAGAACGAGCTAAACTGGCCGCCCTTGAATCGGTAATTTGGAGTGTTCAGTTCGCGGTTAAAAACGGCAAAACTTTGCTTGGCAACAATACGTCCGCCATCTGAGAACTGGCGGTCAAAATTTATCGTCGTGAGATTTCGGAACGAAGTGTTCTTTTCGAAATACCGGTGAAAGGATCCAGCATTGCCTTGGATAACGAATTTGTCGCCGCCTTTGCGGTTTTGATACGAGGCCGAGTTGCCAATGGTCAAGGTTGTCTTGTCGTCGATGTAGAAAAATAGTTTGGGATTGACAGCAAAAGAATGTGTCCGGGGCAGCTCAGTAAAATCATCGTCGTCAGCGTCGTATTCGCGTTGATAATTAGCCGAGCCGAGGAACGTATAACCAAAACTCTCAAACTTTTGCGAGTTAAAGACGGAGAAATCAGTTCCGAGAGCGGACGTCTGATTAAGTATGAAAGTCGTAACCGGCTTTTCTTGAGGATCTTTTGAAATAAAATTAACGACACCGGCTATCGCTCCTTCGCCAAAGAGAGTCGCGGACGGCCCTTTGATGACCTCAACCTGTTTTAGATCGAGCGGCGGAATCTCAAGAATGCTCAAGCTGCCGGAAAAACCACCGAACGCAGGAAAACCGTCCTTTAGGATTTGGGTGTACCGCCCGTCGAGTCCCTGAATACGGACACTTTGTGTATTTGATGTCGCCGACGTTTGTTGAACCTGAATGCCCGTGCTCTCGTGCAAAACCATAGATACGTTGGCCGGACGCATACTTATCTTTTCGTCAATCTCTTCCTCATCAATCGCTTCGACGCGTGTTGGGCTATCCTCGATCTCGCGTCCCGTCCGTGTTGAGCTAACGGTAACTTCGCCGACGTGGTTATTGACAGTCATCAAAATCGTACGTTCGGATTGATCGGTTAGCGGAAAGGTCAGCTTTAGCGTCACGGTTTCGTAACCGGGCGAAGATATTTCGATTGACTGCTCACCGCTCGGAATGTTTCTAATTTCGCCTCTGCCGTTTGCGTCGGTCTGAATGGTTATCTCGGTTGCAACGACGAGAATGGTCGCACCGCTGACACTTTCTTTGGTGACTTTGTTCCTTAACAATAGTGTTAGGGCGTTGTCGCTCTGCCCAAACGCAATATTTGAGCTAAACACGATAACAATAAATATGAATACTCTATACATGAAATCTCCTAACCTTAAATAACAACGAATAATGGATCGAGACTGTAAAAGCCCCGATCGAAAGATGCGATTGAAAAAAAGTTAGGCTTTTGGAGGTTGCCAGATCGAGTTTGAAAAGCTACAAGAGTAAAGGCTCTCGTATTGTGATATCTCCGGTTCAATGGAATCGGCAGTCGGGACGCGATGCAACGTTATATGCGGACGTGTCGGGGACACCGAAGCGTTGCAGCATGAGAAAAGACAAAATGTTTCACAGTCGTCTTGGCCCTGACCCGTACCGTCCGTTCCACATTGTGAAATGTTAACTGAGACTTCATGCTTAAACTGCCCCAAACACTCGCCGCACGGCTGAACCGACAGCACGAGAAGATATAGGACGGCAATGTAAGTTAGAAATCTCATCGCTAAAAATGAGTATATCGAAGACCACTGATTTTTACACCTGACGTCGCACCCGTACTGCACTCAACGCGGGAACCGGGGGACAAACTTACACTACGGATGTATGCTCGCCCCCAAACGCGATCACCGCTGCGGGGCAGTTGATGTTCATATCCTTTAGATCTGGCGAACCTGATGTAGTGGCGGGTGACGGGTGCTTTGCCGAGGTTGCCAGGGTAGGTGTCGGGCAGGTATTTTTTGTCCTCTAACCCGAGGATATAGACCGAGATCCCGGCCCTGGTTTGAGCACAGGCCGATCTGATGCGACGCTTATAGCGTCGTTTCCGACTTCGTCCAGTCTTCCAATACGATTCCTCTTATTCGCTTAAAGTGATCGGTGTTGTTTGTGACCATGGTCAGGTTGTGGGTAATCGCGGTCACGCCGATCAATAGATCAAATTCGTCGATGGGCGTTCCGGATCTTCTTAGGCGGGCTTTTTCTTTCGCATACAGTTCAAGCGAATGGAAAATTGGGACGATCTTTACTCCGGTCAAAAAATTATCGAGCGTTTTTCTGTTCTTATCTTTCTTGTCGCTATTTTCGACGCCGAACATTAATTCCGCCAGCGTGATCTCGGAAATAAAGCAGTTATCCGGGTCGGCCGTCTCGAACTTTTGCCTGAGCTCGAACATACCCTTGATGTAATAAATACAAATGTTGGTGTCGATGAGATACTTTTTCAAAGCTGTTCCGTCTGCCGATCAAATGTTCTGCTGGCGCGAATATCATCGATCATTTCGTCCGCCGACTGCTTTGATTCCCAAGCGCCGAAAGCTTTGTAAAATGAATCGCCGTGTTCAGCGATGTCAGCCTTTACGGAAAGTGTGAGCTTGGAAATAAGGTCGAGCTTATTGCTCGGGCTTAGATTCCCCAGCAGCCGCAAATAGCCGTCAATAAGTGTACTGTTTATATCGATTGCTTTCGTTGTCATCCTATTTCCCCCAACTGCAAAGTTAACAAGAAACGCCCTGTGTTTCAAGGCTCTATTTTCTGGGACTCCTGCAACCACTCTTCCGATCCCGTAAGTTTAGCTATATCGTCGCGTCGAGCCCAAACTGTATTGCTGAGTGAAGGGGGGTAGATGTTTATATCATTTAGAGCCCGCGAACCTGATGCAATAGCCGGTGACGGGTGCTTTGCCGACGGTTTTTGTGTCGGTTTCGGGCAGGTATTTTTTGTCTTCTAACCCGAGGATACAGACAGAGATCCCGGTCGAATTTGGGCTGAAGCCCGGTCTTTTCAGGCCTCCAATCTCCGGCTAAAGCCGGAGGCAATTCATAGAGTTTTGACACAGACTCCACATGACGGGGCTACGCTAGATCAAGGCGGGCTGCCGAGCAACTCGCGCCACGCCGCCAGGTGGGTCTCACGCAACCGCAGTTTCGAGAAATGTGAGCGTCATTTCGTTGGCGTCGAGTTCGGTCTCGATGCCGAAGGGGAGGGTCATGTTGTCGCGGATGTGGCCGAACGAGAGGCCGTAGACGACGGGGACGCCGAGATCGCCGAGACGGTCGCGGAGGACGTCGATGACGGGTTGTGCCGTTTTACCGGCCGAGGCACTGGTGTCGTCGAAAATGCCGAGGGCGATGCCGGCGAGTGAGCGCAGATCAAGGCTCTGGCGAAGTTGGGTAAGCATACGGTCGATGCGGTAGGGCGGTTCGTTGATCTCCTCGATGAAAAGTATTTTGCCCCGAACGTCGCCGAGAGCGTATTTGGTGCCGGCGAGGGCGGCGAGCAGCGAGAGATTGCCGCCCGTGAGTCGGCCGCGACATTTGCCCTTGACGATGGTCTCGGAGCGGTAAAACGGCGAGTCCTTGGCGGCGTTGATCTCGGAGATATTGACCGTGTACGGCGTCGAGGGCTCAGTCAGGACGTTCATCACGTGCCGTTTGGCGTAGTCCGAGTAGGTGGACGATGCGACCGGGCCGTGGAACGTGACGAGGCCGCAATTTTTGTGAATGGCGAGATGAAGGGCCGTGATGTCGGAAAATCCGATAAATACCTTGGGGTTTTTGCGGATCAGGGCGTAATCGATATCGGGCAGCAAACGCGGGGCACCGCCGCCGCCGCGGACGCACCAGACGGCCCGGATACCGGGGTCCGCGAACGCCCAGTGCAGGTCGTGGAGACGCTCTTTGTCCGTGCCCGAGAGAAATCCGTTGAGCCCACGGGCGTATTGGCCGACCTCGGGGCGAAACCCGAGACTCTCGATATTTTTGACCGCACGGTCCCACGTTTCGGCGCTGACGCCGCTCGCCGGGGCGATGATGCCGACCCGGTCGCCGGGGCTCAGGCGTTTGGGCTTGATGATCTTGGTTCGCTCGGCGGTATTTCCCAGCATAGTTTGAGCAATCAGCGGCAGTGCCAAGGCACCCTTTAACATATCGCGTCGTTTCATAATTGGCACCAACGAATTATAGCGCGAACGAGCTTTTTCCGGGGCTGGTCGGGCAGGCGAAAAGTGGTTGACGAACCGGGCTTTGCGTCATTTGGGGACTTTGTGTTTACCGTCATTTCTTACCGCAAAGGTCACAAAGTGGTGGCCGCGAAGGCCGCGAAGATGAACTCAATGCCCCGGTTCCCTCTTCCTTTGCGTGCTCTGCGTCTTTCCTTTGCGGACTTTGCGTTTGAGATTTTTTTTCTTACCGCGAGGGCCGCGAAGATGACGTTTCGCGCTCTGAGCGAAAAAAAGGCCCCCGCCTTTTTAGGGGCAGAGGCCTTAGGTCATCGCGACTCTCGAGACTCGTTAGTCTCGAGAGACTGACGAGGCTTCCCTACGGATTGGCCGTAAAGTCGGCGTCCGTCACGTTGTCGGTCATCGAAACGACGCGGCTCGGGGTTTGGAACGTGTACCGTTTCGAGTTGACGGTGACGACATATGTCTCGCCGGCGGTCAGGCCGTCGACGGTGTAGTAGCCAAAGGCTCCCGTGATCGCCCTGAGCGGCGTTGCCAGGCCGTTGCCCGTCACCACCACCGAGGCGTTCCTGATGCCATTGCCGCCAGCC
>JAYVUD010000361.1:0-7074 GCA_043788335.1 Chloracidobacterium sp. | reverse complement strand
GGTCGATCGCCTCCGGGCGGTCGCGGCCGTGAACGGCGAGCTTTGAGATCATCGGGTCGTAGTATATCGAGACCTCGGCCCCCTGATAAACGCCGCCGTCGTCGCGGACGCCGGGCCCGTGCGGCAGGCGAAGGTGCGTGATCCGCCCGGGCGAGGGCATAAAGTTGGTCTCCGGGTCCTCGGCGTAGACGCGGCATTCGATGGCGTGGCCGGTGATGCGTATATCGTCCTGTGTAAACGAGAGTTTTTCGCCCCACGCGACGTTGATCTGTTCGCGGACGAGATCGAGGCCGGTGACGAGTTCGGTTACAGGATGTTCGACCTGGAGACGTGTGTTCATCTCGAGAAAATAGTATGAGCGGTCGACGTCCGAGACCAGAAATTCGACGGTGCCGGCACCGACGTAGTTGACGGCGGCGGCGACCTTGACGGCACACTCGCCCATCTCTTTTCTCAGGGCGGCCGAGTTGATCGGGGACGGAGCCTCCTCGACCACCTTTTGGTGGCGCCGCTGGATCGAGCATTCGCGTTCGCCGAGATAGACGTGGTTGCCGTGCGTGTCCGAGAACACCTGAATCTCGATGTGACGCGGGCGGACGACGGCTTTTTCGACATAGACGTCGTCATCGCCGAAACCGGCGAGAGACTCGGCCTGAGCCGTTTCGAGAGCCGACTTGAGCTCTGATTCCTCAAATACAAGCCGCATCCCCTTGCCGCCGCCGCCGGCAGAGGCCTTAAGCATCACGGGGTAGCCGATCTCGAGAGCGGTTGCCTTGGCCTCATCGAATGAGCGGAGCGGTTCGGTCGTGCCGGGGACGATCGGCACGCCGGCCTCGATGGCGATCTTGCGGGCGGACATTTTACCACCGAGGCCCTCCATGGCTTCGGGCGGCGGTCCTATGAAGGTCAGGCCGGCCTTGGTCACCTCTCGGACAAAATCGGCGTTCTCGGACAGAAACCCATAGCCGGGATGTATCGCCTCGGCACCCGAGCGAAGAGCGACGTCGATGATCTTTTCCCAGCGAAGGTAACTGTCTTTTGACGGCGGCGGACCGATACTATACGCCTCGTCGGCCATCCGTACGTGCAGAGAGTCGCCGTCGGCGTCCGAGTAAACGGCAACCGACGCGATGTTCATCTCGCGACAGGCACGAATCACGCGACAGGCGATCTCTCCGCGATTTGCGATTAGAATTTTCTTAAACATAGACTATTAAAGGCCACACTTTGGCATCTAGTGTGACTACGTTAATGATAAACGATTTGTCGCCGTAATGTAACGCCGCGGGACAACGCAGGGCACGCCCCCCGGGACAAGCGAAACTGTTGATGACGTTGGTTTTAGCTCATTTGTCCTCGGGTTTTGTATATTTTTTATTTTGCATTCGCCGTCTGCGGCGGACCCTTCCATTTCGTGCCGCCAAATGGAACGGTCTAACTGTTGCTTGTGCGAGGCCTAGCGACAAGATCGTTCCATTTGCAAGAAGTTACTCGCGATGCGTCACGATCGCCGCGTTCTTGTCCCACAAAGACTTAAAGTGGGACAAAAGGTGGGACAAGTTAACTGTTGCATCTATTGCCATAATCGCGTTTTGTCCCACTGTCCCACGTTTTTTTCAAATCGGCATTCGACGCCCCCGCGGGACAAGCCTCGGGACAGGGAAACATTGGATAACATTAGAGTTAACCCGTTTTGTCCCGCTGTCCCGACGTTTTTTTTATTTCACGTCAGTCCCGACCGACCGTATCACATTCGCCGTTAGTCCTGAATAGGGTTTACGAAACGTAACGACATTCTTGTTTTCAAAGATCCAGCTTCCATATTGATTGTATCAGATGTGTCAAGGGCAGGTGTTAGTTGCGTATATGAGATGATTTCTAAGATCAGGTCCAATGAAAAATGGGGCGGAGCAAGTCAGGAAGCCCGCATAGCGGATTCGCTTTTGCCCGCGTAGCGGGTATCAGCATAAAGCCACGGGTGTCGAGCCCCTGGAAAGGTGCCCAAAGTGAACCAAACCCGCGTAGCGGGTGACAGCGATTACGTTCACAAATACCGCGGATCAGATTTGATCTGGTGAACCCCTAACTGATCTTCGGCCGATCGCATATGCCGCTGTCGCCCGCAACGAGCGCGCTTCTGACAGAGGTCGGCCACCGGATTGAGTAACTGACCGCCCGCTTACGCAGGCGGTTCTGACACGGATGCCGGCGGTATGGAGTTGACCGATTATTCGAGGATAGAGTTTCCTTGATTCTTGGGGTCGAAGCGGATGTTTACTTTGGCACCGGGGGCGTAATTTACCGGATCGAGGCGTTGGGCATCGGTGAGGATGTCGGCGGATTCGAAATCGACGCCGTTGAGGGTGTAGAGGTAGAGGGCGACCTCGTTACCGAGGTCGTCGATATGGGTGTCGATGATCGTGCCGTCGGTGATGCGGCCGTGCGCTAGGAGATGGCGGCGGCGTTCGGCCGGGTCGGACGGCTTTTTTTTGCGTAATTTGTCTAAAAGTCCCATTGGTAATACTGAAAATGATCGGGTGAAAGAACGTCAATACTGCAACCGATGCCGGGACTGTAATGAGTGCCCGGGGCTGAATAGTGCAACGGGTGCCCTTACTTCGTGCCGGCTTCTGCAACGGGCGGGCTTCTGCAACTAGTCCATTACGAGGGGCGGTTTGTTGTATCTTGCCCGCAATTTGTTTATCGCCGCCAGTACGGTTGGGCGTTGTACGATACGTGCCTCGAGCGGGCGTTTGCCGGGAATATCGACCATTATCAGGCCGAGCAGAATGGTCAGAATACCCTGGCCAGGAACGCCCGGCAACGACAGGACAACGCCAAGTACGATTAGAAATACACCAAGCACGTTTTTGGCGACGACCGCACCCCAGCGGACGAGCCACGGGCTGTCGGGCAAAAAATCCCGTTCGTGATGAGCCGCGAAATAATGCGGCGGGATCTTGACCATCACGATGCCGATGGCCGCAAAACTAAACACCAGCGATACTAGAAATATCCCGATGGCGACGAATATCTCAGTCCAGGGCGTTGCCGTCCAATGGGCAGTGATCCACTCGAACATATTATTCGCCCGATGCTTCCATTTTTTTGAATTCGGTCCAGATAAAATACATGCGGTGGATGAGCGTCCAAACGGACCCGACCGCGAGAACCCAGAGCACCTGCGGCATGCGGTTGGCGAAGGCGTTCGTCGATTCCCAACTCCAAGTCGACAGGGCTCCGATAATAAATAGGACAACCCGCTCAGGCCGCTGCATGAACCCGACGTTTGCCTTGACACCGAGGCTCTCGGAGCGGGCGGTCGTGTAACTAACCATCACCGACGCGATCATGCCGACGCCGGCGAGAAATACATTGACGATCGAATGCTGAGGCGAATTTCCTGCGTAAAACATCAGCACGCCGAGAAAGCAGCCCATATCGGAGATCCGGTCGAGCGACGAGTCGAGAAAGCTGCCGTACTTGGTCACGCGGCCCGATAGCCGGGCGACATTGCCGTCGAGCATGTCGAAAAGATTGGCTATGAGCAGAACGATGCCGGCCGCAAAGAAGTTGCCGGTTCCAAACAACACGCCGCAGCCGATGTTGATCGTCACGCCGATCGTCGTCAGGATGTTGGGCGAGATGCCGGCGGACGCAAGTTTTCGCACCATCGCATTGATGATGCTCATCGCTCCGCGTCCTATTTCGGCACCCAACATTATTTTGGAAAGGCAAAAGTAAAAAGGTAAAAGTAAACCGCTGAAAGTTTTCGGCGTTACTTATTTTATTTTTTACTCTTTGCTTCTCTTATTCTCCCGTATCGTGGATCGTTTTTAGGCGGCTCAATTCGAATGTTCGCCAGCCGTTCGGTGTTTTGACCCGGATCTCGTCACCTTCTTCTTTGCCCATTAGAGCCTGGCCGATCGGCGAAACGGTGGAGATCAAGCCTTTTTCGGGATCGCTTTCCTCCGACGTTACCAGTTTGTACGTGATCTTTTCCTCTTTTTCGAGGTCATAGAGCACAACCTCCGAGCCATAGGCGGCGCTGTCGGTCGGTATCTTGGTGAGGTCGATCGAGTCGACCTCGTAAAGGCGATTTCGCACCTGCATAATGCGGGCCTGAACCATCGATTGGCGTTCCATCGCGGCCTTGTACTCGGCGTTTTCGCGGAGATCACCAAACTCGCGAGCCTTTTGGATCTCTTTCGGCAACTTAAAATGCAGTTCTTCCTCGAGGCTGTCGAGCTCGGCGTGGAGTTTCTTTTTGACTTCTTCCATACTTAATCCTCAAAACAGGGATAGCGAAAGGCGGCCTAGATATCTGATTCGCGGAGGGCCGCAAACGAGATGCCGATGTCTCTGGCCGACCGAACGAGCTGGCCGTCGACCGGAACACGCTTGATCTCTTGGCAAGCCTCAGAGATCGGGACCGTTACGACCGTGCCGGCCTGCAGAGCGACCATCCTGCCGGTTTCGCCGTTGGCGAGTGCCCGCACGGCACAGGCACCAAAATTTGTTCCCAACATGCGGTCAAAAGCGTTAGGACTGCCGCCCCGCTGGAGGTGCCCGAGTACAACACACCGCGATTCCTTGCCGGTCAATTCCTCGATACGCTGCCGGACATATTCGCCAATGCCGCCGAGCCGCAACGCATTTGGGTCGGAGTACATTTCGCCTTTGCCAACCTCAACCGCACCCTCGGCGACGACGATGTTGGTGAATTTGGATCCGGACTTTTCACGGGCGAACACCTTGCGTGCAACCGACTCGAACGAGAATGGTATCTCGGGGATCAGGATGATGTCGGCACTACCGGCAAGGCCGGCGTGCAGAGCGATCCAACCCGTGTTTCGGCCCATGACCTCGAGAACCATCACGCGGTCGTGCGATGCGGCGGTCGTGTGCAAACGGTCAAGTGCCTCGGTCGCAATGTCGATCGCGGTCATAAAACCGAAGGTCAACTCGGTCGCCGCGAGGTCGTTGTCGATCGTCTTGGGGACGCCGATGACCGGGAACCCGCGTTTCTGAAATTGCTCGGCGATCGCCAGCGTGCCTTCGCCGCCGAGCACGATCAACGCCTCGATCCCGAGGATGTCAAGATTGGCGAGGGCTTCGCCGATCGGCATTTCCGGAAAAAACGGTTTACCATCGACGACCTTAAAAAAGCTGCCCTTGTTACGTGTGCCGAGGATGGTTCCGCCGCGAGGCAGTATTCCGCTGACGGTTTTGGGCGTGAGATTGACCGTTTTGGGCTCACCTAGTATGCCCTCAAAACTGTCCTCGATACCGATCACCCGCATGCCAAACTCGCCGACCGCCGTTCTAACGACCGCCCGAATAACGGCGTTCAATCCGGGGGCATCGCCGCCGCCCGTTAAGATTCCTATCTGTTTGTACATAAAAATAAGAGCTCAAAAAGCAAACCGCAATTTTACTTCATGAACCCGAAAATTCTAAAGCCCAGCACACGAATGTCGGAGCTTTTAACCGATGGGGCCCGATCAAGTTTCGATCCCATTAGTTTGACGGTCTGGTGAATGGTTCGACAGCCGCTGTTTCGGTCAACTTGCCGGCCTGCGCCATCGATTCGACGGCTTTCAATATTTGCGGATCGACCTCGAGCAGGACCTGCACGCCGGCTTCGGTCGAGAAATTGGCGGTGGCGAGTTCCTCACGAATCCGCATCCTCACCCATTCCAGCTGGGAATTAATGTTCTCAACCGTCAATCCGCTGGCTTTATCACCGGTAACAAACGAGCGAAAGGCCTCGAGCATTTTGTCGTTGACCTGAAATTCGTTGGCACCGACGTTCTGCTTGAAGCTTTGCTTTTCGACACGGTAGCTTTCGAGCGCGGCGACCTTGCCGGCGACAAGTTGGCGAACGAAGAAGAAAGCCGATTCGTTGATCCGGGCTTTCAGGGCGTTGCCGGTAGTGGCAGCAACGCGGACATCCGGTTCGATGCCGCGTCCGCCGTAGAGAACTCGTCCATTAGGCGTCGTGACCGGGCTGCCGGCCGGTTTCGGTGCAGCGTCGGTCTGTTCGCCATCGGGGGAATCCGCGAGGTGCGTATAGTAGTCGTATATCGAACCGCTCGAATAATCACGCTGCAGCGAACGTCCGTAGGGCGTGTAGTACCTAGCCGTCGTCAGAGTGAGTCCGGTGCCGAACGGCAGCCTGAAAACACGTTGGACGAGGCCCTTGCCAAAACTGTCACTGCCGACGATCAGCCCGCGGCCATAGTCCTGGATCGCACCCGCGACGATCTCAGACGCCGACGCGGAGCCGCCATTTATCATCACCACAAGCGGGAAAGTCTCGGCCGGGCCGCCGCTCGCCCGCAGATCGCGAAAGCTGTCAAACCGCGAAGCCTTGACCGACACGACCGTCTGGCCCGCCGGCACGAACTGACTGACGACCTGGATCGCCTGTTCCAGAATGCCGCCGGGGTTGCCGCGAAGATCGAGTACGAGACTCTTCATCCCCTGCTTTTTGAGATCGGTGATCGCGGATCTAAGCTCGTCCGAGGTCGTCTGCTGAAACCCGCCGGTCAGGCCAACGTAGCCGATCGAATTGGGCAGCATGAATGAATTTCGAACTGACGGCAGCGGAACACCCCCGCGAAATATCTCTAGATCGACCGGCGTCGCGGAACTCGCACGCTCAACCCTGATCTTGACGGGCGTGCCTTTTTCGCCGCGAACGTTTTTCGATACCTCGGAACTCGTCCATTCGCGAGCGTCCTTGCCGTCAACCAATACAAATCTATCGCCGTACCGAAGCCCGGCCTTTTCGGCAGGCGTGCCGGGCACAACGGACTGAACGTAGACACCGTCGCGATGCTGGAGTATCGACACGCCGATGCCGTAAAACTGGGAGGACTGTTCCTCGTCGAGTTTGCGAAATTCGGCCTGGGTGAAAAATGAAGAGTGTGGGTCGAGCGTCCACAGCATACGCTGCATCGAGCTATCCGAGATCTTTTCGTGATCGACCGTGCCGGCGTAATTTTCGTCGATGACGCTCATCGCTTCCTGATAGTCCGCGACCACCCGTTCCTTTGAAACACCCGCCTG
>JAYVUD010000360.1:0-4225 GCA_043788335.1 Chloracidobacterium sp. | reverse complement strand
GCAAAAGCTTCCATGGTAGTTAACGGTCTGGCCATCAGAACTAATTGTGTATTCACAAGCTTTCCGGAAATTCTTTCCTGTGCCCTCGATATCAATCTCCCAAAAGAACGTCCCCGGCGCGGAAGCGTCGGCCTTTAACAGTTTCATGTCGCTGTCCGGATTGACGATCAAAACGCCTTGGTCATTTTTTATACCGTCGCGAACATATCGGGCCAGAGTTTCTGCGTCATACCAGAAAATGTAACCCGTACGCATATTGGTTCCGGCCGCTAACACCCATTCCTCTTGTCGCTTGCCGCCGCCGTCAACGTAACCGCCGCCACAAAACCAGCGGCGCCCCGAAGATAACAACGGGATGTCTAAGCTAAACGGTCTTTCTCTAACACCCATATTAGCTTTCGAAAACCTTTCGATCATGAAATCCAGACCGGCGATTCGACGACGAGCATCAGTTATTTCGTTAATAGCAGTCATACCGGACAAATAGAAATTACAGTTTTGCTTGGCTTCCACGTAAACCCCGGCTTTTTCGTAAATGGTGCAAAGGTCGTAATAATATCCGGTAACCCAGGGTGCGATATTCGCTGCCTTTTTATATTCAGCAACCGAGTCAAGATAGTCCGAGACCGATTTAGCATTCTTAAAGGCAAACTGCGCCCGGCCTTCATACTTCAGTGCGTCATCCGGCACCACAGGAGCAGGTTTCATCGTCACCGCGAGTTTGATGATCCGTTCGCGAAGGGCATTGTCTGCCGAGTTTTTTTGCAGTTGAGAAACCAACTGAGTAAGCTGCTCTTGCGGAGTTTGGGCAGTTACGCCGACTCCAAAAGCCAAAACCCCAGCGATCAAGGCAGTTGTTATGGTGAATCGTTTCATTCGTCATGCTCCATATTCGTGGTTTTGAGATGGTATTTTTTAGTGAAGCAGTTTCACCGTTTTTTCGGGATCGCGGCTGTATGCGACGCCTTTTTCACGGAGTATTGCCATCAGTTCCGTGTGGCTTAAATACAGTCGCCGGATCGGCCCGTTGTATGACTCCATCATCTCGTACCACGGCTTGCCGTCGTGTTGAAATGTTTTGGTCAGCACTACCTCGTGGGCACCGCCACCCTTGGGAAAGATGCTTACCATTATCGTCCGTCCGCCGGAAAGCGTCTTGGCAAAATCTCCGCTACCGACGACCTCGACACGCCCAAGAGCTTCGGCCGCGAGGATGACCTCGCCGCCCATAAGTCCGCCGGTTTTAAAAACGGACTGAGGATCTTTTTGCTCTGCCGCAGTGCGCCACTTGCCGTCCGCGATCATTTCGGTTATCTGGGTCGCAACAAAACCGTATGGCTTACCTGAGGCATTTGCTAGAGCAAAAACAGCACAGTCGCTAAAATCTATCTGCTGCCCGGCTCCCGGCATCAAGGGGCCGCTCCCCTTATTCGCCTCTGCTTCAAACTCAGGGCCGCGAGCCAGCATATCGGACCATACTTTGCTGATCTCTGCGTATGATTTCTTGTCGTTACCATCCTTGTCCGAAGCATTTAATGCCTTATCTATCCGCAAACGCTCGGCGGCGGTCCATCTGGGACCCTTAACATACGCATTGATCTCGGCAATTACCGTGTATCCCAACACTTCCTGGTTGAAATTTCGGATCATATAGATCAGATCGTCGGCTTCGTCGCTGATCCGTTGCTGCCGGTCCTTACAGGCCTGTTTTCCCTCCGGCGTATTAGGAGCAGGTTTGCACTGCGCGTTTTGGGTATTTACATGCTCACCCAGCATGTATCGATTAGCCTCGACCACCACGCGTTCCTTATTAAGGTCGAAACGGGTGGGTTCAGGAATATTATCCGGCACGACCGCAGTTGCAGGTATTTGGATCGCCTTTGTGCCCGTAGGTTGTGCGGCAACCATGCCGCTGATAAAAAATGACAGCATTAGGCCGTATGCCAAAGATGCAAGAAAATATTTGGGGCGATTGATCGAGCGACGGTTCATGGTTTAGACCTCTTCGTGGTTGGTGGAGCTTTATTTGTAGATGATTCGGGTGCGTCATTTTCGAGCAGGATCCCGAATGATTCTGGGTCCTCGACCGCCTTCTCCACATCCTTTTGAACCTTGGCCATATTGGCTTTCGCAGCGTCCTCGGCGATTTTGCCCGCGTTGAAATCCGACTGAGCTTTTGCTATCCGTTTTGCTTCTTCTGCCCGGACGGCATTTATCCGGCGTTGCTCAGCGACAACGTCAGATCCGGGTTTCGCTGGTGGCAGTACGGGTGCCGGTTTGTTCATCTCGGCTTGGGCTGTAGATTTAGCTTCACTGGCCTTGTCCATCCTGTCGGCAAGGCTGACGATATTGTTAAGAAGCCGTTTACCGGCCTCGGTCAGTTTTGCAGGGTCAGAGTATGTCCCTGAAAACTTTGGAAAGTCGGGTGCCGCTGCACAAGGCACACCTCGAACCTCGCCCTCCAAAGCACCTCCGGCCTCGGCAGCCAATTTTTTGAAAGCTGAATAATCAGGAACGCCCCCTTGGCCGTCAATGTTAAGGGTCACGATCGCCGAGTTAAGGATCGAGGCCGCACAAAAAAGCTCTTTCCAGGCAGCATACGGCCCGCTAAAATCGCGGTTCGGCTTTCCGGTATGAATTCCGGTGTCAGCACGACTGCCCTTTAATTGTTGATCTCCTGTTTGGCCTCCGCTACCGCGAATACCCGGTTCGTTTGGCGAATTTGAATAACTCCGCGTGCCGCCGCTCCCTTTAAGGGACTTTGCTCCCTCGTCCCGGCTTGCCTCAAAAGCTCTTTGGTCAGCTTCCTGCTTAAGACGCTTTTCTTCGGCCTCGCGATCGGAGCGTTCGCGGGCCAGCCGTTCCTCATCCGCCCTCTGCGCCGCCGCCCGATTATCGCTCGGGGCTGCATTTCCCGTTTCGCGGGCCGGGCACCGCCCGTCCCAGTTGTTATAAACGAGCTTAGGCGACAGTCCGCACTCTTTTTTTGTTCGCTCCCATTCAGCGGCAGATTGAGCAAAAGTGGGCGGGGCAGAAAGAAACGCCCCCGCGGAAACGACGGCAACGATCAGCGTTAACATTCCCAACCTATGTGGTCTTTTCATTTTGTCTCCCGACGTAAATGCTCGCTCGACGGCAAGTAACGCCGGAACCGAGCCTGTATAAACTTTTCTTGTTACTTCTACGCTCATTCAACTGGCAAGTCAAGAAATTTGTTCGCCGACCGAAACGCTCCTCGACTGGAGCGTAGGCCACCCCGCCAGCAGGAGCAGGTTCTGCCGGCGTGACGGAGATTGATATTCCCCGAGTTGAATATTCACCGAGTGCGTCAGCGTCCTGAAGCAGAACGCTTGCAGGCGAGGGAGCATGCGTTCCCGGCGGACCGTGGTTCGCGCGCGGTGCGTTTACCGGAAAGCGTCCTCACGCAAAGTTTGGACCTCACATCACCTTTCTACCGGCACCGCGTCTGGGCGATTGGGTTGTGACGGCGGTTAGGCCGAGGTCGAGGGCCATGATGTCGTTTTGAATTAACCTCGGCCACGGTGCATAATCGCGAAATGATAATTGTCCTGACAACTGTTTCTAACCAGGCAGCGGGTGAGGAACTCGCCGCCCGGATCGTGACCGCCCGACTCGCCGCCTGTGTCCAGGTCCTGCCGCGGATGACGTCCGTCTACATGTGGCAGGGACGCGTCACGACGGACGGCGAGCACCTGCTGCTGATCAAAACCTTGGCTGACAGATTTGACGAGCTAAGTTCCTTTATCACCGCAGATCACAAATACACGACTCCCGAGATCGTCGCGATCGACGCGGCACGGGTATCGGAACCGTATCTCGCGTGGATGTCCGCCGTCCTCGGCGAAGCGTGAAAAGGTGAAAAGGGGAAAAGTGAAAAACGGGGGAAGGGAAAGCTGAAAGCCGAGGGTGGTTACTGATCGAGAATACGGTAAAACGCGAGTTTTCCATTCAGCATAGGGCGGATGCCGAAAACGTCTGCCGAACTCTCGCGCGGCCTCGGCGGATCTATTAGCCACGAATTAACACGAAGGGACACGAATAAAGAATTAGAGATTTCGATCTCTCTTTCCTATGTTCCCTATGTGTCTATTTGGTGGATCTCCTGTTCGTCCGACTTTTCAGACACGCTCTCGCCTTATTTAGGGAATGTTGTCTGAAATATCTGAGAATCGACAATATAGCGGGCCTGGCTCCGATGGCTCCA
>JAYVUD010000359.1:0-10666 GCA_043788335.1 Chloracidobacterium sp. | reverse complement strand
GCGAGACGGCTGTGGGTGTAGCTATAACCGAAATAGATCACCAGTCCGATGGCCATCCAGTCGATCAAACGGATCCACGTGTCGAGCGGCAGGCTGTTCATTAGAAACGCTGCCGAAACCACGGTCGCGATCGGAATATACGGTGAGAGCGGCACCTTGAATGGCCGGTGGAGCGCCGGGCTCGACGATCTCAAGATGATAATACCGGTCCCGACGATCACGAACGCGAAAAGTGTACCGATACTGACAAGCTCACCGAGCAAACTGATCGGAACGAGGCCTGCGAGTATCGCCACCACTGTTCCCGTGATAGCCGTAGTGATATGCGGCGTTTGAAATTTCGGGTGGATCTTAGCAGCCCAACTCGGCAGCAGGCCATCCTTGGACATCGAGTAAAATACTCGCGGCTGTCCCATCGTCATCACGACCATCGTTGAGCTTAAACCAAGAACTGCACCGACCTTGATGATCGTCGGGAATACAGCCAGCACGGTTCCCATGGTCGTTCCCTTAGCCTGTTTCAATGCCGCGTCGATCGCCACCGCGATAGGTGCGGCAGCATTGGTCAGCTCTTTGTAATCGACCAGGCCGACCATAATGCCGGCGACGAGGATATATAGAACCGTACAGATCGCCAAGCTGCCGAGAATGCCGATCGGCATATCACGTTGCGGATTTTTGGCTTCCTGAGCAGCGGTTGATACTGCGTCGAAACCGATATACGCAAAAAAGATGACCGCCGCACCGGTTATGACGCCGCTAAACCCATAGGGCACAAATGGCGTACAGCCCGGAAGGTCAGCCGGACATGGCGGATTGAAGATGTTTCCCTGGTTGACATAGCTAATACCCGCAATGATAAAGAGCACCACGACCAGCACCTTGACCATCACGATGATCGAGTTAAAACTCGCCGACTCTTTGATACCGCGGATCAGAAGCAGGGTAACAGCTACGGCGATCAATACGCCAGGCAGGTTGAGGATGCCATGTATAGTGCTGCCATCGGCAAGCGGTATCGTTTCAAACGGCCCTTTGCTAAGCGACAAAGGAAACCACAGTCCGGTTTTAGGATAAAGCGTATCGTTTACTAAACTCACCACATAGCCCGACCAACCGACGGCAACGGTTGCCGCACCGAACGCGTATTCGAGAATAAGGTCCCAGCCGATGATCCAGGCGACAAACTCGCCCAGGGTTCCGTACCCGTAGGCGTATGCCGAACCCGAGATCGGCACACTGGCAGCAAACTCGGAATAACACAAAGCGGCAAACGCACTGACGATACCGGCGATTATCATAGAGATGATGACCGCCGGGCCCGCGTGCTTACCTGCCGCCTGGCCGGTCAGAACGAAAATTCCGGTACCGATGATGGCACCGACACCGAGCATCGTCAGATCGAGCGAATTCAGCGTTTTCTTGAGAGTATGCTCTCCCGTCTCCGCTGCTTCGGCGATGATCTGCGAAATTGGTTTAGTCGCGAAAAGTGACATGAAAACCTCCAGAAAGTGATTTAACTAAGATAGCGTTGCCGTATCCGACCTGGCGGGCACGGTCTTCCAAATAAAATAAACTGGCACTCCCGTAAGAACGATCAGCAGGCCGGGCCATGTGGCGGTCGTCTGATATATAAATAAAACCGCTAATATCACCGAGGCACCGATGATATAGAGGGCCGGAACGATCGGGTATCCAAATGCTTTATACGGACGCGGCGCATCAGGTTGTTTCACCCTAAGCACAAAAATCCCGATGATCGTCAGAATATAAAAGATGAGCGCGGCCGAAATGACGTATGTGAGCAGGTCGTTATACAGGCTGCCGTACGAACCATCGGCCTTGACCGTTCGGGGCAAAACGTAGAACACGGCCAAGATACCCTGAAGTACTAGTCCCCAGGCGGGAACGTGAAATTTGTTTAGATCGCCGGAACGCTTAAAGAATAGCCCATCCTTGGCCATCGCGTAATAGGCCCGGGCTCCGGTCAGGATAAGTCCGTTATTACAGCCAAACGTCGATACCATGATCGCGACCGCCATTATGACCGCACCCGCCCCGGGAAACACGACGTCGGCGGTCGCCGAAGCGACACGGTCGGACGGCACCTGTTGGATCGCCTCAAATTTCAAAGTGACCAAATATGCGACGTTCGCCAGCATATAGAGCGTAATGACGAGCCCCGTTCCGAGAGCCAGCGACAGCGGAATGTTGCGTTTCGGGTCCTTGACCTCGCCCGCCGTAAACGTGATGTTATGCCACGCATCAGCCGAAAACAGCGAGTTGGTCTGAGCGACGCAGATACCGACGAACAGTCCGAACCCGGCCATCGCGGTCAGGCCCGGCCCGACGTCCTGCAGTGAACCGCGAACCGTGAAAAAGTTACTGAAATTTGCCGATGCGATCTCGGGGTGCCAGATGAGCCCGACGACGATACCGAGTATGATCAGGGCGATCAGCGAACCGGTCTTTGCGATCGTGAAAACGTTCTGGACCAGCTTACCGAGCCTCAGGCCGCGTGTGTTCATCCACGTCAGGAACACGATCATCACTATACCGAGAACCTGGGCGGTCGACAGCGAGAGAGCATAGCTCGACGACCCGATCCGGATCGGTGCGATCAGATAATTGTCTACAGATATTTTAGGAAAGAGAACGCCCGCAAACTTAGCAAACCCGACCGCGACAGCCGCGATCGTCGCCGTTTGGATCACCAGGAACAGGGTCCAGCCATATAGAAACCCCCACAGCGGTGAGTATGCCTCGCGGAGATAGACGTACATGCCGCCGGCTCGCGGCATCATCGCGGCTAGTTCGCCGTAGCTTAGAGCCCCGACCATGGTCAGCAGTCCGGTGATCGTCCAAACCACCAGCAGCCAACCGGGCGAACCCACCTGACGGCCGATATCCGCGGACACGATAAAGATACCCGAGCCGATCATCGATCCGGCAACGATCATCGTCGAATCGAGCAGCCCGAGCCCACGTATGAACCCTTCTTTAGTTTCTTCCGTTTCCGCCGGCACACTTGCCATAGTTTTACCCGAGTGAAATAGTAATGCCGCTGCTCACACAAAACCGGGAGAGGTTTCTTTCGGTGCGTAATTCTTCAGTTATATAGACGTTGGCGAGATATTCGTAGGTGATATTATACTTTTATTACGAAAACTGTCGAGTAGATTTTCGCGTTTTAGGCGATGACCGCAGAATTCAGACAATTATGGATGATAAATTGGGCAAATTCGGCGATATGCCGAGCAGTGACTTTCGCCGTTTCGGCTATCAGATCGTCGACCGGATCGCGGATTACTTCGAGCAGATCGAGGAATATCCCGTGCTCTCACAGGTTCAGCCCGACTGGCTGAAAGGTAATTTGCCGGCGTCGGCACCCGAGCAGGGCGAGGATTTTGCCGAGATTCTCGGCGACGTCGATAAACTGATAATGCCCGCCGTCACGCACTGGAACCACCCTAATTTTCACGGACTCTTCTCTACATCGACGAGCTCCGTCGGTGTATTCGGTGAGATGTTCGCGGCCGCTTTCGACATGAAAGCGATGCTCTGGCGGACCTCGCCGGCCTCCACCGAGCTTGAGGACGTAGTCCTCAGTTGGCTGCGGCAAATGATGGGTCTGCCCGAGCATTTTGAGGGCATCATCTACGACACCGCTTCGGTCTCGACGATGCACGCTATCGCCGCCGCCCGCGAACGCGCGGGTGTCGATGTCCGCAACGCCGGACTCTCCGGACGCGTCGATGTGCCGTTGCTGCGGGTCTATTGTTCGGAGCACGTCCATTCGTCGATCGACAAGGGCGTGCTGACGCTCGGCCTCGGGCTTCGCAGCCTCCGCAAGATCGAGTGTAACGACCGCTTTGAGATGATCCCCGAAAAGCTCGCCGCCGCGATCGATGCGGACCTCGCCGACGGCTACAGACCGATCTGCGTCATCCCGACCATCGGGACGACATCGACATCGAGCGTCGATCCGGTCGACGCGATCGCCGACATTTGCGAGAAATACGGCTTATGGCTCCACGTCGATACCGCTTATGCCGGTTCGACGGCGATCATTCCGGAGATGCAGGGGCTGTTCAAAGGCTGGGAACGTGCGGATTCCATCGTCGTCAACCCGCACAAATGGCTGTTCACCCCATTTGACCTTTCGGTGCTGTATTGCAAAGACCTAAGCGTTTTGAAAGACGCGTTCTCGCTCGTCGCCGAGTATCTCAAAACCAGTGACGTCTCAACGGTCAAAAACGGCATGGACTACGGCATCCAACTCGGGCGGCGTTTCCGTGCGTTGAAATTGTGGTTCGTCATCCGCTATTTCGGCCGCGAAGGCCTGATCGAACGTCTCCGCGAGCATTGCCGCCTGGCACGCCTGTTTGCGTCGTGGGTCGAGGCGTCGCCAAATTTTGAGCTTATGGCCCCCGTGCCGTTCGCACTCGTCTGTTTCCGGGCCTGTCCGGCGGGCGACCGCGACCTCAGCGCGCTCAACGAGCAGTTGATGAACGACATCAACGCCTCCGGCGAAGCCTATCTGTCGCCGACCAAACTCAACGGAAATGTCGCCCTGCGATTATCCGTTGGCAGTATCAGGGTTGAGGAGCGGCATCTAACCAAAGTTTGGGATATCCTGAATAGACGGCTCGCGGATCTGATCTAGATATATGAGGCACCTGCTTTTTATCGCAATTATGGTAATTTCGGCCAATTTCGCCGCCTTTGGGCAAACCTCAAAAACGCCCGGCCCGCCCGTCAAGGCCGTCGCCGCCAAGCCTCCGCCGGACACGTTTCCGCGTGAAAAATTTGACCCAAAACGTGACCCCGCTCCGGATCTCGCACGCGCGATCGAGATCGCGTCCAAGACCGGTAAACGGATCATCCTCGATGTCGGCGGCGAGTGGTGTCATTGGTGCGTTTATATGGACAAGTTTTTTTCCGAGAATGCCGATCTCGCCAAGCTTCGCGACGACAATTACATCTGGGTCAAGATAAATTTCAGCGAGGAAAATGAGAACAAGCCGTTTCTGGCTGCGTACCCCGAACCGGCGGGCTTTCCGCACCTTTACGTTCTCGACGCCGCCGGTAAGTTGCTCCGGTCGCAGGACACATCTCCGCTCGAGGCCGGCAGCGGTTACGACCTGGCAAAATTCACCGAATTTCTAAAAACCTGGGCACCCGCGGTTACCGACAATGCCGGCGATCGGGCCAAACCGTAAGGTCGATAAGCCCTAATTTGCCGGCAGCTCAAAGATGGTCGCGATGTCGGCGACATATACCTTGTCCTTGGTCACGTGAAAGTTTGCGAGATACCCGCTGTCGAGCTTCGTCACCGGCCCGCCGGTTTTTGCCACACGGTTGAGCGATGTGCCGAAAGTGCCTTCGTTCAGGACGAAGTAGACGTTTACGCCATTCGCGTAAAATGCCTGTGCGTGATTGATCGCGTCGGCGATCTTGGTCGCGTCACCGCCCTTTTTTGACACCCGCATCAATTTGTTTCGGCCGTCCCCGAGCGTGAAATACAGGTCGTCGGCGTCCGCCGCCAGGCCGCTGACCGATTGTTTGTCCGGTGCCGCGTAGACCTTTGCCACCTCGCCGCCGGTCTTTGGCATTTTGTAGACGCCGTCCGGCTGCGACCAATATAGAAAAGCATCGTCGATCGCGATCGCCGATATATTTACCGTTCCGGTCATCGATTTCGGCTCGCCGCCCTTTTTGTCCGCCGAGTATGCCGGCGTCGAAGTCATCCCCTCGCCGACAAAATTGTGCCAGTAGATCCGGTCTTTATCGACGGCCATCTCGGTCGGCATTCCGCGAGTGATCTCTTCGGCTGGGCCGCCGTCTTTAGGTACGCGATAGATCGACGCCGCCGAAAAATATACGTACTTTTCGTCCGTAACCATGACAAATGTATCGGGCAGGATCAACGTCTTTTCGTCCTTCTGATACCCCTTAAACAACTGGACCGGCGGTCCGCCGGCGAGCGGCATTTTCCAAACCCCGCTCGTCCCTTCATTAAGGCTGGCGATAGTTCCGCCCGTGACAAAATAGAGATTCTTGTCGTCCGATGTCATCGCCCCCGGATGATCGAGCTTTTCCGCGAGAGCTTTGCCATGTTGCCAGTCGGGCGTCTTAGCCGGTTGCGAACAGCCCAGCGTGAGGCCCGCAAACACGGCCGTTAGGATGACGAGGTTGATCTTGTGTTTCATTGCTTTTGTTTTCGATCCCGGGTTCCTTTCGTTCGACGGTTCAGAGGCTGAAATTCAGGAGCCCATCAAAGGTACGGCCGATCAACTCTTCTAAAATCCGGTCAGGCCGTTACCGTAGAAAGCCCCTGTCTTGTAAGCCAGCAGATCGACCGCACCTTCCTTAGCCGGATTGACCTTCGCCGGCATCAGCATACCGAAACCGCTGATGCCGTTGCTCTTCGCAGCGTTATTATCTATGAACTTGCCGTCCGTCCCGACGGTGAACGCCACGACACGGACGACCTCGTCGTCGAGCAGTATCTTGATCTCGTAGTTTCCCGGTTTGTCCTTAAAAATATGCCGCCCGCCGTTCTCGCCTTTGTTATCGAAATACCGAGCGTTAAAAAACGTGAACATCCACTGCTCCCAGCGAAACTTATTCCCGCTGTCACCCTCTGCAAAAACGTAATTGACCTGCCGCTCGCCGCCCATTTCGGTGTTGGTCACCTGCTTGCCGTTGTAGAACAGGTACCCCTTGATCTTTCCGTTAAATTCGCCGCGAAACCACCTCGAGGCTCGAAAGACCGGGGCATCCGGGTTCTCGCCGGCATCGAAATTTAAGTAAGCCATTGGCAGCGTCCAGTCCTGATCGACATAAAACACATACTGATTCTTAAAGTCCGCGGCGGCCGTTCCCGCAAATTCCTTTTTGACGTTGAACTTGCCCTGGTAGAAAACCTTTGATGTATTTTGCAACGGGTTTTTCAACGTGATCTTGAACGCGAACACGCCGGTCGCGATCGACGATCGTGCGTCGTTCCAACGCGGTACCGGCTCGGTCTCAAACTTCTGAAACTCGCCTGCGCCGATCGAGAACGGCGCCGAGTCGAGCGTGTACCAGAGTTTGCCGTCCGGCGTGAAAAACTCGTAAGAAAAAAAGCTCCCGTCATCGATCGGGCCGGATGCCGAAAAGATCAGCTTTGGCATCCAAGACCAGAAATTTTTCAAGTTCGGCTGCTTTGCGTAGTTGAGGTCGCGAACGCAGCGAACGATCAGGGTCGGCTTCAAGAGCGACCCCGTCGGCATCGTCCGGCCGAAAACATCGCCGTCCTGTGCGAGCAGGACACTCGCCGAGCAGAACAGTATCGTTATGACAATAAGTAACTTATTCATTTATCTTCTCCGCGTTTGACACTATGGGACCACAAACCCCTGCAGCGGATTGCCGAAAAGTGCGTCGGTCTGCCAGGCGGCGGCGTTGAACGTGCCGTCGAGAGCTCCCGCTATCTTTGCCGGGAATATCATCCGCACGCCGCCCAATTTGGCGCTCGATGCAACGCCGTTATCGACGATCTTGCCATCCTTGCCGACCGAGAAACTGATGTTGCGTGCCGGTTGATTGTTTCGCAGGATCTTGATCTCGTAGCTGCCCGGGTTTTTATCGATAAAGAAATTTTGCGAATAGTCGTTCATACTCGCGCTCCGGTTAAAAGCCCGGACATTGTTGAAATCGAACTGGAGGATCGAATAGCGGTGATGCGGTTCGTCGGCACCGCTGGTCAGCACCTTGGTCGTCGAATTGCCGGTCGAAACCGTTTTTGATATCTGTTTCCCATTATAGAAAAGATATGCTTCGATCTTGCCGTCCTCGAGTTTTCCTTTGAAACAGACCTGCGTCGAGATCACCGGCACGTCGGCGTCCATCACGGGGTTTACCCAGACATATCCGACCGGCAGCATCCAGTCGTAGTCGACCATAAACTCTTTTTTGCCCTTGTTTTCGGGTATGTTCTGGTCGAGAGCCAGTTGCCCGACCTTAAATTTTCCGCTGAACAGAACCTTGTCCGTCCCGGCCAGCGCGTTCTTCATCTTTATGCGAAAAATAAACGTACCGGTCTCGATCGAGGCGTTTTTTTCCTCGATGTCCGAACCAATGCTCTCCGGCTTGATGGTTTCCAACACATCGTCCTCGAGCGTTGGTGTGTCCATCTTGACCGTCATCCACGGCGTGCCGTTGGCGTGGTCAAACTCGACCGTGATCTTGCTGCCCGATTCGATCGGCCCGAGAACTTGAAACGCCACGTTCGGATACCAACTGTTCGTGTTGTACACCGGTTCCGGCGCCTTCGGCGTTTTCCAATACCGCAGAAATTTCTGCGGCGTCACATAGATCGTCCGCTTGAGCAGCGTGGTCTCGCCCGCCGCCGCCGAAACGCCCAAACCTAACACAGCCACAAATACAATGATCGCCATTTTCATATTCATCGACACCTCGTTCTGATAGTTAATATTTTTATCATTATTTTCCAATTTGGTTAATAAAACAAAATCTACAAGCGTGTTTGTCATTCGCCGCATTTCTCAAATTTGCCAGCCGATCTATTCATTGCAATTAGTCTAGAGCGGTTACATCATCGTCTTAAGGTTTTTTTGTTTTCAGCGTTTTATCGGAGGAGGATGTCTGAAAAGTCAGTTGAACTCGCTGCGACCTCCGCGTCCGACTTTGCGGACTTTGGGTTAAAATTCGGTTAAACACTGACAACGCTGAGACTTACGTGAATCCTGCGAAAGATCAAAAAAGTTCAGTGTAATGGCAAAACTGGCAAAAATCATCGTTCGTCCGACTGTTCAAACACCCTCTTTTCTAAGATCAGTCCCGGCAAACCCAGCTTGTCTACGCCGTCTGCGGTCAAACGAACGTCAATTGCGTCTAGCTGTCGCCGTTTAGCGAGCCGCCTTACTCGATCCGGCTAACGCGCGACGAAATGGGTCTTATGTGTCGTTGCGTACCGACCGGGCCCCAGGCAACTTCATATAATAAGGTCGAATGGTCGCATATCGTGCAGGCGATGGAGTCGCAAAAGTAAGGTATTTTCGTTGCGGCCGTCCGAGGAGATAGAAATGAGCATTTTGAAAACATTATTGGTATTTGTTGCCGGTGGATTGCTATCGGCAGCGTGCAACACTGATCAGCCAACGCAGGTAGCGGATCTGCAGCAGGCGAACGGCACGATCGCCGAGGTTCCGGTCGATAACCGGGACAGCTATGTAAATGACGATCTTGACCTGCAGCGGGTCGGCAATCTGCTCCAGCGGTCCAATACACCGCAGGAATTCGAAGCGTATCTTAATCAGCCCAACGGGATAAACAATCTCGATCTAAATGGCGACGGATATGCGGACTATATTAGCGTCGACGAATTTGGCGATTCGAACGCAAACGAACGCGGACTTTCGCTCTACACTAACTACGGGCCGGATCGGCGGCAGGATCTCGGAACGGTCTATTTCTATCGCGACGAACCCAGATATCCCGGTGCCCGCGTCCTTATAAACGGAAACGACAACATCTACGGTGATAATAACTATTACCAGACAAACTGGCTCGAAAAGTCGATGAATATCGTCAGCCTTTTGTTCAAGCCGCAGCGAGAAAATTATCGCTCGCCATACTATTACAACAATTATCCGTCCGGCTATTCGACGTACGATGTTGTCGATCGCCCGGTCTATCGCACACGCGTCCAGCAGATGTATCCGCAGCCCATCTTCGACTATTCGTCAACGGAACCGGAATATTACAGCAGGATCAAGATCAAATCGCCGAACAACGGCTTGCACCTCGGCCAGATATACGGAAAGCTGAAGAAACCGACCGTCGATCAGGAAGAATTTTACAAGAATAATCCGCACAAGCCGGACCGCGCTAAGAACGATGACCAAGGCTCGAATGATCGGGACAAACGCGGCAAGTCGGATGACGCCCAGGGCCGCGACAAACGATCGAATGATGACGGCATGAAAAACGCCGACAGAGAAGATCGCGGAAAACCGGACAAGCGCGACAAAGCCGATAGGCCGGAAAAAGCCGACAGGCCGGAAAAAGTGCCCTCGGGTACGGATAGGGGCCACAAAAACAACGGCAAAGGAAACGATGGCATGAAGCCCGATCAGGGCGGCAAAAACAAAGGCGGTAAGCCCGATAAAGAGGGAAAAGGCGAGGGAAAGAAACAGTAGTTTGATCTAACCCAAAACCATATTTCCTTTGCCTCTACACGAAAACCATTGAGGCCGTCTGACAAGCTCCCAAAGTCGCCGAAGGCGACAAATTGTAATGGCCCCGTATGAAACGCCGGTGGACGGTGCCGCAAATAACCCTCGACCCTGCAAGGGCCGCATTATCAGTAACTTAATGCGACCCCTGCAGGGCCGCACAATCCCTGCATTTGGTAAGGATGTCCGAAAAGCCAGCCGACCTCTTTGCGACCTCCGCGGATCTTTTAGCCACAAATTAACACGATCCGACACGAACAATGAATAGAGATCCCGGTCTCTCTTTCCTATGTACCCTATGTGCCTATGTGGTAGATCTCCTCTTCGTCCGACTTTTCAGACACGCTCTCGCCTTATTTAGGGAATGTTGTCTGAAATATCTGAGAATCGACAATATAGCGGGCCTGGCTCCGATGGCTCCA
>JAYVUD010000358.1:0-2806 GCA_043788335.1 Chloracidobacterium sp. | reverse complement strand
GGTTCGCCGAATGGCAGGATTCGCTGTTTCCGGCGTTTACCGGTCACGCGGACGAGTTTTTCACGGAAATCGATATCCTTCATACTAACCCCGACTAGTTCGCCGACACGCACCCCGGTAGCGTAAAGAAATTCGAGGATCGCGCGGTCGCGTTTTCCGAGTTCGGTATTAAGATCCGGTGTTTCGATAAAGCGGACGGCGTCTTCGGTTGAAAGATGATTCGGGAGTTTGCGCTCGATCCGCGGTGTGGCGACGAGGCGCGCGGGGTTTGATTCAAGGAAACCCTCGCGGACGAGAAACTGAAAGAAGGTGCGCAAACTGGCGAGTTTCCGCGCGATCGAGGTCTTCTTTTTGTTCAGCCCGTGAAGGCCCGCCATCCATTCGCGGATCGTCAGGTGATCGATTTCACGAACGGGCATATCTTCGCGTTTATCGATCTTGAACAGAAATTCACGAAACTGCTCGAGATCGCTCGAATAGTTCCTGAGCGTATGCGTGCTGACATTACGCTCGTAGCGAAGGTGTTCGAGAAATTGACGCAAAAAATCTCCAAGCATAATGCTTTTAAGTATAATTCATTTTTGAAAGTTTGCGATTAACCGGAGAGCAACAAGGGACTGGAGCCCAAGCCTGACTGGAGCGCAAGCGTCCCCGCTTGCAATGATTGCGCGAGCAATCAAACCGTGCCGGCGATTACTCAACTTAATTTCAACCGGGCCGTTGTTCGCGCTGCTGCGCTCATTGCTTGCGGGACGCTCGCGCTCCAGTCGGGTTTGCGCTCCAGTCGGGCTTGCGCTTGCGCTCCGGTCGGAGGACGCATCCACTCAAATCACGGCGCTCTGTTTTTCGGAACGAAATAACCCTTCCGCGTCCTCACGGTCAGATTCTGGCAGTTTTTAATTTTCAACGATATCGACCTGAAGGCGCCCCGGATTTCAGCATCGCTATCGGGGTAATAACTCAAGATATACTGCTCCGCCAATTCGGCCGAGATCCGTGTAAACGCTCGGTTTAATTCATCCTCATCGATCGGCGAAAAGACCGTCCCGCCGGTTTCCTGCGTTACGTCCTGCATCCGGCGTTCGGCGGTGAGGGCACGGATATTGGCGTTTCCGATCCGCGAACCGGTCCGCTGCACGTTTTCAAAATCCGTGGTTTTCACCACATAAACCTGGCAATTATAGGCCTGTACCGCCTTGATCGTATCTTCAAATGTTGAATTGCTGACGTTATCTTCCCCATCCGAAACGATCACGATCACGCGCCGCCCCTGATAATCTTTCAAATAACCGGCCGCCTGGATGATCCCATCGAGCAGCGCGGTCGCCCCTTCCGGCTCGGGAAAGATCTCGATCGCCTGAACAAGCTGGAAAACGTTTTTGGTCAATGCCTGCTCGAGCCGCGTAACGCTCGCCACGCTGAAAAGCGCCACCTGATCTTTTTCCGGACGGATAACCTGCCTGAAGAATCGGATCGCCGCCTTCTTTTCAAATTCCCGGGCGTCTTTCACGCTCGAACTATTATCGAATAGAAGCGCCAGCCTGACCGGCGTTTGGGCCCGGGAAATTTCGGCTATTTCTGCCGATTTGTCATCGATAAGGAGTTCGAAATCCTCGAGCTTCAGCGTCGAAACAGAGCGCCCTTGCGAATCGGTGACCGAAACCGGTATCGGCACGAGCGCCGAATCAACTTTTATTACGTCGCCGTCATCTTCCTTTTTTGGAGGGGGCGTTGGCTTGGTTTGCGTCAGAATCCCGGCCGGATCATTCATATTCGGAAGGATCGGCGGATGCCTTTGAGGCGAAGGTGTTTCGGTCGGCCTTACCCGGCCGGACTGCATCGAAGCGGAATTCGTAAATGCTGAAAAAAACGTACAGAGAAAGACGCATATCCCCAAAATGATCTTAATTCGAATGAACACGTCCCATTTGACGCGCCGCCCGGCCATTTCGTTGGCTTTACCTAAGATTTCCAAGCGATTCATAAGCTACGTCAGGATCAGTTTCACCCCGGCGATCAAAAGCCCAGCGGCCAGGACCCGCCGCATGGTGATCGAATTAAATTTCCGGCTGCCCAAGGTTGAGCCGATAATTCCGCCGATAACCGCCGCCCCGATCCAGACAAAAACGGATGATGGAAGCCTGAGCGCTTGGGCATAGTTTCCGATAAGTCCCGAAATTGAGTTCGCGAGGATAAAGAGCGCCGAAATCCCGGCCGCTTTCCTCGTTTCCGTCCAGTTCATCAGAAGGAGGATCGGTGTCAAAAAAATCCCGCCGCCCACGCCAACAAGGCCGGAAATAAAACCGAGCCCTGCCCCGATCGCCAGTGAGATCCAGAAATTCGGCGCGTTGTCGCCATCATTGAATTTCAGATTTATTGCAAGTCTGATCGCCGCGAGCAGTAAAACGATGCCGAGGATGATCTTATAAATCGGCGCCGGCAGCGCGATCAATCCGCCAAGAAAGGCAAACGGCACGGAACCGAGCGCAAACGGTAAAAATATTTTCCAATCGAAATAACCGGCGCGATAAAATTGGATAAATGCGATCGAGGCGACAAAAACATTGAGGATCAACCCGGTCGGTTTTGTAATATCCGGCCCGACGGCGAAGAATGCCATCACCGCCAGATAACCCGAAGCGCCGCCGTGGCCGACGGAGGAATAAAGTACTGCAACCAGAAAAACGGCCAATACGATTAAGATCTCGATCGTCATTTTTTCTTCGATGAAAAGAGTGCCTTGTAGATAATAAACCCTGAGAATCCGGCTGCAACGATGCCCATCAGGAAAAAGAAAAACAAAGCC
>JAYVUD010000357.1:0-3783 GCA_043788335.1 Chloracidobacterium sp. | reverse complement strand
GAGATCGCCGGATTTGTTCTTGTGCTCTTTTTTGGAGCATTTATGACAGCAGCGGTCCTGCTGTCCGAGCGTGATTTTTGGAGATTGGTCGACCGACTTTGGAGTTGGATATAACCGTATGCTCGAAGACTTTTACCCGACACCGCAATCGCTGATCTGGAAGATGTTTCTGAGGATCAATTTCCGCGAACTTAGTTCGATCCTTGAACCGTCCGCCGGCAAGGGCGATATCTGCGATGAACTCAAACAACAGGTTGCCCGATACAACTCTACCGGGGCCGTGATCGATGTGATCGAGATCGAACCGGATCTGCAGGCTACGCTTCGCGGTAAAGGTTACAACCTCGTTCACGACGACTTTCTGACGTTCCGGTCCGTGAAATCCTATGACCTGATAATTGCCAATTTTCCATTTAGCCGCGGCGACGAACACCTGCTGCATGCGATGGAGATGATTCGTCGTGACGGCGGCCAGCTCGTCGCCGTCGTTAATGCCGAGACGATCCGTAACCCGTATACGCACAAACGCGAAATCCTGCGTCGCTGGCTTGATACCAGCGAAGCAAAGATCGAGTTCCTGCCGGGACAATTTATGGACGCAGAGCGTAGGACGGGCGTAGAAATCGCAATTGTCCGGGCGAAGTTCGGTCGGCCGGTCAACTCGGTAATGCTGGATGGACTGCAGGCCAGCTGCGATGTCGAACGTCGGGAAACGCGTCGAGACGAACTCGTCGAAAAGGACTTTATCAATGCGATGGTCGCACGTTTTGATCTTGAGGCCCGTGTCGGCGTGGGGTTAATCGACGAGTACTATGCCCTTAAACCCTACATTCAGGCCGCTCTACCGCGCAAGGACGGAGAGCCGGACTACTCGCGGCCGTGCATCGAGTTAAAAGTAGGTGATCGGGAATACAGCGGAACTACGGCCGGAAATAAGATCAATACCTATCTGGAGAAGATCCGGCGAAAATACTGGACCGTTCTTATTCACGATCCGCGATACACGGGCCAGTACACAACGAACATCCGCGAAGATCTTGGGCGAAAGCTCGATGATCTGTGCCGGTGTGACTTTTCACGATTTAATATCGAACAACTTGCCCGGGACCTTGCCATACAACTTAATAAGGGCGTCGAAAAAGCGATCCTCGATCTGTTTGACAAGTTGAGCCGCGGACATGCCTGGGGTAAGGATTTCGACGAAGGCAATATCCACTACTACACCGGATGGAAAACGAACAAAGTTTGGAAGGTCAATAACAAGGTGATCATTCCGTTCCACGGATTTTCGTCATGGTCGACGTCGCTCGATTATCGGGCTTACGAAAACCTTGCGGATATGGCTAAAGTTTTCGATTACTTGTCCACGGACAAATGCTGTGAGCATCTTCTTGCCGGAGTCAACCAACGCCGCAGCGAGATCACTGCCGGCAACGTCATCGACCTGCGCTATTTCGATATCAAGCTGTACAAAAAGGGAACGTGTCATATTCGCTTCAAAGACCAAGATCTGCTCGATAAATTCAACATCTTTGCGTCACAGCGCAAAGGTTGGCTGCCGCCAAGATACGGAAAGGTCGAATACGAAGATCTGACTGTCGAGGAGCAAGTGACGGTCGACACGTTCCAAGGTCGACAGCGGTACGAAGATATCCGAGCAAAAGCCGATTACTTCATCGTCGATGATGCCGCCGGGTTGTTGGGGAGCGGTAGCGATCTGAGTGAGGATTAAAACATTAAGGAAAAGGAGAAAAACATGAAAGCAAAATCACAAACGAATGGAGCCGAGCAAACTGGCACCGAATTTCAGGTCGCGGAACATAAGCGACGGGTCAAGGAAAACCGTGCGGCGTTAACCGCGGAGGCACCGGCGATCGAACCGGACGTTGAGTTTGTAACGCTCCGGTCCGATCCAGTCGGACAATTCATCAACATCGACCAGATGATCCCCAGCCCGACTAATCCGCGCAAGCGCTTTCCCGATACCTCTATTGTGGATTTAACGCGGAGTATAGCAGATCAGGGCGTGATCGAACCTCTGATTGTGCGGCAGCTCAACGACGGCAAATACGAGATCGTTTGCGGCGAACGCCGTTGGCGTGCGGCCAAAAACGGGCTTAGGAACGTAAAGACGAACCTTAAACCGTCACCGGGTTCACCAATGGCCGATGCCAAAGACAAATTCGAGAGTCTACCGTGTATCGTCCGCGATCTGACCGACGAGCAGGTCCTCGATATACAGATCCACGAAAACCTCCACCGCGAGGACGTGGCTCCGATGGACGAGGCGTATGGTTATAAATTCCTAAAAGAAAAACTCGAATGCACATTCACGGAACTCAGCCTGCGGGTAGGGAAGTCGGAGAGCTACGTCCTAAACCGTCTGAAGTTCAACCAACTGGTCGACGAGGCTCAAAAGGATATCGAGGATGGGTTCCTGCCGTTGACCTATGCTCTCGAGATCGCCAAGTACGCGCCGGACGCTCAGAAACTGATCCTCGAAAACGCCGTGTACCGAACGGTTCAAGAGTACATTAACGGTAAATATTCGATACGGCTCCACAAAGAAAGTCTAAAGGGGTTCGCGGAGATGGTAACCTGGATCGCCCAAAACGTCGTCTGGCAGTTATCCAAATCCATCTTCGACAAAAAAGCCACTAATCTTCGTAAGGACGGCCTTGCCTGTATCAATTGTCCGGACCGGACCGGAGCGAATGCCTCTCTATTTGACGCTGATCTGATCGGTAAAAAGGATAGCTGTCTTAGCCCGAAATGTTATCAAGCCAAAACACAGGCTCACATCACCGGCCTTCGGGCAAAACTCGCGGCTGATGCGTGTATTGAGCCTGAGCAGGTGCCGTTCGTCAAAACGTGGAGCTGGTCAGGCGGTAAGGGCTATCTCGGACTCGACAAGTTTACGGTTTTAAGCGGTAAGCGAGCAAAGGTAAACACATCGTGCGATAGATCCATTCGGGCGATCGACCTCGAAAACGACAGTTACGGACAGGTTGTCGACATCTGCCTGAAATCGTCCGGTTGCCTGACTCATTATCCGGAAGCTGAACGATTAACTAACGACGGTGTCACGAATAGCGGCAAACCGAAGCTGTCCGCCGAAGAGACCCGCGAAGCCGAACTCGACGATAAACGTCAACGAAAAGAAGAACTGTTCGACGTTAAGGTAGGTGAGGCTGTTCGGTATCAGGTATTCGTTCGGGCCGCGGACAAGTTCGCGTCCAATGCGTCATACCACAACCTTGGCGACGCCTTCCTGCCGTGGCTTTTGGCCAAGTTGTGGGCCACCAGCAACAACGGCGACGACAACTATACCCGTAACCAGATCATTCAAAGAGCGATGGAATCCGCGATGGACGTCGAACGCGGACATCTTGGTTTCACCAGCTATGACGCAGCCAAAAATGTAACGGAAATCGCCAGGATCTCCGAGCGGCACCAACTGCGGATGCTCTTCCTGTTCACACATGGCAACAAGGGTGCGATGTACTTCGGGCACTACAAATCGCAAAAACTGGTCAAGGCCCTTGCCGAAGAATATGACATCGACTACCAGCTGGTCGACGCCGAGGTTCGCCTCGATCTGTGTGCCAAAAAACATAAATCCGCGTTCGAAGCATATCTGTCCGAGATCAAAACCGGTAACCGCGAGACCAGCGTTCCCCGGCAGTTTACGTGGAGTTACAAACCCAAGGATCAAGAAATATGAAATATATCATCCTGAAAATTCTATTCATCGTCGTCTTTGGCCTGACCACGATCGCGGCA
>JAYVUD010000356.1:0-6527 GCA_043788335.1 Chloracidobacterium sp. | reverse complement strand
GTTTTGATGCGTCCGTCGATCGCTTCGGCCGAACCGGCACCCTCGACAACGGTTGTGTTTTCCTTGTCAATGGTGACCTTCTTGGCCTTGCCGAGATCTTCGAGCGTGACGGTCTCGAGCTTGATGCCGAGATCCTCAGAGATGACCTTGCCGCCCGTAAGGACCGCGATGTCCTCGAGCATTGCCTTGCGGCGATCGCCGAAGCCCGGTGCCTTGACGGCAGCGACATTCAACGTGCCGCGAAGCTTGTTGACGACCAAGGTCGCGAGAGCCTCGCCCTCGACATCCTCAGCGATAATGAGGAGCGGACGGCCCATTTTGGCAACCTGCTCCAGGATCGGGAGCAGATCGCGCATATTCGAAATTTTCTTTTCGTTGATGAGGATGAACGGCTCGTCGAGCGCACATTCCATACGGTCAGCGTCGGTGACGAAGTACGGCGAAAGGTAGCCGCGGTCAAACTGCATGCCCTCGACAACCTCGAGCAGCGTGTCCATCGTTTTCGATTCTTCGACGGTGATGACGCCGTCCTTGCCGACCTTGTCCATCGCCTCAGCGATGATCGTGCCGATCGTCTTGTCGCCATTGGCCGAAACGGTGCCGACCTGTGCGATCATGTCGCCCGAAACCGGCTTTGCAAGACGAGCAACTTCGGCGACGACGACAGCAACTGCCTTTTCGATGCCGCGTTTGAGAGCCATCGGGTTGGCACCCGCGGCAACTGTGCGGACGCCTTCCTTAAAGATCGCCTGAGCGAGAACCGTTGCGGTCGTCGTGCCGTCGCCGGCAACGTCAGAGGTTTTGCTCGCGACTTCGCGGACCATCTGAGCACCCATATTTTCGAGGGTGTCTTTCAACTCGATCTCTTTAGCGACCGTGACACCGTCTTTGGTGATGGTCGGCGAGCCGAATTTTTTGTCTATAACAACGTTGCGGCCTTTCGGTCCGAGCGTGACTTTGACTGCGTCGGCGAGCTGATTTACGCCTCTAAGAATTGCGGAGCGTGATTCTTCTCCGTGAACTACTTGTTTTGCCATGATGTGTATGTTTCTCCTAAAAAATGTTGAGTGTTACGCCCTTACTAACGTGCGGGCTTCTGCACTTAGGCGGCTGCGCCGGCGCGGCTGATGATGCCGAGGATCTCGTCTTCGCGCATGATGATAAATTCGTCGCCGTCGAGCTTGATCTCGGAGCCGCTGTATTTGCCGAACAGTACGCGGTCGCCGGCTTTGACGTCGAGAGCCTGACGCGTGCCGTCCTCTTTATACTTGCCGGCACCGGCCGCAATGACCTCGCCCTCTTGGGGTTTTTCCTTTGCCGTGTCGGGGATGAAAAGTCCGCCGGCGGTCTGGTTAACGTTGTCTTCGATACGCTTGATGATCACACGGTCGTGAAGCGGTGTAATGTTTGTTGCCATAACTGATTTACCTCTTGGAATATAATTTGAGTCTGTTAAAATGACTTTCCGGACCTAAAGCGTCAAAACGCAGTTTTAGCACTCGTGATCCATGAGTGCTAGTATAGGGAATCTTGAGATTAGTGTCAAGTATTATTCGTGAAAGGCAGAAAATCTGATAAAGGCATTATCAAGTTTATGGAAATATCAACCACATAGGAACATAGATAATATAGGCAGGATTGCGAACGGATCCTATGTGATCTATGTTCCTATGAGGTTAGTCCGTGCAGAATATGAAAATATCTGAAATAAATATCTACCCGGTCAAATCGTTGAAGGGAATTTCGGTCGAGTCGGCGGTGGTCGAGGCGAGGGGCCTGGAGAACGACCGGCGTTGGATGCTGACGGACCGCGACGGGAAATTCTTTACGCAGCGTGAATTTCCGCGGATGGCACTCGTTTCAGTTTGGATCGAGGAAGGCGGGATCGGCGTGGCGGCGAATGGGTTTGGCGAGGCGTTTATTCCGCGACTCCCGGAGGTGCGGAACCGGCAGATGGTCACCATTTGGAATAGCACGTGCGAGGGCGAAGTACACTCGGCGGTGCTGAACGAATGGTTCAGCGACGTGCTCGAGACGGACTGTCAGCTTGTATATATGCCGGACGATTCGCGGCGGAGCGTGAACGAGCGGTTTGACCGAGGCAGCGACATCGTCAGTTTTGCGGACGGCTATCCGCTGCTCGCGATCGGCGAGGCGTCGCTGGCTGACCTTAACTCGCGTCTCGACGTGCCGTTGCCGATGACCCGTTTTCGGCCGAATATTGTGATCTCGGGCTCGGCCGCATTCGACGAGGACGACTGGAAAGTGATCGAGGTCGGAGAAGCCCGATTTCGCTCGTCCAAACCGTGCGAACGGTGCGTGATAACGACGATCGATCCGGCCAAAGGGGAATTTGACGGCAAGGAACCGTTGAAGACGCTGGCGTCATACCGAATGGCTAAACGCGTGATGCCGGACAGGTTCGAGTCGGTCGGGGTCGGCGAGACCGCGGTCCTGTTTGGGCAAAACCTGATCGGCGAAAGTGTCGGTGCGACGCTCAGACTGGGCGACGCCGTGAGGGCGATCGAATCCTACTGACCGAATTTCTTACCCGTCAACAACTCGTACGCCGCTGTGTACCGCACGGTCGTCGCGGCGGCGATCTCGGGCGGCAGCGGCGGTGCCGGCGGACGTTTGTCCCAATCGAGCGTTTCCAGATATTCACGAACAAATTGCTTGTCGAACGACGGCTGAGGGCCGCCCGGGGCGTATGTGTCCGTGGACCAAAAGCGTGAGCTGTCGGGCGTCAGGACTTCGTCGATGAGCAGTATACGTCCACCGCGATCGCGGCCGAATTCGAATTTTGTATCGGCAATTATGATACCTTTTCGCGCCGCGTAGACAGATGCCTCTTTATACAATTGGAGCGAGATGCTCCGTAGTTTTCGACCTGTCTCCGGGCCGACGATCGCGCAAAATTCGTCGAAATCGATATTCTCGTCGTGTCCGGCCGCGGCCTTAGTCGCCGGCGTGAAAAGCGGTTCGGGCAGTATGTCACACTGCCGCAAGCCGCCGGGCAGTTTATGCCCGCAGATCTCCCCGGTTGCCCGATATTCTTTCCATGCCGAACCCTCGATATAACCGCGGACGACGCACTCGACCGGGAAGACGGCCGTGCGTTTGACGAGCGTCGAGCGGCCGCGGAGGTCCCGGTGATGGCGGATCGCCTCGGGCATTTCGTCGAGATCGGTCGTTATTAAATGGTTCGCCGTAAACGAATCGAGCCAGTCAAACCAGAACGTCGAAAGTGCAGTCAGTACGGCACCTTTATTCTCGATCGCGGTCGGCAGTACGCAGTCGAATGCCGAAAGTCGATCTGTCGCAACGAGCAGGAGATGCTGAGCATCGACCTCGTACACATCACGAACTTTGCCGCGATGGATGAGCTTGAGCTCCGGTATGGAAGATTCGGTCAGGGGCCGCGAGTTTGTCATAGTGCTTCTCAATTCAGATTACCGACAGTTTAATATTATGAAAACGATGCGGAAAAACACCAAATCCGGAGTGGGTAATTTCTAATATCGCATTTGAAGCTTACTTGTATTAAACATTGTTGATTTTTTTGATGACAAATCATAATCGATTTGGCATAATAAACGTGAGCTCGATCGTCCCGATCGGGTGCTAACCGGGTCGTCACTGCCTAATTTCCCTTCGAGATCGACATTTCCTCATGGACTCAGACGCTTTGTAATGAATAGCAATATAAAAATATACAATCAGATCGTCGGCTTTATTATTTTGCTCGGGTTTGCAGCCGCCAGATCATTAGCTCAAGTCAATACGCTGCAAAAGGAACGGGAGTTTGCCGATTCGGCCGGATCGATACCGTGGATCAGCATCGGCCTCGTGGCGATCGTCGCGATCGTCGGCGGCATTATCTTATGGCGACGAATGAGGAAACCGAGCGTTGATGACAGCTTTGGTTTCGAAAATAGGATCCGGAGCAGTTCGTCGGCAGCCGATTATGACGACGTGAATGTGGACGCGGAGAAAGAACTGGAGTGGTTCCGCAAGGCGAAAAAGTCGACGGCCAAGGTCGAGGTGCGAACCGGAATGGAACGCCGCAGCGGCAAACGGCGGCTAGCGGAATCAAGCGGGGCGGTAAATGAATCTGAGGGTATGCAACTGGATTCAAAGCAATTTCAGGACAGGATGAGAAAGCTCCAGTATGCCCAGTTGCCGATCAACTCGTTTATACAGCTTGCTGACGCCAGGCCATTTGACCCATTGCCGTTGTCGGCAGACCCCGGGTTGCTGAGCGCGATCGAGCAGGCAAATGAAGAATACGAGGATGACGAAACGGTCCGTGAACTCGCGGTAAAGATACTTGCCGCCTTTCGCTCGCGTAATTCGGTCGAGTCGCTCTCGCAGATCGCTATCTATGACCTGTCGGCCAACGTGCGTTCGAAGGCGGTTCAGACATTGACCGAATTTGATCACGAGTCAGTGTTTGAGCCGTTGTTACTTGCCTGTGCGGACCCGACACGAGAGGTCCGGGCGGCCGCGGCGCGCGGACTGTTTCGATTGAGTTTTGATCGGGCCGAGGCGTGGAAGCGCATAATTGCGACAGGGGACGAATATAGAATGAAGCACTCGGTTCGAGCGGCCGTCGAGTCCGGTATCGTGCAAAAGTCGTTTGACCGCCTGATCCACGAAGATATGCGCATCGCGTATGAGGCTTTTACTCTCGTTGGGCTTTTGATAAAGTCAGGTGAGACGGAATCGATCTTCGAAGCCATCAGTGAACACAAGGACGAGCGAGTGCGTTTCGCGCTGCTCCATGTCCTAAAGGTGGTCAAGGACGAACAGGCGCTCGTGAAGCTTGAAGAACTGATGCGCGAGGGGACACTGTCCGAAGAACTCACGAGGCGGATCATCGAAACGGTAAAAGGCACGGAGCCGGTCGCAGCCTAAAAATCTACTCAAACAACTCAGGCGAACTTCGGATATTGCATTTCTTAGTCTATGATTAAGGAATGCAATTTCGTCTCATTTCTGAAAACACGCCAAAGGGAGACCAACCCGAAGCGATAAAGCAGATCGTCGAGAACATCAACGACGGCACCAAGGATCAGGTCCTGCTAGGCATAACGGGCAGCGGCAAGACCTTTACGATCGCAAATGTGATCGAACAGACGCAAAGGCCGACGTTGGTTCTGGCTCATAATAAGACGCTGGCGGCACAGCTCTATCAGGAATTCAAATCGTTCTTTCCGGAGAATGCCGTTGAATATTTCGTCTCGTACTACGACTATTACCAGCCCGAGGCATACGTGCCGGCGGCCGACCTGTACATCGAAAAAGAAGCGACGATCAATGAGGAGATCGACCGGCTAAGGCTCTCGGCGACGCGAGCGTTGTTCGAGCGCCGCGACGTGATCGTCGTTGCGTCGGTCTCGTGCATTTATGGTCTCGGCGATCCGGATGCTTATTTTGGAATGCTCGTATTTATCGAGCCGGGCCAGAAGTTGAAACGCGACGAGTTTCTGCAAAAGTTGGTCGAGCTCCAGTATGAACGCGTCAATATTGATTTTGAACGCGGCGTTTTTCGCGTCCGCGGCGACGTGGTCGAACTGTATCCGAGCTATCAGGATCAGGCGTACAGGATCGAGTTTTGGGGCGACGAGATCGACGCCATTTACACGATCGACCCGCTACTCGGTGAGGTGATCGCCAAGCACGAATCGCGGCTGCCGATATACCCGAAGACGCACTACGTGATGTCCAAGGCGACGGTCAAGAGTGCGGTCAAGACGATTCGCGCGGAACTCGACAAACACGAGGAGTTTTTAGTCAGCGAGGGCAAGATCGTCGAGGCACAGCGGCTGCATCAGCGGACGATGTACGACCTCGAGATGATCAAGGAGATGGGTTTTTGCCGCGGGATCGAGAATTATTCGCGGCATCTGACCGGCAAACTTCCGGGCGAACCGCCGCCGACCTTGCTCGACTATCTGCCGAAGAACGCCCTGATGGTGATCGACGAGTCGCACCAGACGATCCCGCAGGTCGGGGCGATGTTTAAGGGCGATCAGTCGCGAAAGGGAACGCTGGTCGACTATGGTTTTCGCCTGCCGAGTGCGAGGGACAACCGGCCGCTAAATTTTAAGGAGTTTGAGGAACGGATCGGGCAGACGATATACGTGTCGGCGACGCCGGGTTCATACGAACTGGAACGAACGCAAGGTGAGGTGATCGAACAGATCATCCGCCCGACCGGATTGCTCGATCCGGTGGTCGAGGTGCGTCCGGTCAAAGGGCAAATCGACGACCTTTTGGAAGAATGTCGTCTGCGAGCCGAGCGAAATGAACGCGTGCTGGTGACGACGCTGACCAAACGAATGTCGGAGAACCTGACCGAGTATTTTGCTGAGGTTGGCGTCAAGGTCAGGTATCTGCACAGCGACATTCACACGCTCGAACGCATCAAGATACTTCGCGATCTTCGCCGCGGCGAGTACGATGTGCTCGTCGGCATAAACCTGCTGCGCGAGGGCCTCGACCTGCCCGAGGTTTCGCTGGTG
>JAYVUD010000355.1:0-3970 GCA_043788335.1 Chloracidobacterium sp. | reverse complement strand
GTTCGAGTTCAAGCCGGGCCTGTTCAAGTTTGCCTTTGGCATCCCGCATCTTTTCGATCTCGTCTTTCTCGGACTGCCATTTGGCTTTCATCGCCGAAGATTTTTCGTTCAGATCCCCGATTCGCCGTTCGATGTCATCGAGCCGCGACTTTGACTTTTCATCGGTTTCCCGCGTCAATGCCTGCCGTTCGATCTCGAGTTGCAGTATCTCGCGCTCGAGGACGTCGATCTCCTGCGGCAGGGAATCGATCTCTATGCGGATTCGCGATGCAGCTTCGTCGATGAGGTCGATAGCCTTGTCCGGCAGGAATCGGTCCGTGATGTAACGATTTGACAGCGTCGCCGCCGCAACAATGGCCGCGTCTTTGATACGCACGCCGTGGTGAACCTCATAACGTTCCTTCAATCCGCGAAGGATCGCGATCGTGTCCTCAACGTTCGGTTCGCCGACGTAAACCTGTTGGAATCGGCGTTCGAGAGCCTTGTCCTTTTCAATGTATTTTTGATATTCACCGAGCGTTGTGGCCCCTACTGAGCGCAGGGTTCCGCGGGCAAGGGCCGGCTTGAGCATATTCGACGCGTCGATCGCCCCCTCGGAGGCGCCGGCCCCGACTAGCGTGTGAAGTTCGTCGATGAATAGAATGATCTGGCCTTCGGCCTTTTCGATCTCTTTTAGAACAGCCTTCAAGCGATCTTCAAACTCGCCGCGGTATTTCGCTCCCGCCAGCATCGCTCCTAGATCTAGCGAAACCAAACGCTTATTCTTCAGTGTCTCAGGAACGTCGCCGGAAACAATGCGCTGTGCCAGGCCTTCAACGATCGCCGTTTTGCCGACTCCCGGTTCGCCGATGAGCACAGGATTATTCTTGGTCCGCCGCGAAAGTATCTGGATCGCCCGCCGTATCTCGTCATCACGTCCGATCACCGGATCGAGCTTTCCTTTTCGTGCGAGCTCCGTCAGGTCCTGAGCGTATTTTTCGAGCGACTTAAAATTCTCTTCGGCATTCTGGTCGGTTATGCGTGACCCGCCGCGCATGTCAGTGATCACCTTTTCGAGATCGTCACGTGTGATGCCGTTTGATCGCAGTATTCGACCGGCGTCTCCCATCTTTTCATCGGCGATCGACAACAGTAGATGCTCGGTGGAAATATATTCGTCCTGCATCTTCTCAGCTTCTTTCTGGGCGGTTTGAAAAATCGTGTTTGTCCGGGAACTGAAATACTGCTGTCCGCCCGAAACCTGAGGAAACTTATCAATCGCAGTCTGGAGTTCCGTCGCGATCGCCACGGTGTTCGCGCCGATCTTGCCGAAAATGGGCTTGACGATGCCTTCTTTTTGCTCGAGCATTGCGACCAAGAGGTGTTCCGGTTCGACCTGTTGGTTTTGGCCCTTCTCGGCAACGCCGATAGCTTCTTGAACGGCTTCTTGGCCGCGGATCGTAAATTTATCGAATCTCATCGCTTTACTCCATCAGGCTACACGTCGATGACGCAGAGACAATCGGGGAATCGTTCCGATGCTCTGCGTCTCGACGGACTTTGCGGCTTACGCAGTGGCCGTCTTTGCGGCCTTATTTGCCTCGATCGTCTTTGGCGGGGCGTCAACACCCGTGACCTCGATCTTTCTGGCCTTGGTCTCCTCGCGTTTCGGGAGGCTTATGCGAAGGACGCCGTTTTCAAATTCGGCTACCGCACCCTCAGCCGTTACCGTCTGGGGCAGCGTGAATGAACGCGTGAATGAGCCGTAAGAGCGCTCGACCCGATGATAGTTCTCCGAATCGGTCTTCTTTTCGAAATTGCGCTCGCCATTGAGAGTAAGCACGTTGTTCTCAAATAAGATCTCGAAATCGTCACGGATCATACCGGGAAGTTCAGCTTCGAGCACGAGATTTTCCTTGTCCTCAAAGATATCAACCTTCGGAGCCCAGGCTCCGTGCAGCATTTCTTCACGATCCGTCCCCGCGGGTCCGGCCGTCGTAAAAAGGCGATTTACCTCGTCCTGCAAACTACGAAGGTCGCGTAATCGGTCGTATCTGACTATGTTCATGATCATTTCCTCCAAACATTCTAGATTAATGACTAAATACTTAGTCTAAAATCATAATAAAAGTTGAGTGTAGCATTGTCAAGTAAATCTGCCATAAAAATGTCAGGCGAAATTAGGAGCTTTTAAGGCGTTCCGGGGTGACACTCCTGCCAAATGTCGGTTATATTTATTGACGCAACTAACGTTATGGACTTAACGATCGATACCGCTTCGCCGATCAATATCCCGATCTGACGCGAGCGAGCAGAATATGAAAATTCTTCGCGAAGTACTTTGGCCCTTGTTAGCCGTCTTTGCTGCGTTTGTCGTAGGCGGAATTATTGTCCTTCTTATTGGCGATAATCCGTTTCAGACCTTCTACCAGTTGATCGGCAATTCGTTTGGTTCATTGAACGACGTTGGGTACACGCTGTTCATTGCGACACCACTCATCTTTACCGGTCTGGCAGTCGCCGTCGCGTTTCGTTGCGGTCTACTGAACATTGGAGCGGAAGGTCAACTTTACGTCGCGGCGTTTGCGACAGCGTGGGTCGGTATCAAGTTCGGCGGGACGATGGTCAACATCTTCGGCAAGGAGGAGAACTGGTCATGGTACAGTCTGCCGGCGGTTTTGCTGGTGTTGCTCTGTATTGTCACGGCCGTGATCGCCGGCGGAATTTGGGGTGCGATTCCCGGCATCTTAAAGGCGAAGTTCGGCTCACACGAGGTGATCAATACGATCATGCTGAATTTCATCGGCATTTCGCTCGTCAGCTATTTCACACAGTATTTTTATAAGATTCCGGGCGACCCGATCATGCAGTCGGCCGAGATCGGAGCCGGGGCACATATTCCGCGGATCAGTCAGTACATACCGGGTATGCCATCGTTTGTGCCGTTGAGCGTGGCGTTCCTGCTTGCGGTGCTGATGTGTTTTTTGGTCTATTTCTTTTTGTGGAAGACCAAGTGGGGCTACGAGCTTCGGGCTGTCGGTGAGAATCCTTCGGCTGCGGAATACGGCGGCATTTCGCCGAAAAAGCAGATCATCATCGCAATGACGATCTCGGGCGGGCTGGCCGGTATGGTCGCGATCGGCGAAGTTCTCGGCTACCGATATCGTTACTACGATGGTTTTTCGGACGGGTGGGGATTTTTAGGTATCGCCGTCGCATTGCTTGGACGCAATCATCCTCTTGGCATTTTTTTCGCCGCATTGTTTTTTGCCGTGTTAAAGCGGGGCGAGATCTTCGTCGATATCGAGACGAAATATGTGTCCAAAGATCTCGTTGAGGTCCTTCAGGCGATCATAATTATCTTTGTGGCTTCGCTGCAGCGTTTTTCGAGGAAATAAAATGAGCGAACTACTAACACCCGCGTTCATACTTATTCTGGCATTTTCGACCATCCGTCTCGCGACGCCGCTTATATTCGCTGCTCTCGGCGGGCTGTTCTCCGAGCGTGCAGGTGTGATCAACATTGCTCTCGAGGGGTTGATGTTGGCGGGAGCGTTTACGGCGGCCGTTGCCACCTACGAGTTGCATAATCCGTACATCGGATTTGTATGCGGTTTGGTTGCCGGTGCGTTTGTCGCGATGATCTACGCAGTTGCCGTAATCAAGTTTGAGGCCGATCAGGTGGTCGCCGGATTTGCGGTGACGATGCTGATGATCGGATTGCCGGCGGTAATCAGTAGCCGGATCTATGACTCGGCCGGTTCCACCCAGCAAATCGCCAAAGAATTTTTGCTACCTGATTTTTATAATCGGGTATCGATCGCATCGATCCTGGCGTTTTTACTGGTTCCCATCTGCTGGTATGTACTTTACAAGACACCGTTCGGATTGCGGCTTAGAGCAACCGGCGAAAACCCTGAGGCGGCGGACGCGGCAGGTGTCAACGTCATTCGCCTAAGATACGTAGCGGTCGTTCTATCAGGTGTTTTGG
>JAYVUD010000354.1:0-24556 GCA_043788335.1 Chloracidobacterium sp. | reverse complement strand
TGTTGATCTCGAACGTCTGGTTTCGGTTGTAGCTCCTGCCGATCTGGGCTCCGCCGCCGGTAAATGACGAGGCGACCGAGATCGTCGGGATCGAATTATCGCCGGACTGCGAACGCTTGTTATAGTTGTACTCAAAGCGGGTTTCGTTGACCGTTTTGGCGTTGATGATCATCGTTTCGGTAACACGCAGTTCGTGGCCGAAACTCGTAGATTTGAATGCTCGGGATGCCAGAGACGTGTCGCCGACCCCCTGGTTGTTAGTCGAATTACGGTCAAAACCGTAACGCACGACGAGCGTATTCTTGTCGTTGATCGCGTAGTCGAGCCGCGGACCGATCGACAGACGCCGCGACGGAACACCAACCTCTTTATTAAACGAGACGATGTTCAGTGACGGATCGAGGATCACCGCGTTGATGACCGCATTGGTGTCGATATCGCGATTGCTGAACTCAAACGAGAACGACGCCTTTTTCGCCTGGATCGGGCCCGAGATATTAGCTCCGAAAAACTTGGTCTGACCCGGTGCTCGGTTGAGCGAGAACGGGTTACGCGAGTTCATTCGCGCGTCGTTGAAGTTGCCGAATGCGGAACCACGCCATTTTTCAGAACCGGGTTTGGTCAGAATCTCGATGCGACCCATTCCGAGACGGTCAAATTCGGCCGAGAATGGATTTGAATTGATGCGGATCTCTCTGATCGAATCTTTATTCGGCAGACGGCCGCCTTGGAAACCATCGATGTAAAGCTGGCCGCCGTTCGGGCCCGCCGACGGTCCGGCGAGAGCCTGCAGGGCGGCTTCGAGTTCGTCGGGGTCGTCCGGCAGAGCGTCGATATCCTTGCCCTTAATGACAGTCGCACCGGCATTGTTGTCCGGGTCGTTGTTCACGGTGTTGTCGTTGGACACCTCGACGTTTTCGACCACGCCGGTAACCACGAGAACGACCATGAGGTCCGTCTTGTTACCGGCTGAGACTACGACCTCCGTATTCTCGTAGAGTCCGAATTTCGGTGCGATCGCTTTGACTGTATATTTGCCGGGAGCGAGGCCCGCAATCGCATATTCGCCGCGGGCGTTGGTCACCGCCGTCTTCTTGGTACCGTTCGGTGACACGGCAGTTATGGAAGCACCGACGAGAACAGCGCCGAGAGCATCGGTAACCGACCCGTTGATGCTGCCGACCGACTGGGCAAACGCCGACCCTGTTGAAGCGATCGCGATAATCGCCGTTATTAAGAAATGTTTAATGAAGTTCATGATAGCTCTTTGTAATAAATATGATAAATAATTGCCGCGACCGCATATCTGCCGTTCAGCCCGGGTCGCGGCTCGCCAAAATTAGATTTACGGGAAACCGATCCCGTCCATTCCGGGGATCGAAAATCCACCCGAAACGCCCTGGCCCTGTCCGCGTCCGCCTGCCGATGATGCCTGCGCCATCCGTATGAACGGCTCAACGCCCGCTAATAATTTGATCGCGTTGATCCGCGACGGATCACCACTTTTCGAACTCGACACGGCGATCATGTCGCCGGCCTTAAGATCCGCAGCTGTAATGTTCGGAAAACGGTCCAACATATCGTCGATCCCGCCCGCGCGGCCGCCAAATCCACCGCGTCCCTGTCCACCGCCGGGCGTGCCACCCTGGCCCTCGGTTCGCGGCGGGCCGCCTGCGTTTTGTCCGCCACCCGCCGGGGGAGCGCCGGATCCGCCGCCCGGCGGCCGCATCCCACCGCCGCCGCCCTGAAATCCGGCCAGCCGCTCCGCCATCTCGGCGGGAAATTTTTTCAATGTGGTCGCACTAGCCAGGCTGACGGTCACGTCTTTCTTGGTCTGCAGATTTGTAATGACGACCTCATTCTTGGCAGCATCGATGGATTTCACTGTACCGGCAACCGTCTGAAACGCACCGCTGACGATCTCGTCTGCCGCAAAGGCAGTGCCGTCCGCATTTTTGTCCCCGAGTGCCCTGATCATATCGCCGGTTTTGATGTCGGCGATCGAACTGGGCTTGGCCTCGTCAAATCTCACCGAGTCCGGTGCGTATCGGAGAAATCTCGCCTTTTCCTTTGGCGTGACAACTGCCGAGCTGCTGCCCATCAACGTGCGGATCTCAACCGTAAACTGGTTGGTCGACGCATTGACGGCGGTAACGCGTCCGGCGATACCGCGAACTTTCCACTGCTCGGCCTCTTTCGCTCTATGCTGGGAAATGTCGGACTTGCTCATGAGGAAAACAGTTCTCGCCGGCATCGACTTTTTGTCCTCAGCCATCACGCCCGAGACGGCCACGCGGTCGCCGACGCCGATGTCTGCTCTCGTCGCCGGGGCGGCAGTTGCGAGGCTCGGCTTATCAGCGGCGACACGTTTGAATTCGGTCTTATCGACAATATTTGCCTGCACCAGACCCTCTTTTGTCGAAACGATCAGTTTGGATGCATCTATCACGGTCACATCGCCGCTGATCACGGACGGTTTGAGCCGGACGTCTGGCGTCGACGTTTGGCCGAAAAGATGCCCAATTGTGCCGGAAAATAAAAATAAAATGATGGTTAGAATAATGTTCTGCAGCATATAAAAGATCGTTTGTTCCGGCACAATTGTCGCCGATGTAAATAGAAAAGTTGCGAGCAACACTATCTATGACGTTAATTCTATCAGCAAGGTTCGACCGCTTTTGTAAAGAAATGTAAAAGTGTGCAAGCTTTAAGCTTGTGTTTTCTGCCACTTGGCAGGCGTCCGGGCGGTGAGAATCAGGCCGATGCCGATGGCGAAGACAACAAAAAGGGCGATGAGCCAGACATACGGGATGGAAAGGAATAGGGTCCACATCACGACACCGAGCAGAGTTGAGAGGGTTTCCGAGCGGTTCATTTCCGACAAAAGGTGTTTTTGGATCCATTTGCCGACGCTGACCTGAAGGGTGACACGCCCGAAAACGTACCCGAAAAGCAGAAGCAATATCCCCATCAGACCAAACGTGACGCTTAGATAGCCCGGCAAGACCGAGACGCTGCCAACGATCATGATCATCGTCAAAACGAATGCAATAGACCCAAAGGCAGTGACCTTGAGGGTTGAGAGTTTGGTCCTGGCGACGGCCCGACCGACGGCACCGGGAGCAATGGTTGTGATAACGAGCGAGATGACGAACCAGAAGAGAACCAGCAATATCCGCTGAGCCAAAAACGCCCAAGTAAAACTGGGAGCAAATAACTGGGACGGGTTCTGGGTGAGTTCGCGGACCTCGTCCTCGAAAACGCCGAAAACGACGGTCTCTTTGCCGGGTTCGCGGATCGGATTTTGGCCCTCCGGCTTATATGAGCCTCCGACCACATAGACACCGCCGCCGATACGGCCGCCCTCGCGTTGAATCACGTTGCCGCCGATCGCCCCGACGTCGCCGTCAACATCGCCCTCGACGATCACGTCGCCGCCGATCGCCAGCACGCCCTTTGCCCGCTCCTTGACGTCCACCGATTTTCCAAACGAGTATACCGTCTCCTCGGGGGCATCCTCTACGTTCAACGTCTTGTTATCTTCGGACGTAGAGATCGCGGGATGAGCATACGCCGCAAACGCGGCGGCGCAAAGCAAGCATACGACCCAGACTGTTTTGAAGGTTCTGCCGGCAAGTCGCGGTGGAGATGTTGGTTTAGCGATTAGAACGTGCACTTTGGGGTGGATCAAATGCGGCGAAAGCGAATCCACCGGCTCGATACCAAAATTAGGACGATCGAGAACAGCATTACGGACAGCAACGAGACCGCGACCGGGATATGAGTCTGTTCGCCGAGCGTCCGGACGACAAACCCGAGACCCAACAGGAACGAGTATGTGGCGTGGGCAAAGAATCCGGCCGCAGCCGAAAGCTTTTCATAAATGTCGATCAGCCGACCGATGCCACCTCCCGATTCGGCACCGAGAGCAAACAACCCAAACAAAAACAGCGTTGCACAGATAAATACGGCATTGAAACGCTCGCGGGGACGTCGAAGCCCGTTAACGCTGCTCTCCGCGTTGGCGACAATAGTTTTCGCAAAATCGCGGGGTAATTCTATCTCTTGTTCGTGCATCAGCGACGAACTGAGAGTGCACAAAAAATGCTTTTGCTGATTGAGTTCTGCCGAGCAGACAGCGCAGGCTGCAAAGTGCTGTCCGAGGTCTGACTCGCGGGCAGGGTCAAGCTCGCCGTCGATGTAGGCGGCGATCTCGAATGACGGGCATTCGCTCCGGTCAAATTCCTGCATATCTACTGACATCTCTTAAAACCCCGAAAAGCCTCGTTCGACAAACATTTGCCGCATCATTTCGCGGGCTCGGAACAATCTATTCTTGACGGTCCCGAGCGGCAGGCCGGTTACGTCGGCGATCTCGTCGTAGCTGAGGTCGCGCGAGTGCCGCAGCAGGATCAGATCTCTGTAGGTCGGCGGTAAACACTTGACCACCGCATCGATCTCAGTTCGCCATTCGCTACGTTCGTGGTCCTGCTCGGGCGACGGCCGGCGGCTCTCGATCTGAATTTGATACGAACCGTCCGGATTTTCGGCCTCGATGCTCATCGCGGTGACCGAATTGCGTCGCATATGATCTATCGCGGCGTTGTGAGCGATGCGATACAGCCACGTCGAAAATTTATAATCGGAGCTGTATTTACTGAGAGAGTTGTAGACCTTAATAAAGACTTCCTGGGTGACATCGAGGGCCGACTCGTGATCGCCGAGCATACGGTAAACGTAGCTCGTGATCGGGCGCTGATAACGTCTGACGATCTCCTCAAATCCCTCGGTGCGGCCCGAAACCGCGGAAACGATGAGTTCCCCATCCGTGAGCCCGCGAAAACCGTCAAAAGTTATCGTTTTGCCGACCATATTATCTCCGTTACTTACGGTATTGTGGTGTAAAAGGTTTCAAACCGCAAGCCGAGTATGATCGGACGCCTAACTGAGGGCAGCAAGACCGGCCGGAGCGGCAATCTCGTCGAACTTGAAATTAGCGTCCGGTAGAAAAAGGCCGACGTCTTCAGGACGCAAGATCGTGAGTGTTCTGCCGAGGGCCTCGGACGCAATTTCCAATATCTTCGACGGGACAAGATCGCTACCGACGAGCAGCATTTTTTCAAGATATCCGCCGCTCTCGTTACGAACGCGGTCGTTGTAGAACATCAACAGACGGTAAACTTCGTCGTCGATCTCGTTAGGCAGGCAGGTCACGGAACGCACGACATAGGGTTCGTCGCCCCGGAGCAGCAAGGCTGTAAATCCGTCTGACTGCGAACTGATCAAAAGCGAATCGCTATTTTTGGCTCCGCCGGACAGCCAGTTTGCCTCGCCGATCGCCCGCGGCAAGATCAGGCCCGCCTTCCAGCCGAGATTTTCAAAAACGGTCTCGTATTCGTCGATGACCGAGAGTTTTACGGCGGTCGCGAAAAACCGCGGACGGCCATCGCGGCTCGGAGAGATCTTACGTTTCAGAACCCGCAACTCGGCCGCCGGCGCACCGAAACTCTGTTCGGCTTTCCAGTCGAGGATATCTTCGGTCTCCTTTTTCGCGACCGGTTCGGCATCGAGCGTGAGGATCGCTGTCCGGGCGGTATTACTCGGCAGGGCCACGGACCATTTCTTTTGACTTAACAGACCGGAATTTTGTACGGCATCACGCAGGCTGGCAGAAAACTCGAGCACGTCGCCGATGTTCTGATCGAGGAAGCTCGGCGTCAAAACACCCGGCGGCAACTGGATCGTAGCTGCCTGTTTGATGCCAAACTGGCCGCGTCCCTGACGCCGGACGGCAATCGCCGTGACGCTTTCGCGTTCGAGCCCGAGTGCCGCATTCGGAAAACTTGGTTTTGAAAGAGATGAGAACATTTATCTAATACTTTGTGTACGCCTGCCCGTCGCTATCTTCGCCCTCGGCGAGACTTTTGACGTCCTTTAATCCCGACGCTCCATCCGGCGTACTCGTGTCTTCGCCCTGAACCTCGTCCCACTCAGCCTTTTCGAGGATCGGATCTACCGGCTTTTCGTGCAGGTACTTTTCTTTTACCAGATCCTCGATCGAACCGGGCAATTTCCCTTTGTCGGTCGCATATTGGTCGATCGCCCGTCGCAACTGCCACAAATTTTCCTTTAGGACTATCTCTCGGGCGTGCTGAACGCTGCGTTGATATGTCGGGATCGCGACCGAGAGCAGGATGATCATGATGAACATCGCGATCATCAATTCGAGCAGTGAAAATCCGCTCATGCCCCCCATCGATCTCCGTTTTGAAATATTTAATTTCATACTAGCCGCCCGTTTACCAGTCGCTATATTTTTCGCCATTCAGAGATTCTTCGTCCGACGCCGACCTCACGTCAAAAACATTAATGTCATCCCAGTTGTCCGAGTCTTTTCCCTGATAGGAGGACCTGATCTTCCAATCGGATTTTCCCGTCATTGGATCTATCGGCAATGCACGTAGGTAGACTTTCTTGAGTTCTTTCAACTGGTTGAGTTCGGTCGCCTGCTTCGAACGGTCGTCGAGTCCGCTGCCGCCGGTTGCGTTAATGCCGCGAGCTTTGACCTTGACGCCGTCGACCAATGAGGCCAAAGTCGGTGGAAACCGGTCGAGGTTGTCGCCGTCAAAGATCTTGCAGTCGTCGATCACCACACGCGAACGCGGATCCGCCGGGATATTGCCCCCTTGGGCCACGTTAGCGGGATTTCCGCTGGCAAGCGCTCCCTGCGGACAGGCACCGTAGGTGTCGCGCTTAAACTCATCGATCGCATTACGCATCATCCGCAATTCTTCACGAAGACGCATTTCCTTTTGCCGCTTGATCGCGTTCTGGGCGATAGGGATCGTACCCATCACGAGGATCGCAAGCACGGCGAGCGTCGTCACGAGTTCGAGCAGGCTGTAGCCGGCTGTTCCCGAAAATTTTTCCAGACTCCGCCGTAACATCATTTATTCGAACAACTTGACCGCAAAGCTCTTGCCGTCTGCCGTAATGAAATTGAGCACGTCCCGCTCGAATGTGATCGCGGGCCTGCCATCTGTTAGTGCTTCGATCTCGATATATGCCAGCGTCCCGCTTGCAGAGGCGTTGGCAATATCTTTTGATGACAACGAGATGAACATCTTTCCGTTCTGGTTCAGGAAAGGCGTCATGACCGTATTCTCCGACGTGCCAAATGCACTGCCGAGGCTGACCGATCTGATCGCCAGCTTTTTGTCGTCAAATTTCAAGCCCAGCACCGCCGAGCGGAAATCCGAATTTCCGCTGACCATCACCGCAACCTTGGCACGCGTTCCCGTTTTCATATCGGGAATATCCTGCATCGACAATTCGGCTACCGGTGCCGCCGCTGCCGTCACGGAGACGGCCGGGTCCGCGGGCGTGACGACGTTCGACGTTTGATTGAGTTGTAGTACTTTCGTTCCGGAATCGATCGGCTTCAGCGTCGGCCCGTCCGAGTCGGCATTCTTAGACACAGCGGTCGGTTCGGTTCCGCTTGTGCGGACATAGGCAGGTGCCTCTGCCTTCTGCTCAGGCAACTGGATCTCGGCGTTGGTCGGGTTTTTTCGGGCGAGCGCGAGCATCTCATTCTGCTCTTCCTGAATGATCATTGCCTCAAGCGAATTCTGGGTCGGGACCGCAAGGCTGCCGGTCTGCCGTTCGACCTCGTCGCTCGGCAAGATAGCCGGTGCCCGGATGACTCGCGGCGTAACCGCGATAACGATATCGACCTGCCGGTTATCGTTGATCGGTGCCGTGAACAGGCGGCCGAGGATCGGGATCAAGCCGAGCAACGGCAAGCCCGAGCGGCTCTTGGTCTCGACGCCTTGGGCAACGCTGGCGAGCAATAGCGTCTTGTTGTTCTGAACTCGGGCTGTGCCCTTGATAGTTCGTTCAGTAAAGGTCGGCGTCAGCGACGAAGCACCGGCGACATCCTTGGACTCGATCTCCATCGCGACCTGGACGTCCTGGTTTGGGAACACAAGCGGCTTAAATTTCAGCGTCAGGCCGACCTGTTCATAATTGATGACGTTCGACAAAAATCCGTTATTGTTGCCGGTGCCGCCGACCGCGCCACCATTTGAGATCTGGGCCGTCTGAACCGGCACGCGCTGGCCGATACGTGCCGACGAATCTTCGTTGTTGAAAGCGTGTATCTGCGTCGAGGCAATAAGTTTGGTATTGGCTCTCGACTGGAGAGCGGTGATATTGCTGAGCGGAATACCGAACGCAATACTGGCGATATCGAGCCCGCGAAAAGGCAAGCCTTGAGTGATTGGCCCTGTCGATCCGGCATGAACCAGCGGAAATCCGACACCGCCAAGGTTATTCAACGTGCCGTTCTGTCCGGTCGAGCCGATCTGGTTGCCAAACTGCAGCAGGTCGCTCTTATTGACCTCGTAGATCGCCACATCCATCACGACCTCCGCCCGGTCTTTGTCGAGCGAGGCGATCAGGTCACCGATCAAGCGGATATTCTCCGACGTGTCGCGAATGGTGACCGAGTTGGTCGCGTCGTCAGTCAGCACGATCGTCTGAGAGCGTCCCGGTTGGGCCGGAATCGCTGTCTGGACGACCTTGGCGATGTCTTTCGGGCTCGCGTTTGCGAGATAGAACGTTCGAAGTACAAGCTGCTGAAATTTGACACGCTGTTCGGAATTAGCGATCAGGATCGTTCGCGGGCCGACCTTTTGGAAGAACAAACTTTCCTGCAGGAAAATGTAGTCGAGAGCCTGTGCCGACGTCACGTTCTTGAGGTCAATCGTGGTCTTGCGTGCCTGCCGGAACGATGTGCCGTCAAACAAGACGTTGAGGTCGAGCTCACCGGCGAGTTCCTTGATAATAAACTGCAGGTCGATGCCGTTCGGAAACGGTAGGCTGCGCAGTTTTTCGAGCTTTTGCGGCATCTGCGGCAGCGGAGCCGGTGTCTTATTAGTGCCGGTATAGGCGGCTTTGACAACCTTTGCCGCATCGCCTGGTTGTCCGTCGCCCGGCTTTCCGTTCAGCTCCTGCTGGAGCCGAACCATACGATCCATTTCCGAATGAGCAAGCTCGTTGGTCGGGTCAAAGGCGTATGCCTTTCGGAAAAAGACGTATGCGTTGTTATAATCCTTTTCCCTGGCGGCGAGCGAACCTTTTTTGATGTACATCTGCGACGCGTTGAACAATGAACGGGTGAGGTGAAGTCGATACTCCGGATTCCTCGGGCTTTCGGCCGTTGCAAGGGCAAATTCCTCGGCAGCCTTGTCCCAGTCCTCGGAGCCTTCCCACTTCATACCGAGCTTGAAATGCTTTTTGCCGCCATCGCCGTAGGCAAGTGCCGTTACCGGCGACAGGATCGCAAACACGAGCAGCAGGCTCAAGATCATTTGGAGGTAGTTCGATCGTTTCATAAGCGTTTTTACCGTAAAGGAGATTCGGACCCGGGCAAATTGTCGTTCACCAACAGCTATTCACGCCCGCGGGCGGCGCAAGTTCCAATATTTGCCGTGAAAACGGAGGCCGCAGGTTCACTCGGACAATTTTCCGTGTAAAAGGCCAAAAAAGCAACCTTTACTTGTGTTTCGTGCCGGCACATCGGCATTTCAAGCAGATTTCGACAATTGCCGCCGCAGATAATTTAGAGCTGCTGAACTTGCCCGCCAACGGATCAGATACCGATCGCCGGGCAGTACCATCTTCATCGACCGGGTCCCGCCCGGGCCCGAGTAACCGACAAAAACCGTGCCGACCGGCTTTTCCGGGCTACCGCCGTCCGGCCCGGCGATACCCGTGACCGAGATCGCGTGCGTCGTCCCGGCATAATTTCGCATTCCCGCCGCCATCGCCTCGGCACACGCGGCACTGACCGCACCGTGTTCCTCAATGACGGCGGCCGGAACGCCGAGGGCTCGCACTTTTGCTTCGTTCGAATATGTTATCGCTCCCTCCATAAAATACGCGGACGAGCCGGCAACGTCGGTCAGACGTTGCCCGATTAGGCCGCCGGTGCAGCTTTCCGCAACGGCGAGGGTCTCGTTTCGGGTGCTGAGGATCGCTCCGACGACCTCTTCCATCTCTTGGCCGGTCGTCGAGAAAACGGCTGAACCGAGAGCGTCCGCGAGTTTGCCGGCAAGTTCGTCCGCTACCCTTTCGGCATCGGCGGCGTTATCCGATCGGGCGGCAACGTGGATCTCGACCTCGCTCTTATTGAACAAAATAGATGTTTGAACGGTCGGATATGACGTGTAGATCGGGGCGGCGATCTCGTCAACGGCGGATTCGCCCATGCCCGATACCTTGAGCATTCGCCGACTGACGTAAAACTCGCCGGCGATGCCCTTGAGCCGATCGAAAACGTGATCGAGGAACATCGGTTGATTTTCGCGTGGCGGACCCGGCAGGATGATCAACAATTTACCGTGGATGTCGGCCAGCATGCCGACGGCTGAGCCGTTAGGGTTGGGCAGTATCTCGGCACCGTCGATGACGAACGCCTGACGTTTATTGATGTCCGGCATATCGCGGCCCCAGGCTTTGAAGCGTTCGCGGAGATGCTCTTCGATATCGTCGTGATACACCAGATCGCGATCGACGGCGGCGGCCGTGAATTGCCGTGTGATATCGTCCTCGGTCGGGCCCAGACCGCCGGTCGTAACGACGACGTCGGACCGCTTGATCGCGTCCCGAACCGCCTCCTCGAGCCGTGCCCCGTCGTCCCCGACAACCGTCTTCAGCATCACTTCGATGCCGATGTCATTGAGCTTTTCCGTTAGCCAAAGGCTGTTGGTATCCGTCTTGGTCGGCGTCAAAAGCTCCGACCCGATAGCTATGATCTCTGCAGATAACATATGAATGTGATAAAGGTCGAGCTTGAAATAGCTCAAACGTGAAAAAGGAGAAAAGTGAAAAAGTGAAAAAGCAAGAAGTCACGGGGCACCTGACGTCCAAACTTTTTCACTTTTTCACATTTTCACTTTTTCCCTCTAGTAAATTTCGACCACCGGTTTGCCGTCTGCCCCGATGTAGGCACGGTACATCCCTTCGGAATTGAACGAAACGGCCATATTACCAAATTTGTCCATCGCGATGATCCCGCCGTCGCCGCCAAGTTTTTGGAGTTTTTGTTTGATCACCATATCGGCAGCGGTCTGGATCGGCAAAGCACGATATTCCATTATCGACGAGATATCGCGGGCGACGCCGAGACGAATGAAATATTCGCCCCAACCGGTCGCCGAAACGGCACATGTATCGTTATTTGCGTAGGTTCCGGCACCGATGATGGGTGCATCACCGACCCGGCCGTACTTTTTGTTTGTCATTCCGCCGGTCGATGTGCCGGCCGCGAGGTTTCCCTTGTTATCGAGGGCGACGGCACCGACGGTGCCAAAACGATTTCGCGATTCCTCCGCCGACTCACCCAAAAGCGACGACATTAGAGGTCTTACTTTTTCACTTTTCCCCTTTTCCTCTTTTTCACTTTTCTCTTTTTCTTCTTTAAGCACCTGCTGCAGCGCATCCCAGCGTTCCTGCGTCCAAAAGTATTTCTCGTCGACGATCTCGATCTTTTGCTCCTTGGCAAACTGCTCGGCCCCGTCGCCGAACATCATCACGTGCGGCGATTTTTCCATTACGGCACGAGCGAGCGTGATCGGATTTTTGACGTGATGCAGGCCCGCGACCGCTCCGGCGGCGAGCGTTTTACCGTCCATTATCGACGAATCGAGCTCATTCTTGCCGTCATGGGTAAAAACCGCACCCTTGCCGGCGTTGAACAGCGGCGAATCTTCCATCATCCGGATCGCGATCTCGACGGCGTCCAGGCTCGATCGGCCGTCCTGCAGGGCTTTGTATCCGGCAAGGACGACTTCCTCGAGCTTGGCTCGAAATTCCTTTTCCTTGGCGGGCGTCATCTTGTCTTTCGCGAGAACGCCGGCGCCGCCGTGGATGATAAACCCGAGCTTCGGATTCTGTGGGGATTGGAGTTGTTTGATCTCGACAAAACTCCCCTTTTGCGAAAAAGCGGTAAGCGGAAACATCGAGATGATCGTGATCAGGATCAGGGAAACGGCACTTTTCATAAGTAGATCTCCGGAATTTTACAGATTACCACAGAGAGCGTTTTGCGATAACTATGATGCGATAATAACGGCGAGGAATCGGTGAAAATCCGGTTCGGCCGTCAACAGATCTGCCTCCTGGACCGCCCACGGCGAGATTCCGCCCGACGGATCGCGTGCCATCTTCAAAAAATCGCCCCACGGCATCCATTTTGTCTCGCCGACCTCATCCGGATTGGGACGCGGCGCCAGATCATAAAAACCGACGAACACCGGGCAGATCTCGTTTTCGACGATCCCGTCCTTTTCAGCCCGGTAGCGAAAATCCGGGAGCATTTCGTGTAGTTCGACGCCTGCAATGCCGAGTTCGAACTTCAACCGGCGTTTTGCGGCCGCCAACGTTTTTTCGTGAAGCATGACGTGGCCGCAGCACGAGTTTGACCAGACGCCGGGCCAGGTTTTTTTGGATAGAGCACGTTGTTGCAGTAGTACCTCGCCACGGGCATTAAACAGGAATATCGAGAACGCGAGATGCAGTTTGGTGTCGCTGTGGTGAACCAACGGTTTGGCCTCGGTCGCGATTGGCGTGCCGTCCTCCTCCACATAGACGAGCATATCGTCGAAGCGATAATGATATTTGAGCCAGAAAAACAGAAGCAACGCCGCGATGACGCCCCCAATGGCCGTGGGCCAGAGCATGCCACCAAACGCCGCGATCGCAGTCCAGAAAGATACGATCAAAAACGCGCTCGAGATCAGCTGGACAGGTGTCGGTAAGAGCGGTTTTCGGAGAAGCAGGAAAGCCTCGATCATCACCACTGCGATCGAACCGCTGACGAGCCAACCGGCAAAATTCAGCAGCGGCACGCCGTAAAATCCGCCGTTGCCTGAGTACTGCCAAAATCCGAGGCGGACGGCGCCGGGGTCGAGTACGAGGTCAAACGCGGTCGCGATCAATGCCGTCGCCGCGACCCGCATTACTGCATTTTCCAGCAACTTTCGAGCTGCGGCATAGGCACCGAGGATCAGCGGTGTCCACGCCAAAAATACCGTCCACGGCGTCGCCCCAAAGAGTTTGGCCCCGAGCAGGTCCGAGTAGCCGAAATGCCCGTACGGAAAGCCCGTGTAGATCGCCGAGGTCTCGAGCAGCAGGGCGTAAATGCCCAGTGCCGCCCAGAGCAGGCCGGCGTCTCGCCACCCGAGCCAGCGCCGTGTCGCCCAAAATGCCGGCATTGCGAACAACACGACGTTCACGCCTGACACATAATGCGACCACGCCGGCAGCGGGACGTTGACCATAAAGAACGCGCTGACCGCGAGGAGCATCAGTATCGCGACTACATAAATTGATCGGGCGGTCATTTTCATCCAATACTAATGAGAGTGTGAACAATATTCGCGTTATAATCTATCGATGCCCGATCTCAGATTTTACCTAAAAGTCAGCCGCCCGCGATTTTGGATCTATGTTTTTGGCCCGTATATCGTCGGGCTCGTCGCGGGTGCCGTGACAAAAGGCCAATTCTACGACATTCGGCTGCTGCTCTTCGGGCTCTATTTCCTGTTTCCGGCAAATCTGCTTATCTACGGTGTCAACGACATTTTCGACTACGAGACCGATAAGCTCAACGAGAAAAAGTCGGAATATGAGACGCTGGTAACGCCCGACAAGTGGCACGGCCTCTGGCTGGTGATCGCGATACTCAATCTCCCTTTTGTTGTCGTGGCCGCCTTAACGGCGAAGTTAGCGATCTTTGCGTTCGCGTTGTTCCTATTCCTCTCCGTTTACTACTCGGCACCGCCGGTGCGTGCCAAAGCGAGGCCGTTGATCGATTCGCTATTCAATATTCTATATCTGATGCCGGGCATTTTTGCGTTCCAGATGATCTCCGGGATCAATCCACCGTGGTCACTCGTCGTTGCCGGCGGGTTATGGACGGCGGCGATGCACGCGTTTTCGGCGATTCCCGACATCGAGGCCGACCGCAAAGCCGGTTTGTCCACTATCGCGACCACGCTCGGGCCGACCGGCACGCATCTATTCTGCCTTGTGGCGTATGTCGCGTCCTCCGCACTAACCTATCCGTATCTCTCGTACATGAGCGTGGCTCTCGGCGTAATTTATGCGGCGATGATGATCTTTTCAAAGTCCAAATCCGGCCGCGAGGGCGTTTTCGGTGTCTACCGCTTTTTCCCTTGGGTCAATGCGGCGTGCGGTTTCGCCATCTTTTGGTACATCGCGATCTCAAAGTTTTTTGTTTGCTACTTTACCGCCTGCGAATAACGCGTCCTAGATCGAATCCAGCGGTCCGGCAGTGGTAATGCCGTGGACGCGTTTGTAAGCAAGCTCGGCGCTGATCAAACATATCTGCGTGCCGATGCCCGGGTTGGTTCCGGCACCTACGTAATAGAGCCCTTTGACCTTTTTCGAGTAGTTTTTCGGCCTGAATATTGCCGTCTGCATCAGCGTGTGGGCGAGGCCGAGTGCCGAACCCTTAAACGCGTTGTAATCTGAGGCGAAATTATCGACCGTGTAGATGCGTTTATACTCGATCTTTTCGCGCAGTCCCGTGAGCCCCATTTCTTTTTCCATCAACGACAAAACGCGGTCGGCGTACTCCTCTTTCATCGCCTCAGTTATTTCGAGGCCCGAGGCGATAGGTACGAGCACGAACAAATTCTCTTTGCCCGCCGGGGCGACGCTCGGGTCGGTGACGCTCGGTGCACAGACGTAGAGCGACGGTTCTAAGGGCAGCGTCGGGTCCTTATATATATCGTCGAAATTCTTGCGCCAATCCTCGCTGAACAAAAGGTCGTGGTGGATCAGGCCGGGCAGTTTTTCGCTGACGCCGAGAAACATCATAAACGCGGACGGCGCCATAACGCGTTTTTTCCAATACCGTTCCGAGAACGTACGGTGCTGCGGTTTCAGCATCTTGGTCTCTGTAAACCACATCTCGGCGTTCGAGATGACAATGTCGGCGGCGTGGATCTCGCCGCTTTCGAGCCGGACGCCCTTCGCAATCCCATTCTCGACTACGATCTCCGCGACGGGAGCGTTTGTGTTGAGCACCGCACCGTTCTTTTCGGCAAGGCGAACCAACGCCCTGATCAGCTCGTAAAACCCGCCCTGCGGATAGAACACGCCCTGATTAAAGTCCATATGCGACATCAGATTGTACAGAGCCGGAGCCTCATACGGCGATGTGCCGAGAAAGACCATCGTGTACTCCATCACCTGACGCAGCTTTTGCGATTTGAAAAATCGCGACACGAACGTGTGCATCTTTGAGAACACCGACAGCTTTTGCCCCTCGGTCGCGACACGCTTATTGAGGAAATCGAAGATCGTGTCGTAGTTTTTGTACATGAAATGCTGCGTTGCAACATCGTACTGGTACTCGGACTGCTTTAGATATGCCCGGAGTTTCTCGCCCGCACCGGGTTCGATCGCCTCAAATGTCGCGGCGTCGCGGTCGATGTCCGAGTGGATGTCGAGCTGATCGGATCCCTCGCGAAAAAAGATCCGATACGACGGTTCGAGCCGAACGAGATCGAGATGGTCTTCGACCCGCTCGCCCATCAGGCGGAAATAATGTTCGAACAGATCGGGCGCAAGGTACCACGACGGGCCCATGTCAAACTTAAACCCGTTCTCCTCAAATATGTTCGCCCGGCCACCCAGATTGGCGTTCTTTTCGAAAACAGTGACGTCGTAGCCCTTTTTAGCAAAAAGGCCGGCTGTTCCCAACCCGCCTATGCCTGCCCCGATGATGATGACCTTTTTATTCATACGCTATTGCACAAGCCCGCGCGTAAGCAAGGGCGATACACGCAACGTGAGTGCAACGTCTCCTATTCATAGACCCCTGCCAATGCGAGCAGCGACAACGCGATTTTCTGTCGGAATCCCGTTCTTACGCGGCCTCGATAAACATTGTACTCGGCACGCTCGATCTCGCCCAGTATCGCCTTGTATAAAACGTACGATATCTTGACCGCGAGACGCCCTCGCCAATTGAGCATCTTAATGCCGGGCAAAGCCTCGCGGTATATCTGCTTGTTGCGTTCGATCTGAAACTTCATGAAATCGACGAACCGATCATCGTACCGGCGGCGTCCGAGATCATCGGCTCCGAGGCCAAATTTTGCAAGTTCGTCCTCGGGCATGTAGACGCGGCCGAGTTCGTCCCAGTCCTCCTTGATGTCGCGGAGAAAGTTGGTAAGTTGAAAAGCGTAACCAAGCTTGATCGCGTGCTGAAAGGCGTCCGGCGTCGAAAACCCGACGATGCGCGTCACCATCAGCCCGATGACGCCGGCCGAGCCGTACATGTATTCTTCAAGTTCGGAGTAGTTGGCGTAGGATTTTTTGTCCTCGTCCATAAACATCGAACGCAGAAAGGCTTCGCCATCCTCGACCGGGATATCATATTTCTTAAAGGCGTAAACGATCGCCGCCATCACCGCGTCATCGCTGTCGCCGGACGCCATCGCCGTCAGCCACGTCTGCCGCCATTCCTCAAGCCGCGCAACGCGTTCGGCCCGCGTTGTCGTGCCCGGGTCGTCCACGATCTCGTCCGGAATGCGGGCAAACGCGTAGACCGCATAGATGCCGTCGCGGGTCTCCCTCGGAAAAAACTGCGTGGCAAAGTAAAAGCTCGTGCCATAGCGACGCGTGATCTCTCGGCACTCCAGCAGGCCTCGGCTAACCTTATCGTTTGACGGAACGGTGTCTTTCATTCTTTTGATCTACCGAATAATAATCCAGATCTGGTCTGTTGGCAAACTCAGAAAACGTGGGTTAATTCACGCGATGATTGATTCGCCGACCCGATCTTTTCTCAATCGAAAAAGGTGTTTCGCCACTACACCGCAGACGGATTCAGGAATTGTGAAAATTATTTTGCCGTAGCAAGGTAGTCGCGGACTTTTTTCATATCTTCCCAAACCTCACGTTTCTTGTGTGGGTCACGCAGCAGATAAGCCGGATGGAAAGTTGGCATCACCTTGGAGCCGTGGTAGTCGTGAAAATTGCCGCGGAGTTTGCCGATCGGTACCTTAGTCTCGAGCAGGTTGTGGGCCGCGGTCGCACCGAGCACGACGATCACGCGAGGCCGGACGACGGCGATCTCACGCATCAAAAATGGCTTGCAGGCGATGGTCTCATCGGGCTCGGGAGCACGATTATTGGGTGGGCGACAACGGTTGATGTTTCCGATAAATACGTCTTCGCGCCTCACGCCGATGCCCTCGATGATCTTGGTCAAAAGCTGGCCGGCACGTCCGACGAACGGTTCGCCCTGCTCATCCTCGTCCGCTCCCGGGGCCTCGCCGACGAACATGAGATCTGCATTAAAATTGCCCGTACTGTTGACGACGCGGTTGCGGCCCTGGGTCGACAATTTGCACCGTGTGCAGTCCGGCCCGATCTCGGCACGGATCTGGAGAATGGTCTCGCCGGAGCCGGCAGACTCGATAACCGGTTTTGGTTCGTTGATCACTTGTTTCGGTGTTTCATCGTTTAGGAGTGTAACGGGTGGACCGCATGTTTCAGGCGTTTCAGGTGTTTCATGCGTTTCAGGCGTTTCACTCCGGTTTTCGGCTAAATTTTTTTTGCCCGCAGCGGCCATTGGCCGACTCGCGAGCGACGGCAGCGACGACAATCTCGATCGGCCGGGCGGACGCGTGTCGACCGGTGTTTGCACCTCGATCTTGATCTCGGGCATTTTGGTGTATTCCGGACGTTCAGGTTGCTGCGGCCTCAAAATTACCGGCGGAGACTGAGCGGTTCGGGGTTCGGCGGTTCGTGCCACGACCCTGAGCAGGTCAGCCTCGAACGCGTCGACACCGAGTTCCTGCAGGAACAGTATCTGTTCCCGAACATCGGCGATCAGCTCGTTTTTTGCAGCTTTAAGTGGCATTTTAGGCTCGGGCTTTTCTCATTTTTACGATCTCGTCGAGTATCAGGCCCGCGAGGTCCCGTTTGCCCATCAGCGGTAATTCCAACTCGACGCCGTCCCGCGTAAAGATCGTTGCGATATTGGTGTCGGTGTTAAATCCGGCACCCTCGGCGGTAATGTCGTTTGCGATAACGACGTCGAGTCCCTTTTTCTCCATCTTCGAGCGAGCGTAGCCGACGACGTCGCTGGTTTCGGCGGCAAAACCGATAACGAGCATTCCCTTTCGCCGATTGCCGGAGACGTATGACAATATATCTCTGGTCTTTTTCAGCTCCAGTATCATAAAATCGCGGCCGTCTTTTTTGATCTTTCCCTCGGCCGCATTGGCAGGAGCATAATCCGCAACCGCCGCCGCACCGATAAACACGGTGGTGTTCGCCAACTCGTTCTTGACCGCCTGATACATCTGCTCCGCCGAAACTGCCCGGGTCAGCGTGATCCCGGCCGGCGGGTCTGCCGTTGTCACGCCCGCGACCACGGTAACATCCGCTCCGCGATCTGCCGCCGCCGCCGCGACCGCAAAACCCATTTTGCCCGAGGAATGATTAGAAATAAATCTGACCGGGTCGATCGCCTCGCGGGTTCCGCCAACCGTGATCAATATCCGCTCTCCGGACAGGTCACAAACCGCTGCGTGAGCGGCGGGCCAGTTCGCTTCGGGCTCATCGTTCTGCTCCGATCGTGAGTGACGGTCTATCTGGCCGCCCGCTGACGCAGGCAGTTCTGACTCTCCGCGTCTCCGCGTCTCGGCGGTTAACAGCTTCATCGCCTGCGCGACGATATTCTCAACGTCCTCGAGCTTCCCCGTTCCGACCGTCTTGCATGCGAGTTCGCCGGCGACCGGATCGACAAAATGGACGCCGTCTTTTCTTAGCTGAGCGATATTTCGCTGCGTGGCGGGCTGCTCCCACATCGTCGTGTTCATCGCCGGAGCGATCATAACCGGAGCGGTCGTCGCCAGATACGTCGATGAAAGGAAATCGTCAGCGATGCCATTTGCAAACTTGGCGATGATATTCGCGGTTGCCGGGACGATGAGCAGCAGGTCGATATTTTGCGAAAAATTGATATGAGCGATCGGGTCGGGATTGTCCGCAGCGTAATCGTCCACGATCACATGTCCGCTCGTCAACGCCCGAAACGTCAGCGGCTGCACAAACTCCGTCGCATGCCGTGTCATCGCCACGCTCACGTCGCAACCGGCCTTTTGCAGCAGACGCAAAACCTCGACCGCCTTATATGCCGCGATCCCGCCCGTCACGCCTAAACCTATGCGATATTTCGCCATAAGGATAAGTTTCCCACGAAAGTCACGAAAACACACGAAACAATGCAAGAACCTCCGCAATTGTTGTAAACGGCGCGGGAGCTACCGACGATGATCCGGGACACCTTTTATAAATTGACCGTCGCCATTGGCCTATTTTAGTGTTTTTCGTGCCTTTCGTGGGCAGATCTGCCGAGCCTTTTCAAAAGTTCTGCGTAAGTATCCCCAAAAAATATTGTTTTCATATTTCCCGCCAATTTGTCACACATTTCCCGCCCGGTCAACCGCTCCCGCATTATCCCTCGATATGATCGGCCCCGATAACGGGAATCCGGCGGATCTGTTGTAAAATATTGTGGTGAGTTCGAGGAAAACTGCTTATGAAAATGAACTACATAGTTATTTTGGCGATAATGGCGGTCGCTTGTTACTTTTTGTTTATTCGGAAACCGAAAGCGGCAGTTGGGGCCGATACAAATGTCGACGAGCAGGATGCAAATCGTTTTGCAAGGCTTCTGGTGTCCGAGATAAGTCTTAATGAAACTTATAAGCTTGAACGAGGCAAGATTGAAAACAACATCTACGGCTCTCTTAAGGAAGAAATCGACGTAGCGCGAAAAACGTATCGTACGAGAAGAACGAAACCGGAGTTTGAACATTTTTTTGACGATCAGTTAGTAGAACTCTTGGCATCTGGCGACAAGGGCCAGATGGGCAGCGAATATTTTTTGACGCCAGCGAATTAAGCTTGATTTAATGAAAACTCAAACCTTATCAAGTACGGACATTTTCAAAGGCAGCATCTTCGACGTTCGCACGGACCAGATCCGCGAGGGTGATATCGAGTATTCGCGCGACATCGTCGTGCACAAGGGCAGTGCGGTGATCATGCCTGTATTTGCGGATATGACGGTCGGCCTTGTAAGGCAGTATCGCCACGCGGCTGGAAAATATTTGCTCGAGATACCCGCCGGCACTTTGGAAAAGGGCGAAGACCCCCGCATCGGTGCGATCCGCGAACTCGAAGAAGAGGTCGGGGTAGTAGCCGGCAGCGTCGAATTGCTGACCGAGTTTTACGTCTCGCCCGGCTTTTTGACCGAAAAGATGTTTGTCTACCTCGCCACCGATCTGACTGAGACAGCCCAGCACCTCGACGGCGACGAGATCATCGAGATCGAACGCATCTCGTTTCCCGACGCTTTCGAACTTATCCGCAACGGCGGCATCGAGGATGCCAAGTCGATCGTTGGATTGATGATGGCCGGCGCAAGATTCGGGTTCGCACTCGGCAGTTAGCGAATGTCGTTCGACGACGTTGTTTTAAGAAGAAATTACACGCGAAGACGCTAAGGTCGCAAAGTTTGGATCAAGGAAGAGTATTCGATCCTGACGCCTTTTCTTCCTTTGCGTACTTTGCGTCTTTGCGTGAAACTTCCCCCACGTCACAGTGTTTCAACTGAATCCTGTCACAAACCCCGCCGTTCCACTTGACCGCACCGCTCATTTTCGATATCCTATCGGTTCGCATTTTTGCGGATTTTTATCAGTGTGTGTGTAATTATGAGTACTTATTTTCCGAGCGGGAAGGGATTGGCCGAAAATCGCAAATGGCTCGTCGTCGATGCGAAAGGCAAAACTGTGGGCCGTCTTGCCACCGAGGTCGCAAGAATTCTTTCGGGTAAGAACAACCCGGCATGGACGCCGTTCATGGATATGGGCGATCATTGCGTTGTGATCAACGCCCGCCATGCGGTATTTACGGGCTCCAAGGACGATCAGAAGATATATTACCGCCACACCCTTTATCCGGGTGGTTTGCGCGAAACGACCGTCAAGGAAATGTTCGAGAAAAAGCCTGAAAAGGTCATCGAACTCGCCGTTCGCGGCATGCTTCCGAAAACAAAACTCGGCAAGGCAATGGCAAAGAAATTGAAAGTTTACGCAGACGCCGAGCACCGCCACGTGGCGCAGAAGCCGGAGGCTAGAGAATTATAATGGCAAATATTGAATATTACGGCACCGGCCGCAGAAAAACCTCGACAGCACGTGTTTACCTCCGTCCGGGCACCGGACAGATCGTCGTAAACAAGCGCGATTTTCACACCTATTTTCCGAACGAAGCGTTGCAGATGATCATTCGTCAGCCGCTCGAATTGACCGAGTCGGTCGAAAAGTTTGACATTCTCGTAAATGTCGCCGGCGGCGGCACGGCCGGACAGGCCGGAGCAGTTCGCCACGGCATCACGCGTGCCCTGATGGTATACAACGCCGACCTGCGCGGCTCACTCAAAAAAGCCGGGTTCGTCACGCGTGACCCACGTCAGAAAGAGCGCAAGAAATACGGACAGAAAGGTGCCCGTAAGAGATTCCAGTTCTCGAAACGTTAATTTGTTGCTCCGAGTGCAAGCTTCAGCTTGTCTCTGCGTTTTAGCAAACAAGCTAAAGCTTGCACTCGGAACCTAAATACCATTGGCGAAACATATTGGTTCGATTGAATCGTTTCGCCGAGTACATAAACCAATAAGGTCAGGAGATATAAAGTTTTGGCTACAGTAACGATGAAAGAACTCCTCGAAGCAGGAGTTCATTTTGGTCACCAGGTTCGACGTTGGAACCCGAAGATGAAAGAGTACATCTTTGGCGAACGCAACGGAATTTACATTATCGATCTGCAGAAAACGCAGAAACTGTTTCGTGACGCGCTCAACTACGTGACCGAGTCGCTCACCGAACGCCCCAATCAAAAAGTTCTTTTTGTCGGCACCAAACGACAGGCTCAGGACGCGATCAAAGAGGAAGCCGAGCGTTGCGGACAGTACTATGTCAACAACCGTTGGCTCGGCGGCCTGCTGACCAATTTTGAGACCGTCAAAAAATCGATCAACAAGCTTAAAGAGATCGAAACGATGCGCGAAGACGGCCGTTTTGAGATGCTCACCAAAAAGGAGCGTCTCGGGCTCGATCGTGCGTACGAAAAGTTGATGAAGAATCTCGCGGGCATCAAGGACATGGGCGGAGCGCCGGACATGATGTTCATCATCGACGTTCGTAAAGAGGACATCGCCGTCAAAGAGGCAAATCGTCTCGACATCCCGATCGTGGCCGTCGTCGACACCAATTGCTCGCCTGAGGGCATCGACCTGGTCATCCCGGGCAACGATGACGCTCTGCGTGCCATTCGCCTGTTCGCCTCGCGTATCGCGGATGCGATCATCGAGGGCAAACAGATCGCGACCGAGGGCGGAGTCGCCGCAGCCGAACCTGTCGAGGTCGAGGATATGGGCGATAACCCCAATCCGCCGGTAGCCGAGATCGGCTCGCTCATCGCTATTCCCCGCGAATTTCGCGGTGAGGACGATGACGACGACGCTGAGATCGCCGACGAGGTCGAAGAAGACGACGTTGCTGAGGATTCTGTCGAAGCACCGGACGAACAGGCCGCTGCCGAAACCGCGGTTGCCGAAACGCCCGCTGCCGAGGCACCTGCCGCCGAGACGTCGGTTGACGAAACTCCGGTTGAGGCTGCTGAGGCACCGGCCGCAGAGAGCACAGAAGCGACAGCAAGCTAGTCGACATTTTTTAATTTTGAAAGCGTAGCTTGTTTCCCGTTTTAACGACGAAATAGCTACGCTTTTTTACCAGGGGTCCGACCAACTAAAGTTTGGCGGACACTCTCAGACATTTGGAGTGAATTTATGGCAGAAGTTACAGCAAGTGCAGTGAAATCACTGCGTGAAAAATCAGGTGCGGGTATGGTCGATTGCAAAAACGCACTCGTCGAAGCAAATGGCGACGAGTCGGCGGCAATGGATCTGCTCCGCAAAAAGGGCATGGCGTCCGCCGGCAAGAAAGCCGGACGCGTCACCGCTGAGGGCGCAGTCGGTTCCTACATCCATATGGGCGGCAAGGTCGGCGTACTGGTCGAGATCAACTGCGAGAGCGATTTCGTTGCCCGCGGCGACGAGTTTCAGCAGCTCGTCAAGGACGTCGCGATGCACATCGCCGCCGTTGACCCGCGCTACACGAACCGCACCGAGGTTCCGGCGGACGTTCTGGACAAAGAGCGTGAGATCCTGCTCGAACAGCTCAAAAACGACCCGAAAAACGCAAGCAAGCCCGAAGATGTTCTCAACAAGATCATCGACGGCCGCTTGAACAAATACTACGAGGACAACGTTCTCGTCGATCAGCCATTTGTTAAGGATCCGTCCAAGACGGTTGGCGAGCTCGTCGCCGAAAAGATCGGTTCGATCAAAGAGAATATCTCGGTTCGCCGCTTTGCCCGCTTTAAGATGGGCGAAGGCATCGAGAAAAAAGCGGATGATTTCGCCGCCGAAGTCGCGTCGATGGTCGGCTAGATCAACAGCCCCAAGTCCCTTGTCAAAAGCCCCAAGTCTCGCTGGCTCAGGTGACTTGGGACGTGGGACTTGGAACATGGGACTCAAAAAATGAAGCCTGCATTCAACCGTATTCTCCTTAAACTTTCGGGTGAGGCCCTGATGGGCACGCAAAATTACGGTATTGATACGCTGGTCGCGGAGGCCGTCGCCAAAGAGATCAAGACGGTTCACGATCTCGGTATCGAGATCGCTATCGTGGTCGGCGGCGGCAACATTTTTCGCGGCGTTTCCGAATCTGCGGGCAATATGGATCGTGCGGCGGCCGACTATATCGGCATGCTTGCCACGGTAATGAACGCCGTGGTCCTGCAGGACGCACTCGAGCATCAAAACGTCTATACGCGCGTCATGTCGGCGATCGATATTCCGCAACTAGCCGAGCCGTTCATCAGGCGGCGGGCCGTTCGGCATCTCGAGAAAAAACGCGTCGTCATCTTCGCGGCCGGCACGGGCAACCCGTACTTTACGACCGACTCGGCCGCCGCTCTCCGGGCACTCGAGATCGAATCAGAAGTGATCCTGAAAGGGACCAAGGTCGACGGTATCTACTCGGCCGACCCGATGAAGGACGCAACGGCCACTAAATACGACAAGATCACCTATCAGGAAGTGCTCGAAAAGCACCTCAAGGTGATGGATTCATCGGCAATATCATTGTGTATGGACAACGATCTGCCGATAATGGTATTTAATATGCGTCGGTCGGAGAATATTGTTAAGGCAGTGTGCGGCGATCTGTCGATCGGTACACTGGTCACAAATAAGATATGAGTGCACAAGAAATAGTGAAAGAAACAGGTCCCAAAATGGACCACGTGGTTGAGGATTTTAAGCGAAAGCTAGGCAACATCCGTACGGGACGTGCGACCGTCGGGCTGCTCGATC
>JAYVUD010000353.1:0-2308 GCA_043788335.1 Chloracidobacterium sp. | reverse complement strand
CCCCGGGTCTTCGGTCTCACGTCACTTGTCTCTTTTGCCGGGCCCGCGGGCGGGGATCGTACCGGTCTGAGCCTGAACAATAGGTGACTCGTCCGCGGTGGCACGGTGCGACGTGCGATCGGCTGAGAACTAGCGATTTAGTGTCTGAATTAAGTAAGACAGCCGCGAAACTGGCCAAATAACTGCAAAAACTATCTAATTGCGAACCTACATTAAACAGAACTGGGATTAAACTGTTCAAAATAGGCGTGGTCTTGGCTAATATTGGGACGCTTTTAGCTAATGTCGACGGGCTTTTGTCCAATATAGGCACGCGTCGCTTAAACCCGGATCACGCATTAGACTTTTAGCTCAAGGCAAAGCAAATTTATTCTATGTGACCTATTGTTCCTGTGTGGATAAATAATCGTTTTTCACCACATAGAAACATTGGAAACATAGTTTTGTACAAGATATTTCGGTTTCGATTTTGAAACTTCGGATGTATATTCTAGTGCGGAATCTGGGTTAAACAGGCATAGGGTCAGACGTTACCGGGCCAAACGCGCAAGATAGGCCGTGAACGACGTGGGGGGCGGCGTTGACGGCCTGCCAAGGGGAGACAGATATTTTGTGGTTACGCAGCCTGCGGCCTAGTTTGGCACGCCGAGCAGATCGACGCCTGCGAGATCCTCGGTGACGGAGACCACACGCGGCTGGATCGAAAACCGCTTTGACCCGCCTGACATCACGTAGACGGACCCGACCGGAACGTCGTAAAACGTAAAGTATCCGAACGGGCTCGTTATCGCCCGGCGAACTTCGCCGGCATTGTCGGTCAACAGAACCTCGACTCGCGAGATCGGCCGGCCGTCAGGCTCCGCGACGACACCACTGACGGTCGCACCGGCCGCAGTCGGTACGGCAGGGCCTAGTTTGACCTGTCCGTTCGAAAGGGCGGCGGCGGGGTCGCCTTCGTTAAACATATAGTTAACCCAGGTCAGCGGTGAGATGTCGTTAACGACGCCGACGGCCTTGAATTTGAGATTGAGCAGGGTGCCCGCTCCGACTCGCGGCGTGGTCCCGAATATCACGACCTTAAGCAGCCCAGCTGACGGAACGTTGTATGTGACCAGCATACCATCGCAGATCGTACCCGTGACCGACACCGGAATCGTCTGTGGCATGATGATAGCCGGGTTATAGAGCATGTCGAACTGCAACGACACTATACCGGCGCCGGTCGTGTCTGACGTGGTGATCGGAATGTCGAAACTCGTATTTATCGGCTGGACGGGCTCGGGTGCATCGACACTTACGGTGGCCGCCGGAGCGTCCGCGGCGGTGGCCTGTGGAGCCCCAAATGACAACTCCGGCTGCCAGTTGCGCGAAACCTCGCCCTTGAGCAGAGCGGGATAATCCTGATTGACCTGATCGGGTGCAACCTCGACGGGGTAGCTGCGGCTGGCTGGGCTGAATTTCCAAGTGCCGGTGTCGCCGATGTTTGGTATGCCCGCGATCCACTGTGCGATGAGCGCCGCGTCAAAGGCCGTGACGACGCCGTTTTGACTGACATCGGCAGCCGACAGCTGGGTAGCATTGAGCGTCGTCAGAAAAGCGATATGCTGTGCGATCAATGACGAGTCAAATCCGGTAATGGTCGAAAAGGCCGTCACCGGCGTCTCTGCCGGCCGCGACGGCGTCGCCACATACGGCCCCGAACCGAGGCCGGTGATATTGTATGCACCGGTGCCGACCGCTGAGGTTGCCGAAGCAGGAATCGAACCCACGGCGGTGACCGTGGCGTGCGGTACGGGTTTGAACACGGGCGAATTTACGTACGACACGACGCCGTTGATAGTGCCGGCGACGATCGAAATACTGCCGTTCGATGCGTTCGAGCACGGATTGCCCTCATTGTACGCAAAACTAGTAAAGTCCAGCGGGCTTGTCGATCCGATCGGGCCCGTGGCGGAAAAATTTATATTTAACAGAGGCCCGGCACCAGAAAGAGGCGTTGGCCCGAAGCCGGATATGAGCATGGTTCCCGGCGTCAGGTCATTGACGGTGATCTCGAGGCCGGTGCTGAGCGTGCCGGCCGAACTGACCGAGATCTCGGTGACAACCGCCGCGTCGTATGTGATAACGGCATCGAACGATATCGCGGCGAGCCCCGTAATGTCCGTTGTGGTGATGGGGACCGTCACAGATGTACCGCGGACAACGGCCAGTCCGGACTGAAAGGATACTCCGGAACATGGAGCGGTCGGCGACAATCCGTTGGCGTCGGCACTGGCCGCAAACAGTACGAATATAAATATCGCAATAG
>JAYVUD010000352.1:0-2875 GCA_043788335.1 Chloracidobacterium sp. | reverse complement strand
GTCGTTGAAAAGTGCCGAGGTCTCGATACTCTTTAGAGCATCGTCGTTAAGCTCAACTCTGCCGTCGTCGTGTTGGATCGTTTCGGTCATAGAATTATTTCTTTCCTTTCAACAGCTCTGATTCCCGGCGTGCGGTAACTTCCTGATTGCGAAATTGTATGGGATTCGACTTCGAGGCCTCGATGGTCGCCTCAAATTCTGTTTCGGCTTCCGGTTTTTGTCCAGCACGAAGCAATGCAAAGGCAAGTGCAAGGTGCGTTCGCGCGTCTTCGGGTGCGATCTCGACAGCACCACGCCCCTCGGCGATCGCGTCGTCAAAGCGTTTTTGTCGGAGGAATTGACTGGAGCGAATCACCCGACTTAGAGCCGAGGCAACCGGCATTTCAAATCGGCCGCGATAAACAAAGATAGTACCGCCGATCTGGGCGACGGGTTCTGTCCGGGTGAAAGCCGCATATTCTGCTCCGCCCTTTGGCGGCAAATTGTTAACGCTGACAAAAACCGTGCCCTCGACCACTGGCGGAACGATCTCGTTGATCTGCGAACTCATTCCCCGCAACAGTCTGTCGGGCATGATCCGGCACGGTTGCGACACCCGCATCACCTCAATATTTCCGATACCGGCAAACCAACAATCGGTGACCTTTTCAGTTGCAATATACTCGTCGATCAGTTTGTAATTTTGGCCCCATTCCGAGCTGGAATCGCGGAATACGCGATACGAATTATCTGGGCCGCCAAAAAAGTCATTGGCAAATGCGATGTAATCTGGAGCCGTGCGAACGGCAGTTAAAATATGGAAAAGCAGCAGCGCTGCCAACACGTATCGGAAAACGCGTATCTTGCCGCACAACCAAACCGCACCGACCGCCGCCACGACAATGAAAAAAACATAGACGGGCAAAATGTGCCTGACACCGATGTTCAATTTTGAGGCCAATGAAAGAGCGAAAAAGACGAGCGGAGGCGTGAGAATGAAGAGCATTTCTCGGCGTTTTTCCTTTTCATAAAACACAGAGAGAAGACCTAACGGCAAGAGGAAAAGTAACGCGATGCTCGATTTCACGAGGAACGCCGACGGGAAATAAAACCACTGCCCTGTCGGATAATCCTTATCGAAGATCGTTACATTGCGGCTGCCCGACGCCACTATATCAGCAAGGCCGAGAATGTAAGACTCAGGGAAAACGCGGAGTTTATTCGCGGCCGTGACAAGCTGGGCGGGCAATGACTCAGTCATTTCCGGCCGGCCGTTGTCTTTAATGTACTCCTCAACCGACACCAGATTTTCCGTCGCATTTGGCAGCGCGTAGTAGCGAAAACCGTAGAACGACCAAAGCACGACGAGACCGATCAGGAATACGCCGGCGTACGCCGCAGTGCGCCGCAGTATGGCTTTGGGCAGCGTCAATTCCGACCTACGATAAATGATTGCATCGACGAGGAACACCGCGAATAGAATGGCTACAAAGATCACTGCCGAATGTTTTGCCGCCAGCATCAGGCCAAGTGCCAAACCTACTACAATAAATCGCAACCAGGTCCGATCCTTTGCATAGCGATACAGCGAAAACGCCGCTCCAAAAGCGGTAGCCGTCAGAGCCATATCGGTTGTCACGAGTGCTCCGTGGGCGATCAGATTTGGCTCAAACGCGACGATCGCGAGCGCGGTCAACGCTTCCCACTTGCCAAACATTTCCCGCGTCGCAAAAAACACGAGACCGGCGAGCACCAGACTCAGCAACGCCGCCGAAAGCCGTGCCGGTATCATGATCGAATCCACGCCGTTGTCGGTGAGGAATGTGCCGCCAAATCCATCGGCTTCGGATTTTGGCACTAGCCGTGTGCCGCATTCCGCTTTTGATTCGACGAGCGAAGAGCGAAAATTCATCGAAAACGCGGCGAGCAACTTCAACATCGGCGGATGTTCCGGATTAATTCCATAGTCGCCGCAATGCCAATACTGATGCCCCGCAAGTGTGTGAATCGGCTCGTCAAACGTCGCACTGGTGCGTACGGTGTGAAACCAAAGCTGAAAGGCGAAAGCCCCAAACAGCAAAACAATTGCCACCGAATATAGAAGTTTTCCAGTCCTTTGCGTTTGGTCCATGGCTCCTAGCTTCTCCGTAACGCGGACGCCCTTGTCCGCGTCGCCGGTTTCTCCGGCGAGACTGTCGATATTATCCAAACGGTCTCGTTACGCCGCATCAATGTTCGTGCCGAAGCGGCACTCATGCGGACAGGAGTGTCCGCGCTCCGGTTATTCCGGCAGATTCATTCGTTTCCAAAGATCTTTGTAACGTGGGTCGCCGCGCAACGAATTAAATGGTGGAAAGCGCAGCCTGAACGGCATCGTCGGATTGCGGCTTTCAAAGTCCTTTTCCAGCCAGGCAAAAACCTCGTCTTTCTCATTTAATCCGATATACGTCCATCCGACATCAGTTCCTTTTGCCTGCCGTTTCGAAAAACCGGTTTTCAGCTCCTCTGCGATCTCGAGCGCCTCGGCGCGTTTACCCGTTTGTGCAAGCACATAGCCGAGAATACCTAGCGTGCTGCTGTGACGATCTGATAGTTTGACGGATCTTTCAGCTTCTGCCAGAGCCTCTGCAGTCCGTCCTTTTTGCGAATAACTCAGGGCCAGCCATCGATGAGCGGCATACCAGTTTGGATCGAGATCGATCGAACGTTTACACGCCTCGATCGCTGAATCTGCATCGCCTTTAGCAAGATGGATCATTGCCTCGTCCAACTTCATAGTTAAGGAAAGCGGTTCGAGATCCTGCGCTCTTTTGCTTTCAGTCAACGCGGCATCATAGCGACCGTGTACCTCGAAATACTGGCCATACCATTGGTGGCCGATGGCGTAGTTTGGACT
>JAYVUD010000351.1:0-2503 GCA_043788335.1 Chloracidobacterium sp. | reverse complement strand
GTCGGGCCTGCGGGTTTGCGTCACGCTTATCGAGTTCGATCGCCTTGGAGAACATCTGCAGGGCCGTCTCTTTTTCGCCGGGCTTCCGAGCGGTAAGCTTGAGGACTTTGCCGTAGTAGAAGTAGCCGAGAGCATCGTCCGAACGAACTGCTAGCGACTGGCTAAGATTTCTGGCGGACAGCTTGAACATGTCATAGTAGAAAGCTGAGATCCCGTTGTCGCGTTTGATAGTCGACATGATGTTCTCAAACTCGCCGTCACCCGCCATCAACTCGCCATTTTCCACTTTTGCCTTCATCTCATCTGCCATCTTTTCCTGGTTTTTCGCCATACGGTTGACAACCACGGTCAGGTTTCGATCCATCGATAAGGCTTTGCCGTGTGAATATGACGCTCCCAACATGGTCGCTGAGATCTTCGACGCATCAACACTTTTGATCAATGAACCCATAGATTGCCGCCGTTCATCGGCTCGTTTTCGATCACCAAATCGGTTAAGTTCGATCCGCGGATCCTCAACAGCCACTGCCCGAAGCGTCTCGAAGAATGTTTGGGTTTCACGAACGTCATAATTACGTGTGAGCATGTATCCCATCGCCAGTTTGTCAGCTTGGTCCTCCTGGGCTAAGGACCACTCGATATTTTGCCGATCAGCGATCTTTGCCACAAAGTTGCTGATTCCCGCTCCCATCATCGCCATCATACCGACATTCGCAGCTCCGCCGCCCATGAGGCCACCGGCGACGCCGCCGGCGATGGCTCCGAAAATGCTTGCTTTTCGCTCATTGCTTTTGGCGTTTGCCTCGGTCCATTTTGCAACCAGTACATCGTCGCGCCAGTGATCGGATTCGACATGACCGATCTCGTGGCCAAGAATGTATGCAAGCTGCGCCTCATTGTCGACCAACGAAAGCAATCCGGTCGAAACATACACAGTACCTGTCGATAGCGAGCGGGCATCGGGCCATGGACTGACCGTGACCTTAAATCCGTATCGTTTCTCCGAGTTTGGCGGCACCAGCGACTGACCGACGCGGTTCACATAATCTTGGGCAAGCAGGTTGTCGTAAAGCGTGTCAGAGTTTTTCGGAATTCGTTCGCCTGTGCTTGTTTCAACCCAATCGTTTCGGTCTGTCGTGTTGACCGAAAACGCCATATTAGCGTGATCACGCTGAAGCTTACGGAATTCGAAATCCACATCGGCCTTAAAGTCGTCGTCATCGTCATACTTCTTATTGGCCTTAACGAGACTCTCTTCGTATTTCCGGATCGTTTTATCGAGCCGCCTTTCGTCCTTTTCGTTTTGTTTGGCCTCTTTCGCATCCTTCTTATCGTCCTTCTGAGCAAAGGCGGCCATAGGCATCAGCAACGCAGCCATTAGCATCGCGACGACAGAGTGCACAAACATGCCGTTTTTCTGAAACTTCATAACATTTCCCTCCATTTCCGAATGTTGTTCCAAGCATCTGAGCCACAAAGCGTCGCGTTGGGTGGGCCGCGACAAACTCAAACACTATCATCCCCAAAACTTGTTATCTTTTCCCTTCCCAATTGGACGGCTGGCAGCGACCATCGAAACGCTCCATTTACACGCACGGGCGGCTGCTCGACGACCTAGTCCCCAAACACCGCGCCATTTTTGGTACGGTCGATCACTATCTCCGCCGGGACGGCCGCAGTGGTCAAACTTAAATGTCCAATTCCCGAATCAAACGTAATGCACGACCGCGATCTCGATGCCGGCACTGAGATTCGAAAACAATTTGGGATTTTGTTTTCCGCCGGTATCCCCTCAGACCTTGGAACTGACAAAAATCGTTCCATTTAAAAATGCCAATGCCGTTGGTATCGACCTTCTGAACGGTCGTGTCTTTTGGCCAAATTCTCCTCGAATTTGGCGATTTTCTCCTGTTTCTTCTGCTCTTGGGTTTTCATTTTTTCGCCCTGCCCGACGGCAAGTGTCGTAAAGCAAAAAAACAAGATTTGCGAGTAAAACTAGTCCGAGGACGTTTCTATAATCATGCTCCGATAACCATCTTGAATACATTTTCGTCTCCATAGATATCATCAAGATCTGCGTACCCGACCTACTTATGCTCTAGCAACATACGGTGGACCACGGCGTCGCCGTTGGCTTTGACGCTGGTATGTTTCGTCGCCTGGTCACGAGTGACGTCGGCCTGATTTGCCTTGGCTGCCTCAAAAAATTTCGTGAGGCCGATGACCAACGATGAATCCTGAACAGCCCCTTTTGAACGGGCGGCGTCGATGCGGGCGGCCTCGAACGAGTCAGGCTTGTTCTTGGTCCATATCACCCAGACGATCTCGGTGCCGCTGCCGCCGCGAAACGTACCGGTCGTCGTTTTGATCTCAGCACCTGCGACGACTTGTGCGGCGTCGGCCCCGGCCGTGGAGGGGAAAAGCAGGTTGTAACCGACCCGGCCGTCCTTGTCATTCCCCTCGTTGAACAGATAGAAATATCCCGCGGCGTCCGGTTTGAACA
>JAYVUD010000350.1:0-7562 GCA_043788335.1 Chloracidobacterium sp. | reverse complement strand
CTCGAGATTGCCGATTTTCAGGGAACGACCATCTCATTGACAAACCCGGGCACGATCGGCACGGCCGCCTCAAACCCGCGGTTGATGGCCGGCCAGAGTGCGATCATCGCTACCGGTGCGATCGAATATCCGCCCGAATATCAGGCGATGACCTCGGCCGCGATCTCTGCGATGGGCATCAGCAAAACGGTAACGATCACAAATACCTACGACCATCGCGTCATTCAGGGAGCCGAGAGCGGTATGTTTCTCGCCAGGATCCATGAGTTTCTCAAGGGACAGCACGGGTTTTTTGACGAGATATTTGACGATCTGGAGATACATTATCCGCCGCTTTATTGGGCCGAGGATTACAACCCCTCGCTTTTCGGCGGCGAACAAGCACGGGTCGAAAAGCAGGCAAATGTTCTCCAACTCATCAACGCGTACCGCATCCGCGGGCACATGCTCGCCGATATCGATCCGCTTAACATGGTCTCGCATTACGCATCGGAACTTGACCTCGAAAATTTCGGTCTGACGATCTGGGATCTCGATCGCGAGTTTATCACCGGCGGATTGCATGATGAGCAAACGGCGACATTACGACGCATCCTCGACATCCTTCGCAAAGCGTATTGCGGTAAGGTCGGCAGCGAATACCGTCACATTCAGAGCGACGAGCAAAAGGATTGGATCCGCCGCCGAGTCCGCCAACATTTTGTCGATGTGCAACCTCTCGCCGTCGAGACCAAAAAGGAACTGCTGCAAAAATTGATCGAAGCCGAGCAGTTCGAGCAGTTTCTGCACAAGAAGTATCTTGGGCAAAAGCGGTTTTCACTTGAGGGCTGCGAGACGGTCATACCGATGTTGGACCAACTCGTCGAGGGCGCCGCGACCCGCGGTGTTGATGAGATCTACATGGGCATGGCACACCGCGGCCGGTTAAATGTGTTGTCGAACATCATCGGCGATCCGGAGACCGGCGCGATGGCGGAACGAATCTTCACCGTTTTTGAAGGGACGTCACACCCTGACTTTCCGGCTGACGAGGGTGATGTGAAATATCATCAGGGAGCGGTTGGACTGCGGAAAACCAAGGCCGGACGCGACCTGCGAATCCAGCTGTCGTGTAACCCGAGCCACCTCGAAACCGTCAATCCGGTGGTCGAGGGAATGGCACGTGCCCGTCAAGATGAGCTCCGCGACGGCCAGGGCAAAGAGCGACAAGAGGCGTACGACCGCATTCTGCCGCTGCTGCTGCACGGCGACGCGGCGTTTGCCGGACAGGGCGTCGTAATGGAAACGCTCCAATTAGCGAGCCTGCCCGGGTATCGGACCGGCGGCACGATCCATCTGGTGATCAACAATCAGATCGGATTTACGACCTCGCCCGGACTTAGCCGCAGTTCGATATATTCGACGGACGCGGCGCACGTGACACAGACGCCCGTTTTTCACATCAACGCCGATGATCCGGAGGCCGCCTACCGCGTGATCCAGATCGCGCTTGACTATCGACGTGAGTTTAATCTCGATGTCGTGCTTGACCTCGTCGGATTTCGCCGCCTCGGTCATAACGAGGGCGATGAACCCAGCTACACACAGCCGGTCATGTATGCTCGCGTCAAGGCCCATCCGGGAACACGGTATCTATACGCCCAACAGTTGATCCGTGAAGGCGTGATCACCGATGACGACCTGGCCGCGATGACCGACAAGACGGTCGAGAAATACGAGGGCATCTTGATGCGGGCCAAGCAGATCGCCGCTGCGAAACCGCCCAAAGCACATCTCACCGCTCCGCCGGCCGAGGACGATGGTTCGAGCGTTCTCGAAACCGGTGCTGACACATCTATTCTGAAGCAGGTGGCCGATAAGATATCGTTAGTTCCCGAACGGTTTAATATTAACCCCAAAATGGTCGGCCAGCTCGCCCGGCGTGCCAAGATGGGCGAGGGCGAAATACCGATGGACTGGGCGTTTGGTGAGGCAATGGCGATCGGTTCGCTCGTGCTCGACGGATTTCCGGTTAGGTTTAGCGGGCAGGATTCGGGTCGCGGAACGTTCTCGCAGCGACACGCGAATATGTATGACACAATGACCGGCGACCGCTGGGCTCCACTCAATGAACTGCGAAACGAGTCGAACACGCTTGCTCGAGCCTATATTTTTGACAGCTCTCTGTCAGAATACGCCGTGCTTGGTTTTGAATATGGCTATTCGGTGATCTCGCAGGGCCAGCTCGTCGCTTGGGAAGCACAGTTTGGTGATTTCTCGAACGGTGCCCAGATCGTGATCGACCAATACATCGCTGCATCCGAAGACAAATGGCAGCAAAAATGCCGCCTCGTGTTGCTGCTGCCGCACGGTTATGAAGGTCAGGGCCCCGAGCACTCGTCCGCCCGGCTCGAACGTTACCTGCAGCTATGTGCCGAAAACAATCTGCAGGTCTGCTACCCGACCACGCCGGCACAGTATTTTCATCTGCTTCGCCGTCAGGTCAAGCAGGAAACCGTTCGCCCGCTCATCGTCATGACGCCCAAGAGCCTGCTCCGGCTGCCGGCCGCAAGCTCCGCCATGAGCGAACTCGAAAATGGCGGCTTTCAGCCGGTCATCGACGATTCGCGGATCGCGGACCGCTCTGCCGTAAAGCGTATCGTCGTCTGCAGCGGCAAGGTCTACTACGATCTCGACGCCGCACGGAGCGCGGACACTCCTGTCCGCATGGCCGACGCTTCGTCGGCCACAGACGCTCGCGAATTAGATCTCACCGGAGGAACCGGTGATGCGGACAAGAGTGTCCGCGCTCCGTCCGTGGCCGTCGTCCGCCTCGAACAGTTTTACCCGTTCCCGGCCGCCAAATTAGCGGAGGTTTTTGCCTCGTATCCGAACGTCAACGAGATCGTCTGGACCCAGGAGGAGCCCCAAAACATGGGCGGATGGACATTTGCCGAGCCGCGTCTGCGCAGCCTGCTGTCTGCAAACGCGACGCTCCGGTACATCGGCCGCTCTGCCTCAGCGTCACCCGCCACCGGCTCGTACGCGATCCACAATCTCGAACAGGCTAAATTGGTCGGTGATTCGCTAACTGTGGGCGTCGGCGGAATCTCGGCGGCGGGTTAGCCCGGCAGTCCGAGACGGTTGAGCAGGTCGAAATATCGCGGGTCAGCCCGCAGCGGTTCAAGCAGCGGAGCTGAACTAATATTGACCATCCGGTCATCGCGTCGCGAGAACAATTGGTTAAGGAGAGCGAAAGCATTGTCGTTCTCGCCGACGTTGGCATACGTTATTGCCAGCCAGAATCCCTTGATCGAGCCCGGTTCTCGGTTTTTCATTGGATCGATAAGTTCCACAGATTGGGCGTCGTTTTGACCGGTAGGAAAGACGGCGGAGTGAAACCCGAAGAGGGGGAATTGTGGCGCGGCTCAGGATTTGCCGTATAATACTCGAGCCATGAGCAATATGAAATACTTTTTGATCGCGATCGTCAGTGTTGCGGGGTTGTTTGGGATACTGGCGTGTCAGCCGGGAACTAACGCGGAGGAGCCTGTGGCAGGTAATGCATCGACATTACGGCCCGAGCCGACGCCGCCGGCGAATAAGGAGCCGATGACGATCGCCGCTGTCGGCGACATCATGATGGCCTCGCCATTCCCAAACGACACTCGTATGCCGCCTAATGACGGTGCCGATCTGTTTACTGAGGTAAAACCCATCTTGACCGCGGCCGATATCGCGTTTGGCAATCTTGAGGGTCCGATAGTCGACAGCGGCACGTCGGCCAAATGCCGGCCAGGATCGACACAGTGCTTCGCGTTTCGAATGCCGAGCCGCTACGGTAAATTCCTTAAAGAGGCCGGGTTTGACGTAATGGGCGTTGCTAATAATCACGCCGGAGATTTTGGGTTTGAGGGACGTGCCAGCACACAAAAGGTTTTGAGCGAACAGGGTATCAAGTTCGCCGGCAGCCTCGATCCGCCGGCTACGACCGCTTTCCTCGAGTCCAAAGGAAAACGCGTCGCGGTCATCGGTTTCGGCCATAACAGCGGGATGCCAAGCGTCAATGACCTTGGCAGAGCACGCCAACTCGTGCTCGACGCAAAACGCAAGGCGGACATCGTCATCGTTTCGTTCCACGGCGGTGCCGAGGGCACCGACCGCCAGCACGTCCCCAACAGCAGTGAGATATTCTTAGGCGAAAACCGCGGTAACCTGCCTGCCTTTACCCACGCTGTGATCGATGCGGGAGCCGACCTCGTGCTGGGTCACGGCCCGCACGTAATGCGCGGCATGGAACTCTACAAGGGCCGGTTGATCGTGTACAGCATGGGCAATTTCTGCACGTACGGATGGTTCCGCCTGGCGGCTGAAACTGCACTTAGCGAGATAGTTGAGGTCAAGATCGGACCTGACGGAAAATTTATCGGCGGCAAGATTCACGCCGTCAAACAAGAGGGCCGCGGAGGTCCGCTTCTCGATCAATCCGGCGAATCGATCCGGGTCGTGCGCAGTCTCTCGGTCACCGACTTCGGACCCAACGCCCCGAATATCGCCGACGACGGCACGATCACGCCCAAGTAAGCGTTTCCAAGCCGCGTATTTTATGCCGGAACCGTTCCTTGCCTATGGCGGGCTTTTTCGCGTAAAGCGTTGCACGCAACCTCTAGGTCAAACGGGCTTTCGAGGTCTATTTCGCCGAACAGGAGCAACTAAGAATTGCACTTACTTCTTGAATTTAAGTAAGATCTTCGCTCTGAATATTCGGTTCTGACGCTCTGTATGTGAGACACTTGACGAAAAAGCGGAATTCTTCTTGTCTATTCTGTATCAGTTTTCTGCAATCAAAAGGAGATTTAAAATGGCGCTAAAATCGACGTTGCTGATTGTTTTGAGTTTGTTGTTTGTCGGCGCGAGCTACGCGCAGTCTGTAACCGTTTCTACAACTGTAGATGAGAACAACGGCAATACGGCCAGTATCGCATCTCTGATAGGAACGCCGGGCGGCGCAGGCATCAGTCTGCGCGAGGCTATATTGGCCACCAGCAATGAGCCTGTCGGCGCAACTATAACCATTACTCTTCCCACCGGAACCTATACGATCACGATTGCGGGCTCGGGTGAAAACAACGGAGCTACAGGCGACTTTGATTTGAACGTGCCCGCCGCCGCCGGGACAAAAACCGTAAATCTGAACGGGGCCGGAGCGGCGACAACAATCATAAACGGAGGAGCACTCGATAGGATATTCGACGTGCATCCCGTAAGTTCAATTGGCAGCATTACATTCAACCTCAGTAATGTAACTCTAACCAATGGAAACAGCCCGAATAGTGCTGGAGCAATGCTTACTGGCAGGGCCGGCGATGTCACCACTGTAACAAACTGTATATTCAACGCCAATACTGCCGTGACTCTTGGCGGAGCAATATCGCAGAGTTCCAGTTCTGCGTCACATAATTTGACCGTAACGGGCAGCACGTTCAGCAATAATACTTCGGGAGCAAGCGGAGGTGCCATCAATTACGCTGGCTTGGGAGGTACGGTAACGATCAACGGAAATACATTTACCGGTAATACGGCTACTGGCTCGGGGGGAGCGATACATATTACTGGAACTTCGCCCGGCCCGGCAACCACGAACATTACCAGAAATACATTTACCGGAAACACAACGAATAGTGCTACAGACGGAGGTGCTGCCGTATCTTTTTTAAATGCTGCCGCTGTTAATATTAACTTCAATCGCATTGTCGGTAACACAGCACTAAATATTGGTGTCGGAAAAATGGTAAGTTTTAACACCGCAGGAACGAATACCAGCAACAATTCAGATAACAACTGGTGGGGAGCAAATACGGGTCCGGCAGCAGCTGATATTTCAGGCACTGCGGCCTCGTTCTGGCTCCAGTTGCGAAATACCCCTGCGACGACGCCAATAGTTATCGGGCAGGCAACTACGTTTTCGGCAGATATTCTCGGGCGAAATGCGGGCGGAGCAACGTCGTCGGCAAATCTCGTCGGACTTCCGGCGTTTCCGACCTCACCGGCGACGATCTATTCCGGCGCGGTTGGCGGCACGTTGACGAGCAATCCTGCCGGTCAGTTTGTGAACGGAATAGCGACTGTCTCGCCCACATATACGGCAACGGCCGTCGGCTCGGGCAGCGTCAATGCCGCTGTTGACGGCGTGACGGCGAGCGGTGCGATCACGGTCAACAAAGCAGCTACAACAATCGGCCAGACATCGTCGCAAAACCCGTCTATCGTTGGGCAATCGGTGACTTTCACGGCGACGATCGCCGTCACGGCGCCGGGCGTTGCGACGCCGACCGGAACGGTTCAATTTCTGGACGGCGGCGTCGGTATTGCGGGTTGTACGGCGGTCGCATTGACCGGCTCAACGGCTCAATGCCCGCTCAGCAATCTAACCGCCGCATCGCACACGATCACCGCCGTTTACGCTGGCGACGCAAATACATTGACAAGCAACGGCTCCCTGACTGGCAACCCGCAGGTCGTCAGTAATACGGCCGTCTGGACCGGTACGTCGAGCACGAGTTGGAGCACGGCATCTAATTGGTCGACGAACGCGATCCCGTCCGCGACGAACGACGTCTCGCTACCATCAACGGGCGTGACCAACCAACCGGCGATCCCGAGCGGGCCGCTGCTGGTCAATAGTCTGACCATCGCTTCGGGCAGAACACTTAATCTGACGGGCGGCAACCTGACAGTCAATGGGGTGTTAACGATGAATGGGGGCGACATCACCGTGACCGGTGCCAATGTATTGGCGATCGGCGGCACGGGCAGCATCGTCCGAACGGCCGGTAGCGTGATCGGCAACCTGAGCAAGACATTTACCGCAGTCGGCGCATTTACCTATCCGGTGGGCACGGCTGGAAACTTCTCGCCATTCACAGCGAACGTGACGGCTCTTACGACCAATCCGTCCGTGTTAATGGTGGCTGCGTTTGGGATCAAAGATCCGAATAACAACGCTCCGGCCGATAGGATCAACCGGTATTGGGACGTCAACCTAACGAGCGGGGCACTCACGGCCGATCTTAATTACGTTTATCTGGCCGGTGACGTCCCGGTTAGCAATAATGAGGCCGGCTATGCCGCCATCAAGGACAACGGCACGACCGTCACCAGGCTACCGGTGAACTGCGGCGGCAGTCCGCCAGCGGGATCCGCCTGTGTTACACCGGCTACCCATACGGTAACCGTAAAGGGCATATCGTCATTCTCGAAATGGTCGGCAGGGGCTCTACTTGGGCCGTCGGCGGGCAACGCTTCGATTACCGGCCGTGTTCTTGACCCGTATGCCCGCGGCGTCGCCAATATCGTGGTCCGAATAACGGAACAGAGCGGCAACATCGTCTATGCCGTGACAAACCCGTTCGGCTATTACCGCTTCGCGGGGGTCTCGACAGGGCAAACCGTTGTCATCGCCCCGGCCGGCAAACGCTATGCGTATCAGCCGAGACTTGTTTCGTTGACGGACGACCTGGCTGGCCTCGACTTCTCGCCGCAATAGACTAAACTGACGGCATTTTCGCGTCGCGCCTTTGTCC
>JAYVUD010000349.1:0-25902 GCA_043788335.1 Chloracidobacterium sp. | reverse complement strand
AGAAAAAATCAGATTCAGCAAGATTCAGAAAAATGAATTTGGCTACATTGAAAGGAATCTGAGCGTAAATCCTAATGTACCGGGTGGGGACGGCCTGAGCTGTACTGTGGCATACATAGCCGTGGAGCTAACCACTGTGCGTCTGCGCCATGGAGGTGGCCTCAAGACGTGACGCCTGAGAAAATGCGCGAAACGGCGTGGTCTGATATTCTTATAGTTTTGAGTTGATTCAAATGGAAACCGAACGGATAAGAAATTTCTCGATCATTGCCCACATCGACCACGGAAAGTCGACGCTAGCCGACCGTTTGCTGCAGATGACGGGGGCGGTTGCCGAGCGCGATATGGAGGCCCAACTGCTCGACGATATGGACCTCGAGCGTGAGCGCGGCATCACGATCAAATCGCACGCCGTAAGGCTGGACTATAAGGCAAAGGACGGCAAAGACTACGTCCTCAACCTGATCGACACGCCGGGGCACGTCGATTTTTCGTACGAAGTGTCGCGGTCGCTCTCTGCGTGCGAGGGGGCACTGCTCGTCGTCGATGCGTCGCAAGGCGTTGAGGCACAGACACTTGCGAACACGTACCTGGCGATCGAAAACGACCTCGAACTCATTCCGGTACTCAACAAGATCGATCTCCCGTCTGCCGAACCCGACCGCATCAAGGAGCAGATCGAAAACATCATCGGGCTCGATACGAGTAATGCCGTACTGACGTCAGCCAAGACAGGCCTCGGCATCGAAGAGGTTTTGGAGGCCGTCGTCGCCCGCGTGCCAAGTCCAAAGGGCGACCGCAAGGCACCGCTCAAGGCACTGATATTCGACAGTTGGTACGACTCGTACCGCGGCGTGATCGTGCTGTTTCGCATTATCGACGGAACGATCAAAAAGGGCACGAAGATACGATTTTTTAACACCGGCCGCGAATATCTGATCGAAACTATAGGCGTCAACCGCCCGCGGCCGACGCTGATCCACGAACTCGGTGCCGGCGAGGTGGGGTTTCTGACGGCGTCGATCAAGACGGTGGCTGACGTCCAGATCGGTGATACGATCACCGACTCGGCACGGCCGGTCGATACGCCGTTCCCCGGATTTCAGGAAGTTAAGCCGATGGTTTTCGCCGGCATGTACCCGATCGACGCCGCCCAGTACGAGGATCTGCGCGACGCGATGGACAAACTCCGGTTGAACGACGCTTCGTTTTTCTACGAGCCGGAATCGTCGACGGCACTCGGCTTCGGCTTTCGGTGTGGATTTCTCGGACTGCTCCATATGGAGATCATTCAGGAACGGCTCGAACGCGAATTTAACCTCGAGCTGATCACGACCGCACCCGGCGTGCGGTACCGCGTGACGACGACCGACGGCGAGGTGGCCGAGATCGACAGCCCGTCGAAAATGCCGGACACCGGCCGGATCACCAAGATCGAAGAGCCGTTTATCGAGGCGACGATCCTGACCAACGACGCCTATTTGGGCGGCATCCTGCCGCTGCTCGACGAAAAACGCGGTGTACAGAAAAAGTTTGAGTACATCACGACCGACCGCGTGATGCTGGTTTATTCGCTGCCGCTGAATGAGATCGTGCTCGATTTTTACGACCGTCTGAAGAGCGTTTCTAAGGGCTACGCCTCACTCGACTATCACGTCTCGGGCTACCGCGAGAGCAAGCTTGTCAAACTCGACGTCCTCGTCTCAGGCGAACCGGTCGACGCACTCTCGCTCATCCTGCATGCTGACACCGCCACTGCCAAGGGCCGCATCTTGACCGCGAAGATGAAGGAACTGATACCGCGGCAAATGTTCGAGGTCGCCATCCAGGCCGCCATCGGCAACAAGGTCATCGCCCGCGAAACCGTCAAGGCAATGGGCAAAAACGTCATCGCCAAATGCTACGGCGGCGACATCTCGCGCAAACGCAAACTGCTCGAAAAGCAAAAAGAAGGCAAGAAGCGGATGAAGAAAGTAGGCCGCGTCGAGATCCCGCAAGAGGCGTTTTTGGCGGTGCTGAAGGTGAATGAAAGCTAACTGGTGTATATTTGGAAAATGTCTGGAGAACCTGATAGCTATTCACCATTTGACCGTCTCGGGGAGATGTTTTGGGAGAAGTTCGGATTCGTCACTCCGCTTTGGATAATTCGCCGGCCCGAGACGCTGACCATAACCGACTACAGGCCAACACTGTTTATGTTTCTGACAGCGGTTGGCTTTGTCGTGATGGCCGTGTTGTTCGTTCTTTTTTTCTTTAAGATCGGAATAGCAGATTCGTTTGGGCTGTGGGCGGCGGCGATCTTTGCCGTCGGGTGTCTGGTTCTTTCATTCAGAGGGACGATCCGCGAAGTCTATTATTTTGATAAGACGAAGGACAGCTATGCATTCGTGCGGCAGTTCATTTACCGCAAAGAGGTGATCGAAGGGGCGATGAGCCAGTTCACGGGCGCATATGTGAAAACGGAGACGGATGATGAAAGCGAAGCCTTTTATGTAATGCTGAAACAAGACGGCATGTTCCTGACCGGTGTCACTGAACAAACCCTACGAGAAGAGGCCCCGATATTTAACTCATTTAACAACGAGGCCCGGATCGCCGACGCGATCTCGGGCTTTCTCTCCTCGAAAAACAAGATCACATAACGGTGACCGTCGCCACGGGCAAAGAGATCTACCGCCGTGGCATGCGCTCAACTCGTCTACCACGCGATGCCATAGTCGTCGCCGTGGGTGCTGGCGCCGCCCCACATTGAGCGGTGTTCCTGGTCTAGGAAAATCGCGGTTATTGGTCCGGAGGTGCGCTCCTCGAACGTGAGAGTGTACCCCATTTTCGTGAGTTCATCGCGGACGGCTTGCGGGGTCGAATTTGCCAGTAGGATTCGGCCCGGGCGGGTCTCGTGGTTGCCGAACGAGCTGCGCATCTGAAAGCTGTTGATGTTCGGTGCCTCGGTCGCACGCTGGACGCCCATGCCAAACTCGACGCTATTTAGGAAAAACTGGAGCAAATTTTGATCCTGGCTGTCGCCGCCCTGAACGGAAAACGCGAGGTACGGCTTGCCGTCTCTGAGGGCAAGCGTCGGCGTAAGCGTGACGCGCGGGCGGCGGCCCGGTTCGATGACGTTGTACGGACCGTCGGCCGGATCGGTGACAAAACTCTGGGCCCGCTGGCTGAGGCCGACTCCGGTTCGGCCGGCGATGACGGCCGGTATCCAGCCGCCGCTCGGCGTAACCGAGACGACCCAGCCTTCGGCGTCTGCGGCCTGCACCGACGTCGTGCCGCTGTAAAACGAGCGGGCGTCGTCGCCGTCGGGAAAGCTCGTCGCCATTTCGTCGCGGAGCAGAGTATCGCGAATCGCATTGCCGGCGGGCTGAGGTGCGAGCGTTTGTTTGTCGGCCGGCGTGACCTTCCATTTATCGAGATACGACTGGAATGGGTTTGTCTTGCCGGCAAATTTGTACGGGTCGCCGGGCCTGACACCATCGTCGTTTTTGTCGGGGTTGATCAGCTTCGCACGCTCTTTCGCATAGTCCTTGGACAGCAGCGTCTCGATCGGCGCAACGGGCGAAAAGTATGGGTCGCCGTAGTAGAAATCGCGGTCGGCAAAGGCGAGGTTCATCGCCTGATAGATGGTGTGGATGTATTTTGGGCTGTTGTAGCCCATCGCCTTGAGGTCGTAATTTTCCAGTATGTTCAGTGCCTGGAGCATCGCCGGCCCTTGCGTCCAGAGGTTGAGTTTGTAAACATCGATGCCGCGGTAATTTGTCGTGACGGGTTCCTCGATGTGGACGCGCCATTTGGCAAGGTCGTCGAGCGTGGCGAGCCCGCCCTCCTCCTGTGTGCCGCGAACGTACTCGCGTGCGATGTCACCCTTGTAAAACCGATCGTAGGCAGCCATGATCGCCTGTTTGCGGTTTTTGCCGGATTTCAGAGCTGTCTTTTCGGCTTCGACCAGCTTGCGTAAGGTGGCGGCGAGGTCGGGCTGGCGAAATATCTCACCGGGGGACGGGCCTTCGCGTTTTTCGCCCGGGTGCTGGAGCATAACCCGGGTGGTGTATTTCCACTTTTTTAGCCACGTCTTTTGTCGCTCGATGACGTTGGCGGTCTCGGCGTCCATCACATAACCGTCGGCCATCTCGATCGCGGGTGCGAGCACCTCATCGAGGCTCAATTTGCCGTATTCGGCGAGCATCGTTATAATCCCGCCCGGCGTTCCGGGCGTGACGGCCGCGAGCGGTCCGTACTCTGGCGGGTAGTTAATCCCTTTGCCGCGGTAAAAAGCGGCGGTCGCTCCGGTCGGGGCGACGCCGAGGGCGTTAATGCCGATGACCTTTTTGGTGTTCGGGTTGTAGATCAGCGCTTGGGTCTCGCCGCCCCACGAGAGCGTGTCCCACATCGTCGCGGTCGCCGCGATCATCGCACATGCCGCGTCGACGGCATTACCGCCTTTAGAGAAGATCATCGCTCCGGCCGTCGCCGCGACCGGTTTGCCGGTAACGGCGACCCAATGGCGGCCGTAGAGCACCGGTTTCTGTGTACGTTGGCTAAACATAGTTTGCGGTATGAGGAGAATGACGACGAGGAACAAGCATCCGGCGAGGCGAATACGGACGGGCGAAATTGCGGTCTTCATGCCGCAGATTATAGCGCGGGAAAGCATGAAATGTCGCAACTGCACCGTCGTGGCGGTCGCACGTTTTTAGCCGGTCGCTATTTGCGGTACGATCGCCGTAGCCGCCAACACTCGCCGCGAAGTTCTGAGTTTTGGTGCGAACGTCAGATACTACATCGTCAAAATGACGGCGGAGGCGGAGGCAAAGGCATAGTCTGAAAGACTCGGCTTGACTCGGCGGCGTTTATTTTCCGACAGGCGAGAAAGCCCCGGATGATAAAGAATAGAGCGAATGCATGAAAGCCCGCCGTCAGAAACGCTCCGAGCACGAGCAGCAATAGTGCATCGGCAGCATAGATCAGGATGCCGACGATGAAAGCGGCGGAGAAACGCTTGTTGGCAAAATAGCCGAACAGTGCAAATACGATGATCAGGATAATATCGAAGACGACAGCCACCGCCTTTAAGACCGACGGACCGCCCTGTTGGATCGAGAGGTCGATGACACCGTCTGCGAGTTGGGTAAACCCGAGGCCCGCGATGAACGCCGTATTGCCGCCAAACGCGAATATTGCCGAATTGATCGCGGACAGGCCGGCGATCCAGTAAAACCAGTTTGCCCCGCCCCTGAGGTGTGCGGGATCAACGGGATCGGGACCAAGGTCAACCGCGGTGGTTTCGTCTTTGAGTTCAAGGAGATTGCTCATAATTTTTTTTGAGCAGAGTATATCATAGTGTTGAATAATATCGATACAAGCCGGGAACTGCGGTCCAAGGTCTCAAGTCCCACCCGTCCCAAGCGATGGACTACCCCCACCGGTTTCTACCACCGCGTCGCTCTATCCACAGCGATCAATGAAGACCCACCGCCCCTGCATGATTGGAATGGGTGATTTTTTAGCTGAGAACGCACTAGACACATATCGGGCATCTCATCTATTATGGATTGGACTGATAATTTGGGATCGTTCACCATCCGGCCGGTCATACTTCGAACTTATTCGAAGGCGGATTTCCCTCGTTGAGATGCCTCAGCTTCTTCGTCCGAATTTGTCAGTAAATTCTAATAACGAGGTTTATTAAATAATTATGATCAGAATGGGAAGAAACAGGACAGAACCGGCCGAGGCGACCGGCGTACAGCAACCGACGGACGCATACAGGTATCAAGCGCAGGTCTCATCACCGGCGGCGGCGATCTCTGAGAGCGACTCGATGGCGCGTGACATCAAAGAGGGACGGCTGAGCGGATTTGTCGGCCACGGCACGACGCTGACCGGCGAGACCGATTTTCACGCGATGCTGCGAGTCGACGGGCATCTGATCGGGACGGTTTCGTCCGAGACGGGTACGCTGATCGTCGGTACCAATGGCCAGGTGGATGCCAACATTCTGGTCGCCGCGGCGATGATAAACGGCACGGTAAATGGCGACATCGTCGCCACCGAAAAGCTCCATCTTGGCCGCACGGCACGCGTGCTCGGCAATATCCACTCGCCGCGACTGATCGTCGAAGAGGGTGCAATTCTCGAGGGCAGCTGCAGTATGCTCATGGCTCGCGAGACCCAGGAAGACGAGGTTGCCGCGGCGGTCCAGCAGCAGCAGGCGACGGCACAGGTGTACGAGGGGTCAGCGTCGATCGACGAAGCCGATGACCTTTTTTCCGATGATGACGAGGAGTCGGCTGACGCCATTTCGGCATAAGTCGTTCGTTTGAGTGAGAGTGACAAAAAAGGCGGGGCAACCTGCCTTTTTTTTCGATTTGTAATCAGCTCGATCTCAACGTACTATTATGCCGCAGCTAGACACTGAAAAAGCACACAAACTTGGGAGATAAGATTATGTTAAATGACTTTAAGGCATTTATCGCTCGCGGAAACGTACTCGAGCTGGCGATCGGCGTCATCATCGGAGTGGCGTTCGGCAAGATCGTGACGACATTTACCGAGGGCCTAATTATGCCGTTCGTCGGGTTGTTGACCGGCGGCATCGATCTTAAATCGAAATTTTACGATCTGAGCGGAAAACTCGGTGCCGGAGCGACGCCGGAACAGATCGACGCCGCAGTAAAAGGCGGTGCACCGCTTTTGCGATACGGCCAGTTTATCGCGGATATCCTGACGTTCCTGATCGTTGCGTTCGTAATGTTCCTGGTCGCCAAGGCGGCGATGGGATATTTTAAAAAGCTTGCCGCTCAGACGCCGCCGCCGCCGCAGGAAGCTCTGTTGACGGAGATCCGGGACCTGCTCAGGGCTAAGTGAATCGGTTTGATATCAGAAACCGGGGGCTGTCGGAGCCGCGCTTCTCATTTGGAAAAGGACATGATCCCGTCGGGCGTGATGCAGCGGTCGAGCGGCACGTCCGTTGCGGTGACGTCGTCGATACTCTCGACGGGCGGAAAAAGACTGACGCCGACCTTTACGCAATCCGGCCGACAGAGCTTCAGAAGCCGGTCGTAAAACCCTTTGCCGTAGCCGACGCGATGGCCGCGTTCGTCAAAACAGAGCAACGGGACGATGACGATATCGATCTCCGCCGGGTCAACCCGTTCGCCGTCCGCAGGCTCGCGGATCCCCCATTTGCTAACCGTGAACCGGCTGTCGGGACCGAAAGCGATGTGTTCGAGCTCAGGGTTTGAAATCACTGTCCGCGGTGCCGCTGTCCTGACATCGGGATATTCGCGCCAGACGCGCTCGTAGATCAGCGATGTATCGATCTCGTTAAATTTGGCGATCGAAATGAAGGTATGGACCGTGCGAGCCTCAGTGAGATCATTTTTGCCAAAAAAGCGATTTGCGACCGAACGGCTACGTTGTTCGATCTCGGCAGACGAAAGTATCTGTCGCTTTTCCAGATAGAGCTTGCGGAGTTCGGATTTGATCATCGCCGCACACGCTCCTCAACCGCGTTTCTTCTCCGGCCGCAGTTTGTTGGCGGTGGCGGTTCGCGGAGTCATCTGCGTCGCTCGCAGTTCCTGTCCGGCGGTCGTCGCGTTTGCGGTCTTGGCCGCCAGCAGTTTCGAATCGTTGATCGCTTTGAGCGCCGCTTTGGCGTTCTTGCTCAGTCTCTTTTTTTCTTTAGGCATATATTTTTCCTCGCTCAGGCCTTTGCGATCCAACCGCCGCCGATGACCTCATCATCATTATAGAATATTGTCGCCTGACCGGGGGTGACGGCACGCTGGGGCTCGTCAAAACGGACGCGGGCGCGGCCGTCCGGCAGCGGGTGAATGGTCGCGGCGGCGGGTTCATGGCGGTAGCGGATCTTGACCTCGGCACGCACCGGTTCAATGGGCGGGTCGAAGGCAACCCAATTGACGCCCTTGGCGACAAATTCGACCGAGTCGAGTTCGTCCGCGTCGCCGACGATGATCTGGTTTCGGGCACGCTCGATCTGCAGGACGTAGAGCGGCTTTTCATGGGCGATGCCTAGACCTCGGCGTTGGCCGATCGTATAGCGGTGAATCCCGGTGTGCGTGCCGACGGTCTCGCCGGCGGTGTTGACGATCTCGCCGCCCGCGGGCAGTTCGCCCGAGCGTCCCTCGTGGTCGAGGTAGCGGTCGATAAACTCGGAATATTTGCCGTCCGGGACAAAGCATATCTCCTGCGACTCGGGTTTTTCGGCGGTGTAGAGCGAGGCGTCGCGGGCGATGTCGCGGACCTCCTCTTTGAGCATTTCGCCGAGCGGAAACCAGGCGTGCGAGAGCTGTTCCTGCGTGAGTTCCCAGAGAAAATAGCTCTGATCTTTCCAGTGATTGCGGCCGCGGAAAAGGCGGTAGCGGTTTGCCGCCTCGTCATACTCCACGCGGGCGTAGTGGCCGGTAGCGACCTTGTCACAGCCGAGACTGACGGCCATCCGATCGAGCGAGGCAAACTTGAGTCGCGAGTTGCAGGCGACGCACGGGATCGGCGTTTCGCCGTCGAGATAGCTTTGGACAAAAGGTTCGACGACCGAAGTTTCGAATTCGCGTTCGAGATTGAGGACGTAAAACGGAAAGCCGAGCGTTTCAGCCACCCGGCGAGCATCGTAAACGTCGTCGAGCGAACAGCATCGGGAGGGCAGGGGATCGCCATTTTCGTCGACGCTTACCGTCCGATTCTGGTTCCACAACTGCATCGTAAAGCCAACGAGGTCGTGTCCTTGCTCTTTTAATAATGCGGCCGCCGCCGAACTATCGACGCCGCCGCTCATTGCTACCGCTATCTTCATCGAGATTGATTATAGCGATTTGGGGCTCAGTTTGAAAACAAACACTAGATCCGGCGTTTTTTCAATTCGGGTCCGAGCACGGCATTGATCGCATCGGCGTACGCCCGCGAACCGGCCGGATTTGGGTGGCCGATGGCGGCGATCTCGCAGTATCGGACGGGGTAGTCGAGGCCGATGGACCGCTTCAATTCCGTCAGGCCGGCCCGGCAATCGGCTTGACGCTGCAGATAGAGTGGATCCTCTGACCGACCGTATTTGCCGAGCTTGAAAAGCAGCGTGTGCGGCGTTTCAAGCGCAGTGTCATCTGTGATCGGCGACGGGACAAAGAGCGCCCGCGGAGCGGTAAACTTTGCATTGAACCGGTCGACGGCGAGACGTGTATTCCGTGACGATTGTTCGAACCAGATCTTCGATCGGCCGATCACCTTTTTGCGGATCTTGTTGAAATAAAGCCCCCGGACAAGTGGGTTGTTGATCAACGGCTTAGCAATGAGCGGTGTTTTCATGGTTTCGAGCCAACCGTTAAAGAGTTTATCGCCGGGCGTCTTTTCGGACATTATCGGAAAATAGCCGATGACGGCGATCAACGCGTTCGGATGCAGGGCCGATGCATGTTCGAGCACGTCGAACATATCATCGCGGCAGTGTTTTTCGATCAGCCCGGGCAACGCGCTGTCATCGCCAAACGGATCGAGGAGCTTTACGATCGTGATGTCGGTCAGACCGCCATTCAGTAATATAAGGTCCGCCCCATTTGGCCGGCCGGCAGCCTTATATTCGACGGCTGCGACCTCGAGCTGTTTCCAGATACTCGGAAAGCCGATATTTAGTTCGGGCTTGTACGGATAGGTCTCATCGCGGTTTATTTTCTTGTATGCCTCGGCGGCATTGCCGTGAAATTTGAGAGCGGCTCCGGAGTGGGCTTTGACCTTGAGATCGACCTGACGCGGTTTGCCATACGCCTCTTTCCTGAGCCACTCGGCGGTAAGGGTGTAAAACTTGTCCTTTTCCTCGAGTCCCTGGCCCCAGACGAGCGAGTCACCGACAATAAGCAGATCGAGCGAGCCATCTGCGTCGACGATCGGCGCGGAAAAAGAGCTTTGGGTAAGCAAAAACGCCGCGGAAACTGCCCCAAGCCGTTTCAGAAATTCTCGTCGCGTTCCACGTTCCACCTGTAAGATGTGTGCTCCCATCGGAATTGTAGTCTCCTTTTTGGGCGAATACAAGATTGCGAAGCGACATTTTGCTGTGCTATATTCACAAAACTATGAAGACCGCCGCCCGATAACCCGGAACCCTCGACACGTAAAGTTTTTTTGCGTTTTAACGCGCAGTTTGCTGTGTCTGAGGCACCTCTATGTGCATTTCTTTTAGTTAAACAGGTTTCAAGTCTATGTCTATCAAGGTGGAAACTCCGGCGGCGGAGGCGTTCGACAATTCGATCCGGGCGATCCTCGGCGAAGCGATTCGCGGGACAAGCCGCGATTTTACGACGGGGCCGATCGGGCTCGCCATATTTCTGTTGGCGGTGCCGATGATACTCGAGATGAGTATGGAGAGCCTGTTCGCGATCGTCGATATCTTTTTTGTCGCAAAACTGGGCGCCGATTCGGTTGCGATCGTCGGTTTGACGGAGTCGGTAATGGCCCTGATCTATGCCGTTGCATTCGGCTTTGCGATCGGTGCGACCGCGACCGTAGCCCGGCGAACTGGCGAAAAGGACGCCGCCGGGGCCGCCAAGGCCGCGGCACACGTCATCTATCTCGGCGTCATCGCCTCGCTCGTGATCAGTGCCATCGGTCTCGTGTTCGCTCCACACATCCTGTCGCTGCTCGGTGCCAAGCCGGAAATTTTGGTCGAGGGATCGCGATTTATGCGGATCCAGGTCGGCGGCAATGCAGTCGTGCTGTTTATCTTTTTGCTGAACGCGATCTTTCGCGGTGCGGGTGACGCGGCGATCGCGATGCGCGTGCTGATACTGGCGAACGCGCTGAATATGGTGCTGTCGCCGTGTTTTATCTTCGGCGTGTGGTTCTTTCCGGAGCTCGGCGTGACGGGTGCGGCGGTCGGTACGACCATCGGCCGCGGCATCGGCGTAATGTTCGCCGCGTGGAACCTGTTTCGGGCCGGCGGGCGGATACATGTCGATCGCGAAAGCTGGCGGTTCGACCCTTCCCTGCTGTGGAAACTAGCCAAGCTCTCATCGACCGCGGTGTTTCAACTGCTGGTCGCAACCGCCAGTTGGACGGCGCTGATGCCGATAATGGCGGGCTTTGGCGATGTCGCGATCGCCGGTTACGTGATCGCGCTGAGGGTCGTGATGTTCGCGTTGCTACCCGCTCTCGGTTTGAGCAACGCGGCCGCGACGCTCGTCGGCCAAAATCTCGGTGCGGGCAAACCCGAACGGTCCGAGGAGGCAGTCTGGAAAGCTGCGTGGTTCAATTTCGGCGTCTATTTTGCCATCGGGGTCATATTTTTTCTGTTCTCACATCCAATCATCGGTTTCTTTTCCGCTGAACCTGAGGTTGTTCGTTACGGCACCTCGGCCCTACACATCATCGCGTTCGGCTTTGCATTTTACGGGTTGGGCATGGTGCTCGAGACCGCGTTCAACGGTGCCGGCGACACGTGGACACCGACATATCTCAACCTGCTGATATTTTGGGTGTTTGAAATACCGCTCGCGTATACGCTGGCGTACCGTTTCGAAATGGGCCCGGCGGGCGTGTTTTGGGCGATCACGCTGGCTTTTTCGATGCTGGCGGTGGCGAGCGGACTGCTGTTCAGGCGCGGTAAGTGGAAGTTGAAAGTTGTCTAGGTGGCAATTCACCGCGGGAGACGCTGAGGCGCAGAGAAAGAGCTCGTGCGGCGGATCTACGCGGATAACGAAGATGGGAATAGGAACTATTATCTTATCTGCACTGTCTGCGTTGGTCGGCGGCTAATTTCGGATTTATTCCTCCGCGTCTCGGCGTCGCTGCGGTAATATCAACCTATGCACACGATCGATTTTCCGGATCCACGCAGCTTTGAGTACCTCGGTTGGGTCGTTCTCGGGCAGTACATGTATCCGGCGGATGGCGTGGTGCATTTTGGCGGGCGGGTGACGATCGAAAATCTACGAAACGCCTATCGAGCCGGTATTTTTCCGTGGTACACGGTCGGGATACCGCTGCCGTGGCACTGTCCGGATCCCCGAGCAATTCTCAATTTTGCCGATCTACGGGTTCCGCGGAGCTTGGCGAAGGTCCGGCGAAAGGGCGAATTCACGTTTACGTTTGACCGGGCTTTTGCCGATGTCATCCACGAGTGTTCGCTCGCCCATCGTCCCGGCCAAGGGGGCACGTGGATCACGAGCGAATTTGAAAAGGCGTACACCGAGCTTCACAATGCCGGAATGGCGCACAGCGTCGAGGCGTGGGACCGACGCGGCGAGCTTGTCGGCGGGCTCTACGGCGTCGACGCGGGCGGCGTTTTTTGCGGCGAAAGTATGTTTTTCAAATCGCCGAACGCATCCAAACTAGCCCTGCTCCATCTCATCGATCATCTCCGTTCGTGCGGCGCGACGTGGCTCGACGCCCAGGTGATGACGCCGCATCTCGGGGCTTTAGGCGCATGCGAGATTGACCGCGACGATTTTTTGGATAGACTCAGAGATACACAGGACTTGGGATTGCAGATCTTTCCCCAAATATGAACACGGAACTCAGAAAGCATCTACTTGAATTGCTCAAGGGCAGATCGGCCCACATTCACCTGGCGACGGCGATCAAATCGTTTCCGATCAACGAGATCGACACCCGCGTTGAACATTCGCCGCACACCGCCTGGGAACTGCTAGAGCACGCCCGAATCGCCCAGTGGGACATTTTGGAATTTTGCCGCAACCCGAAACACGTCTCGCCCGAGTTTCCGGCCGGGTACTGGAACCCGGAGATCGGCACCGCCGAAGACTGGCGGCGGAGTTCGGAACAGGTTTTTGCCGATCTGGAAAGCATGTGCGATCTGGTGGCGGACGAGACCTTGGACCTTTTTGCCGAGATCCCGCACGGCACCGGCAAGACACTGCTTCGCGAGGTGCTGCTCGTCGCCGACCATAACGCCTATCACGCCGGCCAAATGATGCTACTCCACCGGATGATCGAAGCCGACGGCCACCACGTATAGATGCCGCACCGCACGCGAAACAACATCAAACCGGGCCTCAGAGTCGCCATCGTCCTCAAACAGGACCAGCGGACCGGCAAACTGACGATCGGCATTGTCAAAGACCTGCTGACCAATTCGCCAAACCACCCGCACGGGATCAAGGTGAGGTTGGCCGACGGACAGGTTGGGCGGGTGCAGGAGATACTCGCGAACCACGACACAAAATAATCCTATGGCAAATACATTTCTGATCTACGGAGCAAACGGATACACCGGCGAACTGATCACGCGTTATGCGGCGGAGCGTGGGCTCAAGCCCATTCTTGCGGGGCGAAATGAGGCGAAGATCCCGGAGATCGCGGCAAAGTACGATTTTGATCATCGCGTTTTTTCTCTCGACGACACGGCAAAGGTCGACGCGGCGCTGCAAGAGGTCGACATGGTGCTGCATTGCGCCGGGCCGTTTTCGATCACATCGCGGCCCATGGTCGAGGCGTGCATTCGCAACGGAAAACACTACACGGACATCACGGGCGAGATCAGCGTTTTTGAGACGTGTGCGGCGTTCGATAAAAAGGCCGCCGCCGCCGGCGTTATGATAATGCCCGGCGTTGGTTTTGACGTCGTGCCGTCTGACTGTTTGGCGAAACATCTCAAGGACCGTCTGCCGACCGCGACCCATCTCTCGCTGGCATTTTACGGCATGGGACGGCTCTCGCATGGCACCCAGGCGACGATGATAATGAATGTCGGCCGCGGCGGTGCGGTTCGCCGCGACGGCATGATCACGCCCGTCCCGGCGGCATGGCGGACACGCGAGATCGACTTTGGCGAGGTCACAAAAACCGGCGTGACCATTCCCTGGGGCGACGTTTCGACGGCGTTCTACTCGACCGGGATACCCAACATCGAGGTCTTTACGGTGGTGCCGCCGTCGAACCTCAAGATGATGAAAATGAGCCGTTACCTAGGCTGGCTGCTGGCCACCGGGCCGTTCCAAAAATACCTGCAGGGCAAAATACCGGCGGGCGGCCCAACGGACGCCGAACGGGCCAAGGGCCGAACGCTGCTCTGGGGCAAAGCGACCGACGCCGACGGCAGATCGGCCGAGGCGAGGCTGCAGGGACCCGAGGGTTACACGGTGACGGCACACGCCGCCCTCAACATCGCCGAAAAGATACTCGCCGGCAACTTCACGCCCGGTTACCAGACGCCGGCCAAAGCCTACGGCGCTGATCTGATACTTGAGATCAATGGTACAGCACGGCGGGACGTGATCTAGAATATTCTTCACGGAGGCACGGAGGGCACAGAGTTAATACTTTGTGCCCTTTTGCCCATTTATATGACATCATGTGTCTTAGTTGACCGACTCGGTGATGACAGGGGCGTCCGGGGCGGACGAGAGCTTGAACCAGCTGACGATGAACAGCAGGCCGAGGATCAGGTCAAGCGATCCGGCAATGACGATCTGGCCGGCGGCGCGGCCGGTCAGGAAAAGGACCATTACCGCGATGCCAAAGCTGAATTTTTCGACGATCGAAGGCAGTATCATCAGGCGGTATTTGACCGGATCGCTGGCGATGATCAGGAACGCGATCTGAAACGCGATGGCGACGCCGAGAAATCCGTAGAAAAACTCAGGATGGGTGATCGCCGGGGGCGTGTCAATGCCGACCTTAGACTCAAGAAAATACTGTGGCAGCAATGCGAGCAACCCGAGTGTTCCGCCGACAAGAAACGTGTATTTCGCAAATTTCATTTGATCTCCTTGTTTTTGAGGCTAAAACTACTGCCTTTTTGATACTACGCTCGGCTGCTCTATGTCAGATGCGGCCGAACAACGATGTTAATGGATCACCTCAAAATCGACCCACTGGCTCGAAGTTGATTGCTTTGGCGGTGCCAACAGGTCGCGGATGATGATCTGCAGGGCGTAGTCGCCGGGTTCGGTCTGCGGATTAAGCCGCAAATAGGCGAAATCGGCGATGCGTGCCCAATCGGATTGGTCTTGCAGATCCGCCGATTGTGCGGGGCCCTCGAGGATCAGTTTGCCGTCTTTGTAGAGGTTCATTCGGATCTCGAGCTTCGGACGGCCGTCTCCACGCGCAAGGACGGCGTTGTAGATCGTGTATGCGTAGGCGACGATAGACCCGCGGCGAAATTCGCGGATGGCGGGTACCGCGGTCGACGGCGGCAGCGATATGGCCGTCTCGGGGGTGGATGCACGCGGTATCTCAAATTTGCCCTTGGCGTCAACGCCGGTGACGGTCAGGCCCGAGAGATAGAGGCTTGGCCGTTTGAGGTCAGGCACCTGAATGACCTGGCTCGCGGTCCCGATCAGCTTGCTGCCCTCGTCACGCACGGCCACGCGGAATGTATACGTGCCGGGCGTCTTGACCGGCACGTCGGCCGAGTAGATGAGCCCGTTTGCCTTGATGCGCTGGACGGTCGCAGCGTCAAACTTGAGCGTGTGGGTGCGTGTAAATTCGTCGGCCACCGCATTTTTCTCATTGAGCGTAACGGCGACGACATCGAGCACGACTTTTTTCATGCCATTGGCATCATCGACAAACGTGATCTCGTTGCCGTCAAGGTGAAAGAGCGATCGGACAAAATTGCCGCCCGGCGCCGCATTGGCAAAAAACGCCGAGAGGCGCACCGCGAGGCCCGGACGCGGCAGAGGTGCGACGATCGCCTCGTAAAGTTCGCTGTCGCCGGTCCGCTTTTTGACCTTTGCCGTCTGGTCCGGAATCCCCATAAAGCCGGAACGCGAAATCACACGTAGCCCAGGGCGACTGACGCGGGCCTTGATCTTGTTAAATTTCTTACTCCTAAAGGTCTCGTCGCTCGGTTCGTAGGCGAGCAGGTAATAGCCCTTTTCGAGATCGAGGTCCTGCTTGATCGGGCTGTCGAGGTTGTTGACGTTTCGCGTAAACGTGCCGCCCGTTTCGTCCGCCAAAAATGCCAGGCCGTCCTGCGAATCGCGAACGTCCTTTTCACGTGAGGCGACGATCTTGGACGACGCCATCATGTCGTCCTTGGTCAGCACCTCGTCGCGAGCCTCGATCATGGACGGGTCAAACAGGCCGCGGGCATCGATGGTGTTTAACACGACAGATGAACGGTTGGCGAGATCGGTCAGGTCACGCATCGCGTCGGCGCCACTCAGCGTACTGCCCGCACGCGAGCGGTACGGCAGGCCGTCGGACAGAAAAAACAGGACCTTTCGGCCCGGTATCCGCTGCAGGCCGTCGACCACATAGCGAATAACGCCGAGCGAGCCAACGACCTGATTATTACGGATCGAATCTTCGCGTGCCTCGCGGCTGGACTTTTCATCGGCCGACTCGATGGTGATAGTGGTGGACGTGCCGTCGGGGCCAGTCTTGTTATAGGTATTTGCCTTGGCGGCGTCGTAAAAACTGCCGTCGCCCGAGCCGCAGGAACCGCTCGGCGGATTCCAGCGGAGTTTGGCTGTGGCCTTGAGCAACTGGGCCTTGTCGTTGGTGTATTGCTGAAACACGCTGCTGCCGGACCGCGTCTGGTAGATCGCAACGACATCGTTAGACAGCATCTGTTCGCGGATAAACTTTTCGATGCCCGCCTTTGCCGATCCTATGCCGACGATCGAAGCCGCACAATTGCCGTCGTCGACGATGAACGTAATCACGCGGCCAAAATCTCCCGTCCTGAGGCGGACGGGCGGCGCGGCCGGAGCGTTTTTGTCAGTGATGGTCTGTTCGACGCGAGCAGCCGAACGCTGTTCCGTATTGACATACGAAAAATCAGTTATCCGCTGCGGCTTGCCGTCCTGAAGCAGTTCGAAATCTGACGCCTTGAGGTCGGTGACCTGCTTGCCGTCCCTGTCGACGACGAGCAGGTCGACCTGAACTAATTTTGTCGTGATCTTAACGACGTCTGTGTCCTCGGGCGGCGGCGGCGGCGAGGGCTTTGGCGTTTGTCCAAAGGAGGCCGTCGCCGAGGCCAAAAAAACGAGAACGACGAATGGGACGAGAAACAACCCGGATCTTTTCATTATTTCCCAACTATAACGCCAAATGGCGCGGCGAGGCAATACGATTAATTTTCCGACGATCGGCTGCGAGGTACGCGATGGGCCCTCGTTCAACAGTGATCTCATGGCCCGGTGCTCGCTCGTTTTGGTCTGCCCCGCGGCCTTGCCTCGAAAGGTTGGATTACGGTTGCCGGTAGATAACTCCGTTTTTCATGACGAACCGCACTCGGCGGATGGTGGTGACGTCGGTTCCGAGGTCGCCCTCGACGGCGATGAGGTCGGCGAAAAGGCCGGCCTTAACGCGGCCAAACTTGTCGTCCTGTTTTAGCACGCGTGCGTCGATCGAGGTCGCGGAGCGGAGAGCGTCGATCAGCGGCATGCCAAAATTGACCATCGCTTCGATCTCGCGGGCGTTGTCGCCGTGGGCGAAGACACCGACGTCGCTGCCGCTGGCAATGGTTACGCCGGCCTTTAGAGCTTCCTGAAAGACGGCCTTTTTCTTTTCGGCATTGGCACCTGCGACGGCGAGCGTCGGGCACAGCGCGGTGCCGTGCTTTTTCATCAGGCGAAAGATCTCGGGTGTGCCGCCGTCGCCGTGTTCGATGGTATCAACGCCGGCGAGAATCGCACGCCGCATTCCCTCGGTGCTCGACGCGTGGGCCGCGACCGGTATGCCGGCACTATGAGCGACCTCGACGGCGAGCTTTAGCTCCTCGAGCGTGAACGTCGGGTGGGCAACGTTGCCTGCTCCCCAACGATAGTCGGCATAGAGCTTGACCCAATCGGCACCTTTGCCGATCTGGCTGCGGACCACACGGGTCAGCGAGTCGATTCCGTCAGCCTCCTCGGCACCTTGCGGCACGTCCCATTCGGCAGCGTAGCCCTTGGGGCCATAGGTGTTGGTCGCGACGATCGCTCGGGTGGCGACGAACATCCGCGGGCCCGGAATGATGCCCTGGTTAACCGCCTGCTTGAGGCCGACGTCGGCATAGCCTGCTCCTTCGGTGCCGAGATCGCGGATGGTGGTAAATCCCGCCATGAGCGTACTTCGAAGATGATTGGTCGCACGTGCGGTGCGTAGGGACAGTGCCTCGCGGGCGACCTGGTCGTTCCACGGCGTTTCGGAATAAGGATGAAGCAGCACGTGCGAGTGGGCGTCGATAAGACCGGGCATCAAGGTGACGTTCGGCAGGTCGATCACTTTTGCATCAACCGGGACTTTGACATCGGCGGCCGGACCGACCGCCTCGATCTTTTCGCCGCGGACGAGTACAACCCAGCGGCTGTGTAGTTCAGGTGACTCGCCGTCAAAGACGGCTGCCGGGCGGAGCAGGTAAACAGTTTCAGGAGCTTTCGGCTGCTGTTGAGCCGAGGCCAGGAACGTATCCTGAAAAATGAAACAAGCTACGAGAACAATCGCGGATAAAATGACCTTACGCATCGGCGGCACCTCGCGGGGAATATTTGATCGAGACTAAGAATAGCGCCAAGCCAATGTAGTATCCATCTCTAAACGGCCAAAAATAGAAAACGCGGAGAAACCAAATGATCTCTCCGCGTTTCCGGTAAAACGAGGTCAAAGGTATTTTACACGTCGAGATTTTTGACGTCGAGGGCATTGTCCTCGATGAATTTACGACGGGGCTCGACCTGGTCGCCCATCAGGACGGTAAAGATGCCGTCGGTCTCGATGGCGTCCTCGATGCGGACCTGCAGCATCGTGCGTTTGGTCGGGTCCATCGTGGTTTCCCAGAGCTGTTCGGGATTCATCTCGCCGAGGCCCTTGTACCGCTGGATCGAGAGGTCTTTTTTGGCCATCGCCATTACGCGTTCGAGCAACTCTTCGCGTGAGGCGACCGTTTCGCTCTTGCCGCCCTCGCCGAGGACGAACGGTGCGGGAAAGTCGATCTCCAGCGATTTTCGCAGATCGACCGCCTTTTGAAATTCGACGTAGCTCGCTAGGTTCCAGTCGATCTTGAGCGTCTGACCGTTCGGGTAGGCGATGTCGATCTCGAGCAGGCCGTGTTCGGGGTCGCCGCTGAGTTCGGCATTGTAGCCGCCGTCGACGAGTTTGCCCTCGATCTCGGCCATCATCTCCTGTTCGCCAAAGATCTTTCGTAGGCGGACCGTGTGCTTGGTCAAAATGCCGTCCTTGCCGGCGAACGCGTCGAGCAGGATCTCGACGAGCTTCGGGTCATTGTGCACGCGGCGGGCGAGGCGGGACGAGTAGTTTTTGAGTTCGGTCGTCTGCTCGAGCGCCTTAGACAGTTCGCGGCCCTCCATCGGACGCCCGTTTGAGCTGATCTGCGACTCGGAGGTCGCCATCCGCATCAGGTAGCGAAACATCGCCTTTTCGTCCTTGATGTACTCTTCTTTTTTGCCGCGTTTGACCTTGTAGAGCGGCGGTTGAGCGATGTAGACGTAGCCATTTTCAAGCAGCTCGGGCATCTGCCGATAAAAGAAAGTGAGCAGCAGAGTGCGGATATGGCTGCCGTCGACGTCGGCGTCGGTCATCAGGCATATCTTATGGTATCGCAGTTTCGAGACATCAAAATCCTCTTTGCCGATGCCGGTGCCGAGGGCGGTGATTAGCGCTTTAATTTCGCCGTGCCCGAGCATCTTGTCAAAGCGGGCTTTCTCGACGTTCAGGATCTTACCTTTGAGCGGCAGAACTGCCTGATTTTTGCGGTCGCGGCCCTGTTTGGCCGACCCGCCGGCCGAGTCACCCTCGACGATGTAGATCTCTGAAAGTGCCGGATCCTTTTCCTGACAGTCGGCGAGCTTGCCGGGCAGCGTCGATGTGCCGAGAGCCGATTTGCGGACGATCTCGCGAGCCTTGCGGGCAGCGTCACGGGCACGGGCGGCATCGACAGCCTTGCCGACTATCTTTTTGGCCACGGCCGGGTTTTGCTCAAAAAACTCACCGAGTTTTTCATTGAGGAAAGATTCGACCGGACCCTTGACCGGCGAGTTGAGTTTGCCCTTGGTCTGGCCCTCGAACTGCGGCTGCGGGATCTTTACGCTGATCACAGCGACCAGTCCCTCGCGAACGTCGTCGCCGGTGAGAGCGACCTTGGCATTTTTGACCATTCCCGAACTCTCGGCATAGGCGTTGATCGTACGCGTGATCGCACCGCGAAAACCGGAGAGATGCGTGCCGCCGTCGACGGTATTGATGTTGTTGGCAAACGAAAATATCTTTTCGTCGTAGCTGTCGTTGTACTGCATCGACACCTCGATCGAGAGATCGTCGGCGACAACCTCGAAATAGAGCGGTTCGTCGTGGAGCGGGCTTTTGTTGCGGTTGAGATGCTTAACGAATTCGGCGATGCCGCCCTTATAGTAAAACTCGTGCGATTTTTCGGGCTCCTCGCGTTCGTCTTTGATAAAGATGCGGATGCCCTTGTTCAGAAAGGCTTTTTCGCGAAGACGCTCGGACAGCTTTTCAAAGCTGTAGACGGTGGTTTCGAAAATGCTCGAATCAGGACGAAAAGTGATCTTGGTCCCGCGTTTTGTCGTCGTGCCGGTCTTTTTGAGCGGAGCAAGCGAGATGCCGGCCTCAAACTCCATCTCGTGCGTCTCGCCGTCACGCCAGATCTCGAGCCGCAGGTATTCGCTCAAAAAGTTGACGCAACTGACGCCGACGCCGTGCAGGCCGCCCGACACCTTGTACGAATTGGAGTCGAACTTGCCGCCCGCGTGCAGGATCGTCATGACGACCTCGGCGGCCGAACGGCCCTCCTGTTTGTGCATGTCGGTCGGAATACCGCGGCCGTTATCCACGACGGTGATCGAATTATCCATGTGGATGGTGACCTCGATCGTGTCGCAGTAACCCGCGAGGGCCTCGTCAACCGAATTATCGACCACCTCGTAAACCAAATGGTGGAGCCCGATCTCGCTGGTCGATCCGATGTACATCGCCGGACGCTTGCGCACCGCATCGCGCCCCTCAAGTACTGTGATCGAATCTGCGCCGTATTCTTGTTTTGGTTTTGTCAATTTCAATTACCTCTTATCAACGATGTTTCTGACAACGGTCTCCAATTCGAGAAACTCGACCGGTGACAGTTCTTTGCCGTTAAGAAAAACTGTCGGAGTCGCACCCAACTCCAGAAACCGCGCTAATTCCATATCGTGTACTACTCTGCGGATAACCTCGTCACTCTCAAAATCTTCGCGAAATTGCCGCATTTCGAGCCTGAGTTTGACTGCGTACCCAAATAAGATCGTTTTCGCTCTCTTCGTCGATGTCCAAACACGTTGGTTCGCCAAGATGACGTCTAGCATTTTACGGCCCTTGCCCTGCCGATGGGCCGCTTCGACAACTCGAGCAGCCATTATCGCCTTATCATGGGCGGGAATGCCGAGCGGGAAATGCCTGAATGTCATAAACGTTTTGCCCGGAAATTTCCGCTCAACCATATTCAGGATCGAATGGAAACTCGCGCACGTCGGACATTGAAGATCGTAAAAGACTTCGAACTTTATTTTCGCGTTCGGATTTCCGCTAACCAGCGGGTCTAACTGCTCGGCCGGCCTGAAATTTTGACCGAGTCCGGTGATCACAAGTACCAAAACGACAAACGCAAGCCAAATGGCAACGCGAACCGTCTGCAACCGAGCCATTGCACCACTTTTGTCACCCTTAATCTTCACCTCCAAATCATATCAAAAATCGGGGCATTTTGACAGCCCAAAAGTGCAGTGAAGGCGTTGATTTTATTGAAGTTTGGCCGATCCCAAGAGTGCTTATCGATCAGTCGTGGGAGGATGTCGGTCGACGAGAACGTCGGCCCCGCGAATATGACGGAATCGAGAGCGGTTAAGGTCGAGAAGATCTACGGTCGCTCTACCGACCAAGGTCTTTGGGATTATCAGGGTCCCGTCCTCAGACCATTCGAAATGATCGGTCCAAAGATCGGTGCGAGGATTGAACAAGAGGATGGTATGTCCGGCCGCAATGTTGAAGACCTCAGTTTTGTTGGATTTTCTTCGATTACAGTGAAAACAGGCCAAAGCAAGATTTTCGATATCGTCGCTGCCGCCCGGACTTATATGATCTATAGTAAATCCGACACATTGCCAACGTTCATTTGCGTGGCAGTATTCACAAAGATATTCGGCACGCAATCGAATAGCCCGTCGTATTTTTGCTTGAATTTTACGAGACAAGCCGAGTTTCCTCTTTTTGCTCCAGAGCAAGGTTTCGGGTGAGGCGGTTTAAGAAACTGAGATAGTCATCTATCTCTTCAAATTGGTTCAGTTCATTTATCTCAAAAGCGGTAAGCAATCCCTGCTTTTCTTTACTGAGTAGATCCTCGATCCTTTCATTCACACTTTCGGAGGCCTTGAATATGAGAGCGCCTTCTTCCAACTCAATGCGAATAGCGCTCTCCGGCAACATCCCGGCGGGCAGAGCATTTATCCTTGGGACCTGTCGATCGCTCGTTAGCATAACGCTGTATTGTGACAAGAAAACGTCAAAAAATCAATCACTTTGGTTCTGACAGACGGCAATACCATTGCGGACGCCAAACACATTTGCAGCGGCCCCGAATTTCTCGACAAAACTATCCTTTGAGGTGGAGACAAAGGTTTGTGTTTTGCCGCTGAGAAACTCTAGCAGTTGGCCGATGCGGCGGTAATCGAGTTCGGCGTCGATGTCGTCGAGGAGAAAGAGCGGATATTCGCCGCGGGTGGCGTGGTAGACGGCGATATTGGCGAGTTGGAGCAGGAGCAGTGCACTTCGCTGCTGGCCGGCGGAGCCGAATTTGCGAAGGTCGTGGCCGTCGAACTGCAGTTCCATATCGTCGCGGTGCGTGCCGATCAGAGCGTGGCCGGCGACTAGTTCTGCCTGGACGCGTAGGGCGAGACGCTCGGTGATCAGAGCCTGAAACTCGCCGAGATCGCCCTTGCCCTCCAGCGACGACTGATAGCGGACCGTGAGTCCCTCGCGGCCGAAGAGTTTCTTTTCGAAAACGCCGTTAAGGCGTTCGACAAACCGGACGCGGGCACGGTGGATGCGGGTCGCGAGCGTGGCCATCTGCTCATTCCACGGGGCGAGCATTTCGGCCGTCTTGTCGAGCGAGTATTCGGCGTCACGGGCAGTTTGGAGAAGTGCGTTTTTTTGCCGCAGCACTCGGCTGTAATCGCTAAACGTCTGAACGAACGGCGGGTGGAGTGAGACGATGCCCGCGTCCAAAAAGCGTCGGCGGGCGTCCGGCAAACCGCGGACTGTCTCGAGTTCGTCGGCGTTGAAAACAACGGCGTGCAGTTGGCCCAAGTACCGCTGGACGGTCTCTTTTTTACCGTTGACGGAGAGCGTCTTGGTGTTGCCCTGGATCGACGTCTGCAGGTCACGGACGATCTCGGGCGATTCGCGGACGGCGCCGCGAACGATGGCAAGTTCGCGACCGAAGCCGACGGCCTCGGTCAGTTTAGACGTGCGGAACGACCGTGCCGTCGCAAGAAAATAGATCGCCTCGAGCCAGTTGGTCTTGCCCTGGCCGTTTTCGCCGACAAAAATGTTGAGGCCGCCGCGGCACGTAATGTTGCCCTGTAAATTGCGAAAATCTACGGCTTCGAGTGATTCGAGAAGCATTTGCTAGAGTTTAACATTTATCGTGGTGACGTTCCGCCGGAGTGCGGTGCACGTCGAGGCATCAGTTTTCTGAATGTAGGACCCATTAGCAATATGTTTTACTTAGGGGTGTTATACAATGTATAACGGCATCATCCTCCCGAACGGCAAACAATGCGAATTACACTTTTCATCACTCTCATTATGGTACTGTCGACCGCGGCTCTTGCCCAGTCGTCGCTGAGGCCCGGCAACGCGGCGCCGGTCTTTTCGGCTCCGGCTCTCGACGGCAATTTCTACGACCTGGCGGCAATGCGTGGCAAGGTCGTCGTCGTTACGTTTTGGTCGACAAAATGCGAGATATGCCGCAACGAGATCCCGAAGCTTAACAGTTTTTTAACGAAATTCGATGAATCTAGGGTAGTATTTTTAGCGTTAACACTCGACAACGAAGACAAACTCAACATTTACCTCAGATCTAACCCGTTCAAATTTCATATTCTGCCGGACAGTTTCGGCATTTTGCTCAAGTACGCCGATCGCGACAGCGAGGGCAATCTGGATATGGGTTTTCCGTCGTATTTTGTCGTCGATACATCAGGAACGCTGGCCTACCGGTCGGGAGGTTGGGACAGAACCGACGAACTCGAATCGCGGATCAATCAATTGTTAACAAAAAATTAGGCTCGTTGAAAGAAGTTTTTTCGCCCCGTCGAACGTCTCGGCGGGGTTTTTGTTTTGGCATATTCGAAAAGTGAGGTATTATCACGACCTATCAGATATACAAAAGATTCTCGATCGGGGAAATGTGTCATGCGTTTGATTTTTGCGTCTATTTTCGTATTGCTCGTTACTAGCTTTGTTTCGGGCCAGGAATATCGAATGGTAGGAAAGCTGCCGGCTCCGGCCATGATCTTGACCGATATGTCGGGCGCCAAGCTGAACACGCGCGATTTTGCCGGCAAGGTCGTCGTCTACAATCTATGGTATGTCGGCTGTCCACCATGTATGGAAGAAATACCGCGGCTCAATGCGATCGTCGACGCGTATCCGGATGTTGTATTTGTCGGTATGTCGTCAAGCAATGCGGCCGACATCACCAAGTTCGTCACTAAACATCCATTTAATTACCACATCGTTCCGTCCGCGGGAAAGGAGATGCTTTTGAACTTTGGGAACGCCGACAACAGCGGCGACCTGAGCGTTGGGTTTCCGACCCACGTTGTGATCAACAGCGACGGTTATATCGAGTACCGGGCGACCGGCCTGAAGGGTGTCGACGGTGTCCGTGATGCACTATCGCGATTGGCGGCAAAGAAATAGTTTATTTTACATCGAAATTTTGGTATATTTCTTGTTCGCCCGCGGGTGCGGAGAGATAGCATAATTGGTAATGCAGTAGTCTTGAAAACTACCGCCCGTAAGGGCTTGCAGGTTCGAGTCCTGTTCTCTCCGCCATTTCTTTCCGGCCGGTCCGTAAACGTTAAGCGAGTCGGACGGGTGAGTTTGACTGCCGGAACCCCACATCTACAGACATCATGTGTCCCGTGTGCGGAGACGTAAGACGCTCGTCCGTAGCTCTTTAAGTCACTGTTACAAATAAAATACAATCGAACCCACGATTTTTCTTGATTTGTTTTAGGCTTTTAGTATAGCCTAATGCAGACTGAATGACCGTTCATTCATTACTGAACCTATGCCGCGAAATACCCGTTCGGGTTCGTCCGCCAAAACCATAATTACCGATAAGCGCGAAGCGATACTGCGGGCGGCGATCAAGGTATTTGCAAGCAATGGTTTTTTCAATTCGAAGGTCGCGGATATCGCGGGCGCGGCCGGTGTCGCGGACGGCACCGTTTACCTATATTTCAAGAGCAAGGACGACGTACTACATTCGATATTTGACCGAGCGATGGCCGAATTTATCGATGAAGCGAGGCGTGAGATCGCCTCGATCGAGAATCCGGTCGATCGAATTCGGCGGATAGCCAAGCTTCACTTGGAAAAGCTCGGAGCTGACCGCGACATGGCAGTAGTGTTTCAGATAGAGTTGCGGGGCTCCAGCAAATTTATGGAGGAGTTTTCGGCAACGGGCTTTGCCGAGTATTTGGACATCATCCGCCAGACGATCGAAGATGGTCAGGCGGCGGGCGTCTTTCGCCCGGACCTGAAACCGATCGTCGGCGCCAAGATACTTTACGGAGCCCTCGATGAAATGGTGACCAACTGGATATTGTCCAAACGTTCATATCCGCTCGCCCCGATGGCTGACGAGGTTCTAAAAGTGTTCTTTGGAGGTGTATCAACCGTATGACTGAAATGCCCGAAAGGCCG